>JAISXY010000066.1 GCA_031270285.1 Campylobacteraceae bacterium
GCGGCTAAAACCAAAGCCGAACTCGCTCTCAAATCCGTTGCCATGACATCGGCTCCTGTTAGTTTTGTAGGACCGTAAACTGTAGCCGTGTGGCTTGATAATTTTATATCGGCGCCCATTCGTAAAAGTTCGCTTACATGCATGAAGCGATTTTCAAACAGTCTTTCGTCAATAACGCTTGCGCCGTTCGCTTGAGTACAAAGCGCCATGAATTGCGCCTGCATATCGGTCGGAAATCCGGGATATTCTACGGTTTGAATATCAACAGGCAAAATATCATCGGAGGGTTTTATATTGATAGAATTTTCACTTTTTTCTATACGGTAACCCATGCAAGTAAGTTTTGCAATCAAAGCTTTCAAGTGTTCGCTTATGACATTTTTTAGCGTTATGTCGGAATTTGTAATAGCGCCCGCACAAAGATAAGTTCCCGCTTCAATTCTATCGGGTATGACCGTGATATCGTCAAGTTCAAGCAGTTTTCCGCCGCTTCCTTCTATCAGCAGTTCATCCGTGCCTGTGCCTTTTATCGTTACGCCGCCTCTGCTCAAAACTTCGCAAAGCTGCACAACTTCCGGTTCTTTAGCCACATTGCTCAAAATCGTCGTACCGTCTGCAAGCGCGGCTGCCATGATGATATTTTCACTGCCCGTTACGGTAATCTTATCAAAAATAATATTAGCGCCTTTGAGAGCTTTTTTTGTTTTTGCTATAACATATCCTTGTTTTATCTCTATAAAAGCTCCCATCTGTTCCAGCGCTTTTAAATGCAAATCAATCGGCCGCTGACCTATAGCGCAGCCTCCCGGCAGTGAAATTTCACAATGTCCGAAACGCGCAAGCAAAGGTCCTAAAGTCAATATGGAAGCCCTCATTTTTCGCACGATATCATAATTTGCACATGTAGAATTTACTCCGCTTGTATCTATCGTAACCTGATTATTTTCAAATTTTTGTTTTGCTCCCAGATTTTCAAGCAGTTGAAGAAGCGTTTTGACATCTGCCACATTTGGAACATTGCCGATATTAACGGGTGTTTTACTTAAAAGCGTACATGCAAGCAAGGGCAGGGCGGCATTTTTTGCTCCCGAAATCGTTACGCTGCCTTTTAACTTTTTATCGCCTTCTATCTCTAAATAATCCATAAAATCAATCCTTGTTTTTGGTTTATCATTGTAGTAAAAGTTTGTTTTATGTATCATTATAGTCAAAATAAAAAAAGGTAATTAAGTGAATTTTCTTAAAAACGGTAAATTATACGGCGGCGTAACGATTTTTACTATCTGTTTTACCATAATCATATTCCTGCTCCAAATGCTCTACAGCGACTTATCTGTCATTTTGGGACTTAACGTGCTTTTTTTAGAAGGATTTCTCTGGCAGCCTTTGAGTACGATGTTTGTACATGGCGGATTAGCGCATCTCGCTATGAATATGGCGGTTTTGTTTCAATTCGGCACATTAATAGAACAAGCAAGAGGAAAGAAGTTTTTTGTACTTTTGTATTATGCGGGCGGCATTGTAACTTCGCTGCTGACACTGGCGTATATCTATTTTTTTACGGATCATCAAATGAATGTTGTCGGTGCATCAGGCGCTATATGTGTACTTATCGGCTGGATAGCGCAAAAAGACTCATTCAACAGACAAGGACTCATCATCGCCATACTGCTTATCTCTTTTTTACCTCTGCTTATCGGCATGAACATCGCATGGTACGCTCATCTGATAGGTTTTGGAGTAGGGTGGCTGATAGGAAAATTTTTTAGATAAAGCTGTAAAAATAGGGCGCTTTAAAAAGGAGAAATAGGTGAAAACTATCTATTTTTTAAGACATGCCAAGTCAGACTGGAGTGTTGAATGCGACGATTTTGATAGAAAATTAAACAAAAGAGGCGAAAATAACGCACTGTTCATGGCTGAAAGATTGGCAAAATACAAAGTAAAACCCGACATCATCATCTCATCGCCCGCAAAAAGAGCATTAAGCACTGTAAAAATCATCGCCGACAGATTAAAACTGCCGAAAAAAGCAGTTGTAACCGATATAAATTTATATCTGACTCCGCCAAAAACTTATCTTGAAGTTATCCGTCAAATTGACAACAGCCACAAAATAGTTTTCATGACAGGACACAATCCGACGATTACCGAAATTTGCGAAAGTTTAAGCGGTACGCATATCGGCAATATCCCCACATGCGGGATTTTTTGTATGGAGTTTGATACGGAAACTTTCGGCACAATATCAGCAAATGAGGGCAAAAAGATATTTTTTGACTTTCCGAAAAAACATAATTATTAATTTAAAAATAAAGATAAAAATATATAATTTACCAAACAAAACAAGTAAATTCAAAAGAGGTAGTATTTATGTCTAAAAACATTATTTTATCGGTTATTTGCGGCAGTCTTATTTTAAGCGGATGCACTTTGTATGTTCCGCCTAAAACCACTCAGCGTGTAACTCCTGTTGAGCCGCTGGGCAGCAAGGAAATTTGTATCGTTGAAAACCCGAAAGTAAGACCACATTTTTTAGAAGTTTATCAACAGGTGATGGAAAGGAAAGGTTATACGATTACGATTTTAGAGCCGAATGAGACTGTTGTCTCTTGTCCGATAACTTCAACATATGTTGCCAACTGGGGCTTTAATGGGTTTGCAGCTTTTTTAAGACATGTAACAATAAATATTTTCAAAGATGGTTATTTAAAGGGTGAAGTGTATTATGAAAATCAGGGAAATTTTGTTAATGGCGAAGAGAAATTAACAGAACTTCTTAACCAATTGTTCCCCTTTTAATTCTAATTTTAAAATTCAAAAGAGATAGATTTTAGCAATCTGTCTCTTTTTATGCAAAAATCCCTTATCGGCGAATGAGGGCAAAAAGATATTTTTTGACTTTCCGAAAAAACATAATTGAAAAAGTAAAAAACTACGGAAGAGAGTAAAACTTTACCAAAAGCACTCCTTGTCAAGTTTAAATAAATTAGTTTGAAAATTGCAGTTCGCAAACTAAAAAAAGGTTTGAAAACTGCAATTTTCAATACAAAAATAGAGTCAAAATTCCAAAAGCGTTCATTTGATACCTCTTCATGAAGCATTTTTTGCTTCTAAATACAATCGCTGCTTAAAGGTACTTACAGCTATATTTTACATATTTTATATTTTGTAAAAAACGGCAAATTGCTCAAAAAATGCACACCGTTTTACAAATAATATTTTTAGTCAAAAAAGATACATAAAAATTTACATATTTATTTTTTATCTCTCTTTTTGAATTCAAAACAGAAAAATATGGTAAAATTTTTTTCAAAAGTTTTCAAAATAAAAACAAAAAAGGAAAAATATGAAATTTCCGATAGACTGCGAGGATGATTTTAACTCCACCCTGCTCTTTTGGGTATGCCGTTTTGTACGCGCAAAACTAAATTCGCTCTCAAATAAAGAGCTTAGAGACCCAAAAATCCTTCAAAATGTGATCATGGAGCTGACTAAAACCACAAAGAGCATAAATGAGCTTGACGAACTTGTCAAAAGTGCCAGAAATGCGGGCTTAACAGGCATAAATACATATTTTACTCCACTCAAAAAACTGTACGATATGCTCATTTTTCAAAAGCTTTACTCCATGAAACAGATAGACGAAGAGCTTTTAAGCGACTTTTTGGCAAGCAGCACAGGTGGACTTAGCGATGCCAGCAAGAAAAATCACAGAATGGCTGTTTTGTCCTTTTTCTCGTATCTTGATAAGCAAAACGAAGAAGAAGGTAAATCGCATGTATATAATATAGAATTGAAAAATTGGGGCGGAATTGTCGGCAAAAAAGGCGAAAAATTGCCCGAATTTATGAATGAAAACGAATTGAAGCGTTTTTTGGAAGCTATAGACAACTGCCCTTTTAAAAGCGTTGCTTTGAGGAACAGATTGATAGTAAAATTTATCGTATATACAGGCATTCGCGTTTCAGAGGCTTTGGGGCTTAAAATACGCGATATCAGCGAAGAAAAGGATTGTTTTGTTTTAAGAATCAGAGGCAAAGGCAATAAATACAGAGTTGTCATGCTAAAGCGGATGTTGGTAGAAAACGAGTTAAAAGAGCATATCAAAGCGTCTTTGCCAAATAAAGACGGGCTGCTTTTTTGCAACAAAAACGGCGTCAGACTAACGCAAGCTTATGTGAGCCGCATAGTAGAGCAGATGCTGACGATAGCCGGCATAAGAAAAGAGAAAAACGGCGCTCACATGTTAAGACATACATTTGCCACCCTGCTCTATCACAGAAGAAAAGATATAGTCCTTGTACAGGAAGCTTTGGGGCACGCAAGCCTCAATACTTCGCGTATTTATACCCATTTTGACAGCAATAAACTCAAAGAAGCAGCCAATGTAACCGAAGAGTTTATAAAAGATAAAATCAAAAAATAAAGCGGATAAATTTGGAATTTCACATATGGCTTACGATGCTTATAGCATCTTTCATTATCAGTATCTCTCCTGGCGCGGGCGCTATAACGACCGTAAACAGCGCTTTAAATTATGGTTTTAAGCGTTCATTCGCCGCCATAATCGGTCTGCAAACAGGATATTTGATACAAATAATTATAGTTTGTATCGGACTTGGCGGTATTATAGCCGCATCCGCACTGCTTTATAATATCGTCAAATGGTTTGGCGTTTTATATCTTATATATCTTGGCTTCATGCAGTTTCGCGCTTCTTCTGCTCATTTTAAGCGCGAAAAAACAGGTACGGAAAAAATATTTAAATTCTCATCTTTATTTAGTAAAGCCTGCCTTATAAATCTTACCAATCCAAAAGCTACTATTTTTCTTTTAGCTTTTATACCGCAGTTTTTATCTTCCGACAAACCCCAGTTTATACAGCTTGCAGTCATCTGCACTACTTTGATTTGCGTTGATTTTATGGTGATGAGTGGCTATGGCGCACTTGGTCAGGCTATCAAAAAACGCATGAATAACAGTAAATTTATGCGTATTCAAAATAAAATAACCGGCGCAGCTCTTATCGCCGCCGCACTGTTTTTGGCGCAAAGTAGTATTTCACAGGGTTGATTTACATAATTTTACCTCTATATTTGATATAATTCAGATACTTTAATGTATAAAAGGAAAAAAATGAATGATATGTTTGATGACTTAAAAGAGTTAAAGCAAAAATTAAAGCTGCAAAATGGCTTCCAGCAGGAAAATATAAAAAAGGGTCAAAAAGATAAAGCGGTTTCAAATGCAAGCGATAAAGAGAGCAGGCTTAAGGCAGAATTTAAAGAGTTCATGAAAGAGGCGGATATTTAAATAAAGCCATGAAAGAGCAGCAAATAGTAGAATTTTCAACGCTTCCGTATGAATGTTCCTATCTAAAAAGCAAAACTTGTACTATGCACTACAAGCATATTTTAAATTGTTCGTTTTCATTAAACAGCGCATTGGTTGAACGCGGCTGGCGGAGATTTGGTCTTTATTTTTCAAGACCAAACTGCAAAGAGTGCAAAGAGTGTGTAAATTTACGCATAAATGTAAAAAAATTTGAATTTTCCCGTTCGGCAAAACGTGTTTTGAAAAAAAATCATAATACCAAAATGATTATATGTGAGCCTTCTTTGACACACATGCATTTGAAGCTTTATATGAAATATCACCAATACATGAGTGTTAAAAAGGGCTGGAAATACTACGAATTGACTCCCAAAAACTATTTTGAGCTGCATGTGGCAGGATCTGATAAGTTCGGTAAAGAGATTTTATACTTTCATGAAGGCAAAATGATAGCCGTTGATTTGATAGATTTTACACACAACGGCATATCGTCCATATACTTTTTTTACGACCCCGACTACTCCAAACTTTCGCTTGGCAAATACTCTATTTATCAGCAGATTTTACTGGCGCAAAGAGAAGAGCTTGAGTGGATATATCTGGGTTATTTTGTAAAAGAGTGCCCGAGTTTGACGTATAAGGCAACATACAAACCGCACCAGTTATTGCAAGGCAGTCCCGAGATGGACGAGACGCCTTTGTGGCTGTAAAACCGCCCTACTCTTTTTGGGTAAAATACTCTATTCTCTTGCCAATGCGTCTATCGGATTTAAGTTTGATGCGTTGCGCGCCGGCATGTATCCAAATACAATACCTATCGCCATTGAAAAAAACAGAGCTATCAAAACGGCATTCAAAGACAAAATCATATTAAAATCATCAACAAGATTGTTGAATGCAAAGCTAAATAGTCCCGCCAATAAAACCCCCACAGCTCCGCCTATCAAGCACAATAAAACGGCTTCGGTTAAAAACTGTTCAAGTATATTTTTGCGTTTAGCCCCGATAGCCATTCTGATGCCTATCTCTTTGGTTCTCTCAGTTACGGATACGAGCATGATATTCATAACTCCTATACCGCCTACCACAAGTGCGATAACGGCTATGGAAGAGACTAAAAGCGTCATAGTATTGGTTACGTCTTCAACTATTTTTCGTACGCTGTCGCTGTTTATGGTAAAAAAATCCTTCTTTCCATGAAGAGCGCTCAAAACTTTTACCAGATTGTCTTCAGCCAGATGTGAGTTTATATCGTCTGAAATCTTTACCGTTATACCCGCTATCTCTTGATTTCCGACTATCTTATACATAGCCGTAGTGTATGGGGTGTATATGTTTAGATTCATATTGACAGGTCCGAACTCGTCCTCTTTTGCCATAACTCCTATGATTCTCAAAGGCTGTCTATTGAATATGATAATCTCTCCAAGCGCATCGCGAGTGCCAAAAATCTCTTTTTGCGTATTTTGGTCTATGATCGCTACCGCCGCCGCACTTTTGACTTCCGAAGCGTTAAATCTCCTGCCGCTTTGCAGCTTTTTATTGTTTACCTCAAGAAATTCCGCGCTCACGCCGCTTAAAGAAGAGAGCAGCGACAGATTTTTATAGACTATCAAGCCTTGCGCAGCTATATTTGGACTGACGCTGTCAACATAGCTAAGTTTTGAAAGAACCTCCGTGTCGCTTATCTTCAATGTTTTTATCTTATTTGCCTCTTTATCGCCAAATCCGCCGCCGGGCAGTATTATGATCGTATTTGAACCTATGGAGTTTAGACTTGACATAATTTTCTCCTGTGAACCGTTGCCGAGCGCAACAATAGAAGCTACGGAGGCTATGCCTATTATGATTCCAAGCGTTGTCAGTAAAGACCTCATTTTGTGCGTTTTAACAGCTTTAAGCGACATTTTAAAACTCTCATAAAACTGATACCTCATGTAACTAAATCTGCTTTTTTTCTTTATCGTTTCCGTATTTTGCGTCTTATATGCAGCGCCGCTTTTTGTCGTATCGGATATGATCTCTCCGTCTTTTATCTCAATGATTCTGTTTGCGTACGAAGCGATATTTTGGTCATGAGTTACCAAAATGATAGTATGACCCTTTTTGTGTAAATCTTTAATGATATCCATGACAACTTCGCCGCTTTTACTGTCAAGCGCACCTGTGGGTTCATCGGCAAGTATGATTTCGCCGCCGTTTATGAGCGCGCGGGCGATGCTTACTCTTTGCTGCTGACCTCCGGACAGTTCGTTCGGTCTGTTTTCAGCCCTGTTTTCAAGTCCGAAATCATATAAAAGCTTTCTCGCTTTTTCCACTCTTGTTTTGTTTTCTAAGCCGTAATATACGCAAGGCAGAGCGATATTTTCAAGTGCGCTTAAACTCGTTAAAAGGTTATATCTTTGAAATATAAAACCAAATGTTTTACATCTAAGTTCAGCATGAGCGTCTTTGTCCATGTCGGCAACTTCAACGCCGTTTATCCTATATGAGCCTGACGATGGGGAATCCAAACAGCCAAAAATATTCATAAGCGTTGATTTGCCCGAACCAGACTGCCCCATAACAGCGATAAAATCGCCCTTATCTATAGACAGGCTTATATTTTTGAGCGCATATAATTTATCGCCTCCAAGACTAAAATATTTGCTTACATTTTTCATCTCTATTATTTTCATATTTTACCTTATAAGTCAAAGCCTTCCGGTATTTCGCTCTCTTTAGCTTCAATCTCTTTTGCCGACATTTGCGTTACTACGACCTCTTCGCCCTCTTTAAGTCCGCTTTTTACCTCTATCGTCAAATAATCCGACAATCCCGTGGTTATCTCCTTTACATGTACCTTTTTATCTGCAATGGTTCTGACATATTTGCGCCCGTTTTGTTCATAAACGGCAGTTACGGGTATGACCAAAATATTATCAAGAGTCTCTATCTCTATAGCGTTTTGGGTCGTCATGCCTATGCGAAGTTTTCCCTCGTCGTTTGCTATTTCAGCCCTCCCGTAATAATATACGGCTTGATTTGGCTCTGTAACGCCGTTATATTTATCGTTGGTAAGCGTAGTCAGCGCAGGGTCTATGGACTTGATAGACGTTTCGTAAACAGTATCGTCCGAAAGTATGGAAAATTTCACTTTTTGTCCGGATTTTACCTTCAAAATATCTCCCTCGGATACCTCTATAAGTATCTCAACCATACTCAAATCCGCAATCTGTGCGATAGTCGGGGTATTCATCATGGCATTTACAGTTTGTCCGACTTTCACAGGCAAAGATACGACGGTTCCATCAAGCGGAGAAGTTATAACCGTGTAAGCCAGATTTTTATCGGCAGTTTCAAAAGCGATTTGGGTCTGTTTTATCAATGAAGCCATTTCAACTACTCTGGTTTTGGCCGCTTCATACTCATTTTCAATATTTTCAAACTCTTGCTTTGAGACGGCATCATCATGAAGCAGTATTTGCGCCCTTTCGTACTTGGATACCGCTGTTTTCAGGGCTATTTGCGAAGATTTCAGTTGAGCTTTGTAGGTATCCAGCTTAGCCGCCGTTGTATTAAGCTCGTTTCTTTGCGAAGTAGAGTCTATCATAGCTATCAAATCGCCTTTTTTGACCTTGTCTCCTATCTTCACATGTATTGTTTCTATCTGACCGGACGCCTGTGCGCCGACATTTACCAGCTTTATAGCACCCACTTCGCCTATGGCATTTACGCTTTTGCTTATGCTGCCGATTTTAACTTTTTCAGTTATGTAGCTCACATTTTCACTGTTTTTGAAAAACCAAAAACAGACTAAAGCTGCAAGCAGCACAACTAATAGTATGATTGTTATTTTTTTATATTTTTTTATACTCATTGCCGCTTCTTATAGACATTTTTTCAAAATTTCATTTATAACGCCGAAAGAGTCGGCTATCTTTTCCAACTCATTGTCGTCTAACGGTTTAAATATCTTCAGCATAGCTTCTCTAATCTGTTCCATTATCTGGGCGGCGGTTGCTTTTCCCTCATCGCTCAAAGAGTAATATGTATTTCTCCTGTCGTTTTTGTCTATCTCTCTTATTATAAGAGCGTTTTTATCCAGCGTGTTAAACATAACGCACAGCGAAGAGGTTGACATTTTTGTCTGATCGGCTATATCTTTCAGTCTGTTTTTTCCATTTTTGTCCAGCCACAATATAGCCATCATTTGATGAGGAGAGTATTTTTTATAACACTCAAGAGTCAATTTTCCTGCGAGTTTATGCATAATGTTGTGTGTTTTTTCAAACGCTTCCACGACTTTTGTTCTATCCATGTTTTCTCCTCCGTCCAATTATTTTGATTTAAAATAATTTTTTAGAAAAACATTTTAGTATAAAAATGATTAAAATGCAAGAGTTAATTTACATGAAAAACAAAATCTTTTATATAGTTTTATCTTTGAGCGTTTGTTGCGCCTGTCGCTGCATGAGAGGATCTGTTTGAGCTATTTTTGGTATAAAAAAGCTAAAAAAACTTAAATCCTTCACCAAGATAGTATGTTCTTACCGCCCTATTTCGCGCTACTTCGTCGCTTGTTCCGCTGGCGAGCAAAGAGCCGTCTTTTATCACATAAGCCCTGTCGCAAATAGCCAGAGTTTCGCGCACATTGTGGTCTGTGATAAGAACGCCTATATTTAATTTCGTCAAATCTTTCACTATATTTTGTATGTCGTTTACAGCTATCGGATCAACGCCTGCAAAAGGTTCGTCAAGGAGCAGAAATTTGGGCATTATGGCAAGCGAGCGGGCTATTTCGCATCGTCTGCGTTCTCCGCCGCTTAAACTCACGCCCTTTCTTTGGCGTATCGGCTGGATATTTAAAAGATCCAAAAGCTCTTCAACTCTGTTTTCCTGCTCTTCTTTGCTTTTGCATGCTATCTCGGCTGCCAATCCTAGATTTTCTTCTACGCTCAAATCTTTAAAAATGCTTGATTCTTGCGGCAGATAGCCGATGCCAAGCTTCGCTCTTTCATGAAGCGGCTTTTTTGATGTTTGTATATCGTCAAGATATATATCGCCTTTTGTGGGCGAGATAAGCCCGCAAATCATATAAAAAGTCGTGGTCTTCCCTGCCCCGTTAGGCCCTAAAAGTCCAACGATTTCGCCGCTTTTTATCTCAAGCGATATGTCATGTATGATTTGCGTTTTTTTGATGGTTTTGGCTAATTTTTCTACGGATAATTTATGCATTATAGACCTTATATACTCTTTTATTTGGCGCAGACGATACTATCTCAACGACAATGTACGACAATGCGTATCTTTTCAGTATCGCCTCAAGTTCTTCATCTCCCCACTCCACAAAGTGGTATCCCTCTTGCTGTAAATTTTCAAAAAGTCCGTTTTCCAAAAGAGAACGGCTTCCTTTTTGATAAATATCATAATGAAAAAAATTTGACCCATATGCGTTCATGACCGAAAATGTCGGACTTGAAACACTATTTTTTTTTATCCCGCAAAGAGCGGCTATATGTTTTACAAGCGTTGTTTTGCCTGATGCCAAATCGCCTTTTAGTAAAACTATCCCGCCGTTTGGCAAAAGCTTCATGATGGCGCTTGCTGCCGTGTCTATCCGGCTTTTTTTTAACTCAAACTCTATCATTAAACCCGCAATTTTATCATAATTTTCATATATAATTTTCCTGAAAAACGCTAAAACATTTGTGAAAATTTGATAATCTCATCAAGTTTTTCTTTGGCTTTACCGCTTTCTATAGCCATTTTTGCCATTTCAAGCCCCTCTTGCACGTCTCTTGCCTTATCATCCAAAAGAAGCGTAAAAGCGGTATTTATAAGTATTATGTCTCTTTTGGCGCCCTTTTCTTTGTTTGTCAGCGTATCAAACGCTGTTTTGGCATTTTGCACGGCATCTCCGCCGATTACTTCCTGTTTGTCTGAAATTTTTATGCCGTACTGCTGCGGGTCTATCTCAAACTCCGTTACTTTATCATCTTTCAGCATAGCCGCTTTTGTAACGGCGCTCACGCTTATCTCGTCCATTCCGTCATTTGAACTTACAACAAGAGCCGAAATGGTATTTAACAGCTTCAGCGCATTTGCTATTTTGATGTTAAAGGCGGGGTTTAAAACGCCTATCAACCCTTTTTTTGCGCCCGCAGGATTGCACAAAGGTCCTATGATGTTAAAGATAGTCGGATGCGGGATACTTCTTCTGACAGGCATGATATACGACATGGCAGGATGGTGATTTATCGCAAACATAAATGTAAAATTTGTCTCTTCAAGCATTTTGATCTGACCTTCTTTCGGAAGGCTTAAGTTTATCCCTATGGCTTCCAGCATATCCGCACTTCCCGATCTGCTTGTTATCGCCCTATTTCCATGTTTGGCGACATAACAGCCAAGCGAAGCCAAAATGATAGCGGAGGTACTGGATATATTTATGCTTCTGCTTTTATCTCCGCCTGTGCCTACGATGTCTATTATCTTGCCTTGAAGCTCAAAAGGAACCGAAAGTCTTATAGAGTGGCTCCTCATGACCGTAGCTGCCGCTGCAATCTCTTCTTCATTTTCTCCGTTTTCATAAAGTGTCGTCAAAAGAGACCTTGCCTCCCACTCGCTAAGTTCATTTTGGAAGAGTGCGGCAAACGCTTTTTTGGCTTCTAAAAAATTCATCATAATTCCTTTACATACTCATTTTGCGCTGTTTTTGAGATAGTTTTGGTGTCAGGTATCCGTAAAACCTCGTATTTTACGCTTTTTTGCAAATAGGCGATTGTTATGATATCTCCCGTTTGCACATTTTTTGAGGGCTTCGCCGTTTTGCCGTTGATACTCACAACGCCGTTTTTACACATGTCTTCAGCAACCGCACGGCGTTTAGTGATATTGACACAATTTAAATACTTATCTATTCTCATAGTGAAATTGTAATAAAAAATGTTTAAAATAGGCTGTTTTTAATGCAGCTTTTTAATTTTTGAATTGGATAATTTTAGCTATTATTCTATAAAAATTTTAATTAGGAGTGAATATGTCTTTTTGTCCGATTGGCGCAAATGCAAACAGCGCACATGTGGGAAAATTGATTTTAAGGCTTTTGGTGGGTGGACTTATGTTTTTTCACGGCATCAATAAAATAGTACATGGAGTAACCTTTATAAAAGGACTTTTGGCAACCTCTATCTTTCCCGAATTCTTCGCTTACGGCGTATATGTGGGCGAGATTTTAGCGCCGATACTGCTTATAATAGGCTTCAAAACAAGGCTTGCCGCATTAGTGCTTGCGATAAATATGCTGTTTGTTATATTTTTAACGCATACTTCGGATATATTTTCATTAACGGCTCACGGCGGACTTGTGCTGGAGAGCGTTTATTTTTATCTGTTTGCTTCTGCGGCCATTTTCTTTTTAGGCGGCGGCAAATATTCAATAGATAAAAACTAAAAATTTAAGGAGAGCGATTTGCAAATAAGAATATATTATGAAGATACGGATGCGGGCGGAGTGGTATATCATACAAATTATATCAAATACTGCGAACGCGCAAGAAGCCAAATGTTTTATGACGACGGCAAAAAACTTGGTGAAAACAATTGCCATTTTGTCGTCAAAAAAATAGAAGCGGAATATTTTAAGCCTGCGCTTTTGGGAGATTTGATAGAGGTTAAAACTGAAGTTTTGGAGTTAAAGGGGGCTAGCGTAAATGTTTTGCACACGATATACAGAGGCGAGGAAAAGCTGTTTTGCGCAAAAATATTGATAGTGTTTGTCAGTAACTTTAAGCCTGTAAAATTAACGGAAGAGATGAGGGAATTTTTTAATAAGTACTTTAGTGCATTTTAAAACCTTATTTCCGCGTCCATTATGTTATACCCGCACCCATTATGTCATACCCGCGTAGGCGGGTATCCATCCCTTTCTTCGTCATATCCATGCCCCCCCCTCCATCATACCTGTCCCTTTTGTCATACCCATGTCCCCCTCTGTCATACCCGCGACCGAACGACAAGCTTACGAAGTAAGCGCATATCGTGAGGGGTGGCGGGTATCCAAAAATAATAAAACAAATGAAAAAATGAAAAATAAGTTATTTTTATGGTTGTAAATAAAAGAAATAAAGATGGATTCCCGCCTACGCGGGAATGACATAAAAAGAACACGGGAAGGACACTCTCTCTACGTCATACCCGCGGAGGCGGGTATCCAAAAAGAAACAACACAAATGTTTTTACGTAAAAATGGATTTTTGATAAACAGTCGTCATGAGAAGATGGATTCCCACGCCGATTTCATCGTCTCGCAATGACAGAGGGAGAAATGGAAAGACATAAGATGACATGGGAATGACGGAAGAAAGAGCGGGGAACAACAAAGAATAGCAGATTTGCGCTATTAAGAGTGTCCCTGCTCTTTTTTGAAAAAAGATGAAATTTTTGCCTGCATTTTCAACCACTCTTTGTGAAGCATGATAGGAAAACCGCTGTATGTTTTGCCGCCTTCAAGAGATTTGCTGACTCCTCCGCGCGCCGCGATAACCGCAAAATTCCCTATCTTCAAATGTCCTGCCGTTGCGCTTTGTCCGCCCATGACAACATTTCTGCCAAGTACGGAAGAGCCCGCAAGACCTGTCTGTGAAACGATGATGCAGTGTTCGCCAAGTTCGCAATTGTGTCCTATTTGGACGAGATTGTCTATCTTTGTCCCCTTTTTTATCAGTGTGGAACCAAAAACCGCTCTATCTATCGTGGTGCATGCGCCTATCTCCACATCATCTTCCAAAATCACATTTCCAAGATGATAAATCTTCACATGCGCACCCTCTTTTGTATGCGCATAACCAAAACCGTCGCTGCCTATAACACAGTTTGACAGCAGATGACATCTTTTGCCTATAATAGAGTTATTGTAAATGACAGCGTTAGGGTGGATTGTCGTACCCTCTTCTATCGTAACATTTTCGCCGACATAAGCTCCCGCCATAACAGTAACGCCCGCTTTTATGACCGTACCGTTTGCGATATGGGCATTTGGCATGACAATGGCGCTCGGGTCAATCTGCGGCGGCTTTTGCACCGAGCCTACAATATCATGAGCGAACAGTTTGGTCAAAAACGCCATATCCAAATGCGGATTTTGACTTATGATGACAGAACAGCCTTTTGGAAGAAATGAACGGTGTTTTTCCAAAACTATGGCAGCGCCCGCTTTTGTACATTTAAGAGTATCCAAAAATTTTTCGTTTTCAAGATAAACTATATGTTCGTCCGAAGCGTTTTGTATCGCTTGAAGCCCGCTTATTTCCCTATCTTCTCCTTCATAACTCCATGAGAGTTTAGCGCAAATATGAGAGAGTTTCATTGCACATCCATAGCAACAGAACCGCCGCGTACTATATCGGTCGGGTTGTATTTTTTGACAGCTTTTAAAAAGCCCGCAACTCTTGTAGTATCATCGGCTACCATAACGACTATATAATCTTCGCCGCTGTTTGTTATCGTGCCGTTATAGGCTTTCAGCATCGCATCAAGTCCGTCAAATCTCTCGCTCAAGGGGATTTTGACAAGCGCCATCTCTTTTTCTATAAATTCGCCTGATTCTATAACTTTGTAAGTCGGTATCAGTTTATGGAGCTGTTTTACTATCTGTTCCAATACTTTGGCGCTTCCGAAAGTTACTATCGTGAAACGGGATAGATTTGTATTTGGAATCGGCGCTACGGTAAGCGAGTCTATATTGTAGCCGCGCCCCGCAAAAAGCCCAGAAATGCGCGACAAAACACCATGTTCATTTAAAACTATAACAGAAATTACGCGTCTTATCTCTTCCATGTATCAATCCTTATACTCTAACATCATATTATAAAGCGAACCGCCCGCAGGAACCATAGGTAAAACATTCTCAAGTCTATCTACCTGAACATCTATTATGGTGATTTTATTGCTCTTAAGCGCACTTTCAAGAGCTTTTACAAACTCGTCTTTTGTTTTAACGCTAAAGCCCGTACCGCCGAAACTTTCAGCCAATTTTACAAAATCCGGCTGTGCCTCAAGGTCTGTAGATGAGTATCGTTTGCCGTAAAAAAATGTCTGCCACTGGCGAACCATTCCTAAAAATCTATTATTTAAAATAATATTTATAACGGGAATGTTTGACACAACAGCTGTCATTAACTCTTGGATATTCATCAGTATTCCGCCGTCTCCTACGAAGTTTATAGAGATTTTATCGGGGAATGCTTTTTTGACGCCCATAGCTGCGGGCAAACCAAATCCCATCGTGCCAAGTCCGCCGCTTGTTACTAACTGGCGCGCTCTTACAAACGGATAAAATTGAGCCGTCCACATTTGATGCTGTCCGACATCAGTGGTGATAATAGCCTTGTCTCCAAGGGTTTTGCCTACATACTCTATAATCCATTGCGGTTTTAAAATTTTATCCGAATCTTCATATTTTAACGGATGAATGTCTGCATATTTTTGCAAAAGTTCGCGCCACTCCTGATATTTTTTGGCATCAATCTTATCTTTTGCTATATCTATCATAGCTTCAGTTACATTGCCGACATCGCCTACTATAGGGAAATCTATATCAACAAGCTTGCCTATGGAGCTTGGGTCTATATCTACATGTATAACTTTGGCGTGTTTTGCAAATTCGCTAAGCTTTCCCGTAACTCTATCGTCAAATCTCGTACCCAAAGCTATTATCAGATCAGCTTCGCTCATCGCCATATTTGCAGCATAAGTCCCATGCATACCGACCATTCCAAGAAGCAGCGAGTCTTTATGCGTCAAAACGCCTCTTGCCATGAGAGTCTCCACACAGGGAATTTGTGTCAATTTTGCAAATTTTCGCACCGTATCCGAAGCGTTTGAGCTTACTACTCCTCCGCCAAGATATAAAATCGGACGATTTGCGGCCGATATGGCGTCAACAGCTTTTTTTATCTGACGGGAATTTCCTTTGTATGTCGGTTTGTATGTCTGCATGGTAATCTCATTCGGATATACAAACTTCCCAACGCTTGCCGTTACATCTTTTGGCACATCTATATGAACCGGACCAGGTCTTCCCGTATTTGCTATATAAAAAGCCTCTTTAAGTATGCGGGGCAGCTCCTCTATGTTTTTTACAAGATAGTTATGTTTGACACATGGACGAGAAATACCCACAGCATCTATCTCTTGAAAAGCGTCCGTACCTATCATGCTGATAGCTACCTGTGCGCTTATCAAAACCAAAGGAGTCGAATCCATATAAGCCGTTGCAAGTCCTGTTACGGCATTTGTAAATCCCGGACCGCTTGTAACAAGCGCAACTCCCGTTTTTCCCGAAGCTCTTGCATATCCATCTGCCGCATGAACGGCTGCTTGCTCATGTCTTGTCAGTATGTGCTCGAAATATTTTTGTTTGTAAATTTCATCATAAACATTGAGCATTGCACCACCCGGGTAGCCGAAAACAACTTCAACACCCTCTTTGTGCAGCGCCTCAATAATCATTTGTGAACCGTTTATCTCCATAATATCTCCTGATAAAGCGTGTAAAGTTGAAGATTATAACCAAAAAAGACTAAACATTGTATATAGTTCTGTTTTAACATGTTTTTTTATCATGTATTGTTTCTTTTTGAAATGAAAAAATATCTCTTACATAAATTTTGTAAAAAAATGTTATCCGTCAAGAGTTTACGCAAGTTTATAATATTATTTTGATATAATTGAATCTCAATTTATTCGGCAAGGTAAAATAAATGCTGCTCGGAGTCAATATAGACCATATAGCTTACTTAAGAGAAGCCAGACGCACAAACGATCCAAATCCCCTTGATGCTCTTGCGATTTTAAAAAAATGCGCAGTTGATCAGATAACTGTCCATCTGCGCGAAGACAGGCGGCATATCCATGACGAAGATTTGTCCCAGATAATAAAAAACGCTTATATACCCGTAAATTTGGAGTGCTCTTTAAGCGATGAGATAATAAATACAGCCCTAAAAGCAAAACCGACGCGCGTTACCATAGTGCCCGAAAAACGCGAAGAGGTTACTACTGAGGGCGGACTTGATATAAAAAAACAGTTTGACAAATTAAAACTTGCATGCGGAAGATTTAAAGAAGAAGGGATAGACATTTCGCTTTTTATAGATCCTGATTTGGAATCGGTAAATTTGTCAAATGATTTGGGCGTTAAATGGATAGAACTTCATACGGGAAAATATGCAAATATCTACGCCATGCTCTATACAAATCTACGTCATACGCACAACTCTATCAAAGAACTTGAGTTAAGTTCCGAAAGACTGCATGTACTGTTAGAAAAATCCATAAAAGAGGTTATCAATGCTGCGGTTGAGGCAGATAAGCTTGGGCTTTTAGTTGCCGCCGGTCATGGACTAAATTATTATAATGTTAAAAATATAGCGGAGATAAAAGAGATAAAAGAGTTAAATATCGGTCAAAGCATTATCGCAAGAAGTATTTTTTGGGGACTTGAAGAGGCGATTATAAAAATGCAAGAACAGTTGAAAGCATTTAAATGAAAAAGATAGCGGTAAGCATAGGCGATTTAAACGGCATAGGTCTTGAGATAGCTTTAAGAGCTCATGAAGAGATAAAAGCCATATGCGATCCTATGTATTGCATCAATGAAACTATGCTGCAATGGGGCGCTGCTCTTTTGGGGATTAGTGTGCCGATGGATTTTAATACGGTTGAATGTGCGGAAGAGTTTTTTGAAATAGCGCCGGGCGTTGTCAGCGAAAAAGCAGGCAAAGCTTCGTTTGATTCGTTTGTAACGGCAGTCGCTCTTACAAAATCAAATAACGCAGACGCTATAGTTACGCTTCCGATAAATAAAGAGGCTTGGAGTAGAGCCGATATAATCTACAAAGGACACACGGACGCACTTGAGGACATGAGCGGCGAGGAAGCTGTCATGATGCTTGGATGCGATAAACTTTTTACGATACTTTTTACTCATCATATACCGCTTAAAGAGGTAAGCGAGCATATAAAAAGCAAAGCTTTGGCAAGATTTCTCATAAAAACTTACGACTCTCTCATGGTAAAAAATATCGGTGTTTTGGGGTTAAATCCTCATGCAGGGGATGGCGGAGTATTGGGAGATGAAGAGATAAAGATAGCAAAAGCTATAGATAGAGCCAATGAAGAATTGGATAAAAATATATTTTTCGGTCCTCTTGTGCCTGACAGCGCTTTTACACCAAAAAGCCTTGAAAGATGCAGCCATTTTGTCTGCATGTATCACGATCAAGGTCTGATACCGCTAAAGGCTTTGTATTTTGAAGAGAGTATAAATGTAACTTTAGGACTTCCGCTAATCCGCACTTCTGTTGATCACGGAACAGCTTTTGATATAGCGTATAAAAATAAAAACCCATCGCTAAAAAGCTACATTAATGCTGTAAAAGAGGCGGTAAAACTAATAGAAGAAGCCCCCGTATTAGACTTTTAACTCGTAAATTCGGACAAATTAAGTCTCTATATGCGTAATAACATAAGTTCCTTCGCCGTATTTTGCTTTTAGCGTCTCTTCCACTTCAGTTGCTACATCATGAGCTTTTTCCACGCTCATATCCTTTGGAAAACGCAGGTGTATCTCTATGGCGATATTGTTGCCGATTTTGCGCGTTTTTAAAGCATGCGGGTCGCTGAAACCGCGCACAGAGCCGATAACAGCCATTATCTCATTTTGCATTTTTGGCGGAAGCGATTTTTCCAATAACTCGTCAACGGAAGATTTGATAAACTTAAGAGCGATTATAATGATAAACAAGCTCACCGCTATAGCCATTGCAGGATCCAATACACGCCATTTTTCGCCTAAAAAGATAGCTCCGCCAATACCTGCAGCGGCAGCCACAGAAGAGAACGCATCTGTTCTATGATGCCATGCATTTGCCATAACTGCGGCGCTTTTTACCATTTTGCCTTTCATGTATGTCCACCAATAAAGCGCCTCTTTTGAAGCTATGGAGATAAGCGCAACCCAAAAGGCTATCATTTTCGGTTCATGTAAAGCGTTGCCGTTAAAATATGCAGCTACTAATTTTGCGCCGTCATAAAATATAGCCAGTCCAACAGCCAAAAGTATAAATCCGACTATAGAAGTTGCCAGCGTTTCAAATTTGCCATGTCCGTATGCATGGTCGCAGTCGCTTGGACGAGATGAAAGTTTTACAAATATAAGCACAATAAAATCCGTAAATAAATCGGATAATGAGTGCATGGCATCCGCCACCATAGCATGGGAATTACCCGCAAATCCGGCTATAAGTTTTAGCGCAACCAAAAAAATATTGATTACTGAGCCTGTGAGAGTTATTATATATATCTGTTTTTCGCGTTCTTGTATCAAATTCAGACTTCTTTGAACTTTTGTAATGCCTGTGTAATGTTATCTTGGCGCATAAAATATTCGCCTATTAAAAATGCGTCTATACCAATCTTTGAGAGGTTTTTTATCGTCTCTTTATTGTCCAGTCCGCTCTCGGCAACTATAATTTTCCCTTTCGGGATAAGCGGCAAAAGTCTTTCGCTCAAACTCATATCCATCTCAAAAGTTTCCAAATTTCTATGATTTATGCCTATAATGTTACTTCCTGCGCTTATTGCTTTCAAAAGATCCGCTTTGTCATGTATCTCCACTAAAGCTTCCATTCCAAGTTTTTGAGCAAAAGATAACAGCAATGAAAGCTCTTTTTTGTTCAAAATTTTTGCTATCAAAAGAATAAAATCCGCTCCGTACATGTATGCTTCCAATATCTGATACTCATCAATTATAAAATCTTTTCTTAAAAGCGGTGTCGGAACATAGCGGCGGATTTGAGCCAGATACTCCAAATCTCCTTTAAAAAAATGCGGCTCCGTTAAGACGGAAATCGCATCCGCTCCTCCATTTTGATACTCCTGCGCTATAAATATCGGGTCAAAATCTTCCCTTATAACTCCCTTGCTTGGACTTGCTTTTTTGACTTCGGCGATAATGCGGTATGGATTATCTTTTGTACTGCGAAGATAAGGCTTTATGTCGCGCGGGGTAAAACTGTTATAAGAGAGGCTTCTGCCAAGCCATTCAACAGGAAAATCACTTTTACGCTTTTTTAGATCTTCTTTTGTTTTTTTGACTATATCGTCCAGTATCATTTTGTTTCCATGTTTTTTATTTTACATGCTTTTATCGCATCAAAATGTTCTATCACCTCTTTATCGTTCAATTTTTCAAGGACTTTTTCTATGATACTCTGCGCTTCTTGGCATCTGTTTTGTTTGTAAAACCCCCATGCAAGCGAATCTTGATAATACGGAGAGTCAGGTTCTAATTTGAGCGCCTGCTCTACTAAAGTTATCCCTTTGGGAATATTTATATCATGATTTATCAAAAGATAACCATAATAATTCAGGTATAAAGCATCGCTCTCTTCCGTAACGGATCGTTCAAATTTTGCAGATACAGACTCCAGCACATCAGTTTTATTTTCTGCATTTTCATATTCGTATATTGCTATTTTAGCGATATATTCGTCATTATTACTCTCTTGGTAAAGTTTGTCGGCTAAATTTATAGCTTTATCGTATTGCTTGTTAAAAAAGTACATCTCAAGTAAAATATCCGGATTTGAACCGCTTTTTTCTAAAAATTCTATTGCTTCAGACTGCTTATTTTGAAACATCAATATCTCAAAAATCTTCTGCGCTTCTATTTCGCCCTTAAAAGCTGTGTAAAGTTTTTTATATACATTTAAAACCCCGTCCGTATTTTTTTGCTTACCATAAATATCTATCAGTTTGTAACATAAAAATCTTGTACAGCCGTTTAATCTTACATAAGTTTCAAGCTGGGCTATTGCGCTATTAACTTGATTGAGTTTGATATACAAATCCGCTATCTGAATTAATGTCTGTTCGTTTGGGGCAAGGTTATATACGCTTTCAAAATATTTTAAGGCCATATCGTATTGCTGTTGATAAATATATATAGAACCTATAAGTTGTATATTTTGTGCGGTTTTTTCGCGCTTAACCAACTCTTCAGCCTGCGCAAGCGCCAAAGTCGTATTGCCGTTATGTATGAGCAGTATTATATAAAAACGCTCGTAATCGCTGTCTTCATGATAATTTTCAAGCCCTTTTTTTATTAGAATTTCACTCTCATTCCAATTATCGGCAGATAAAAACAGTTGTACGGATTTTTTCAGATATATCTTATCGCCCGTTTTTTCATAAAGTTCTTTATAGAGCGCTGCCGATGCATTATTGTCGTTTCTGCTTTGCGCATCTAACGCCATCAATATCAGCAAATCTTCTCCTCCGTCAAATTTCTCTTTGACACTGCCGTTTATCTCGTCTGCAAAAGCGCCTTTACATAGAATAAACAATAAAATTATAGCGGTAATATACCTATACATTCGTCCTCCAGCTCTTTTTGATTATAATTTTCCCAAAAAGGAAAACTTTTACACTGCAAAGGTCTTACTTCGTACGCTTTGCAGCCATTGGTATTTGCGTCAAACAGTATGCATGCAAATCCATTTTCAAAAGGTATCTCTTTGAGAGTATAGCGAAATTTAATCTTTAATAGATATTGTAGTATAAATTCCTCCTCTTTTACCTGTAAAAATGATGCGATAGCTGCGATTTCCTCTTTTTTTACCCAAATATATCCGCTTTTACCCGTACAGCATCTGCCTTTACAAGCAGAACAGGCATCCGCATCAAAAGCGTAAGGAAAGCCTTCATGT
Source organism: Campylobacteraceae bacterium (assembly GCA_031270285.1). Taxonomy (GTDB): domain Bacteria; phylum Campylobacterota; class Campylobacteria; order Campylobacterales; family Campylobacteraceae; genus JAIRKW01. The sequence continues at coordinate 22,092 of JAISXY010000066.1, forward strand.
TTGATTATTCGCAGTTTATACTCCTACTGTCAGCCATCGTGAAAATCTCTTTTGTCTTTTTTGAATAATTATCCGCATCAAAAACAAAAAAAGGCGAATGGATTTTAGCGTATGACTTTGAATCTTTTTTTACATGTACAAGTATCAGTGAGGCATCTTTATCTTTTTTCGGATAGACAAAACGGATATTGCAGACTTTAAGTTTTGCATGTTCACAGGCGGCAAAAATATTTTCTATCTGTTTTGCATCGTAGCAAAAGATAAAAGAACCTTTGAATTTTAAGTTTTTTGTTGCGGCAAGCAAGAGAGATGTCAGCGGCAAAGAATCGGCATAACGGCTGATAGATACTCTTTTGTCTTCGCTTTTTTTGGTAAATTCATGATAAAAAGGCGGATTTGATACGATAAAATCAAATTTTTTATCAAACTTATATTCGGTAAAATCGCCCAAAATAACCTCTGCGTTCAAGCCATTGGCATGTTTGTTTTTATCTGCCAAAAATATATGTTCTTCCTGAATATCTATAAGAGTTAAATCTACGGAAGGGAAATCGCGTTTTAACAGCAATCCCAAAATACCGCATCCGCATCCAACATCAAGCAGATCTCCTTTTGGTTTGAAATCTCTCGCAAAATCATACAAAAACATTACGTCGCTTGTATATCTGTAGCCTTTTTCATATTGATAAAAATTCATGTGAAAAACCTTTATTGAAGCGGCATAATACCATTTTTTTGTTTAGCGGCATATTACAAACAGCCCTAATTGCCCTCTTTTATGCTTATTGTACGGCAAAGTTAGTTGCTTTAAAGAAAGAGTTTGATATACTATTCATTTTTTAAAATCTGATAGGAATTTTACTTTGAGAAGTCATTATTGTACACATTTAAATGAAAACGATATAGGCAAAGTTGTTACGCTTTGCGGCTGGGCAAACAGCTACAGAGACCACGGCGGCGTCATTTTTATAGATTTACGCGACAACACGGGACTTATACAGCTTGTCTGCGATCCAAAAGACAGTATTGAAGCTCACAAAACAGCCTCGCATGTAAGAGACGAATATGTTCTTAAGGCTGCAGGCAGAGTGAGAAGCAGAGGCGAAGGACTTATAAATCCCAAACTTAAAACGGGAACCATTGAAGTGGTAGTGGATACTCTTATCGTGGAAAATGCCAGCGAGCCGCTTCCATTTGTTATAGCAGATCCTAATGTCGGCGAAGAGGTACGGTTAAAATATAGATTTTTAGATCTTAGAAATCAAAAATCATATGAAATTTTTAAGTTAAGAAGTAAAGCCGCTATTGCAGCCAGAAATGTACTTGATAAGATGGGATTTTTAGAAGTTGAAACACCTGCGCTCACAAAAGCTACGCCGGAAGGCGCAAGAGATTATCTTGTCCCAAGCCGCGTTCATAACGGGCAATTTTATGCGCTTCCTCAGTCTCCTCAACTGTTCAAACAATTACTGATGTGTTCGGGCTTTGATAAATATTTTCAGATAGCTAAATGTTTTAGAGATGAAGATTTGAGAGCGGACAGACAGCCTGAATTTACGCAGATAGATATAGAGATGAGCTTTTGCGAGCAAGAAGAGATATTAAATACCACGGAAGAGCTTTTAAAGGCGGTATTTGCGGTATGTGGCAGAGAGATAAAAACGCCGTTTCCAAGACTGGATTTTAAATATGTCATGGAGACTTACGGTTCCGATAAGCCTGATTTGAGATATAAACTGCCTATGGTTGAAGTTGCGGATCTGTTTTCGGACTCTTCAAATGAGATTTTCAGCTCCATAGCAAAAGAACCTAAAAAAAATCGCATAAAAGCTTTGAGAGTACCGAAAGGTGATATATTTTTCTCAAGAAAACATCTCAAAGAGTTGGAAGAGTTTGTAACAAAATTCGGCGCAAAAGGACTTGGATATTTTCAACTTAAAGAAGACGGATTAAAAGGTCCGCTTTTAAAATTTATGAGTGAAAAGTCAATCCATGAGCTTATCAAAAGAACAAATTTAGAGATTGACGATATAGTCTTTTTTGGCGCCGGAAAAAAAAAGACCGTACTTGATTACATGGGGCGGCTTAGAATTGAGATAGCGGATAGAATGGCTCTTGCAGATCCTGATGAACTTAACTTTTTATGGGTTCTTAATTTTGAAATGTTTGAAGTTGAAGATGGTAAAATCAAAGCTATGCATCACCCGTTTACAATGCCGCACAATATAGACGCCGCAGAAATTGAAGATATAACTTCCATAGCTCATGATGTTGTGTTAAACGGCGTGGAGCTTGGCGGCGGAAGTATCAGAATACATAAAAAAGAGATACAGGAGAAAGTATTTAAACTGCTTGGCATCTCAAAAGAGGAGGCTGAAGATAAATTTTCATTTTTATTGGATGCTTTAAAATTTGGCGCACCCCCTCATGGAGGTATTGCAATAGGTTTTGACAGACTTATCATGCTGCTTACTAAAAGCGATAGTATCAGAGATGTTATAGCATTTCCAAAGACACAGCGCGCTCAATGTCCTCTAACACAGGCTCCAAGCATTGTATCGTTTGAACAGCTTCGTGAACTTGGGATAAAGATAAAAGAGAAAAACGCAAAATCTAACAAAGGAATATGATATGAAAAAACTTTTTTTAATTATAGGCGCTCCGGGAAGCGGTAAAACTACAGATGCGAGTATCATCGCAAAAAACAACAGTGATAAAATAGTTCACTTCTCTACGGGGGATCTGTTGCGTGCAGAAGTAGAAAATAAGAGCGAACTTGGAAAAACTATAGACAGTTACATTTCTCAAGGCAGTTTAGTACCGCTTGATATAGTTGTCAATACTATCATTGCCGCCATTAAAAACAGTTCTAAAGATATTGTTTTGCTTGACGGCTATCCGCGCTCGGTAGAGCAGATGAAAAAACTTGATGAGTTTTTGCAGAGTGAAAAAACGATACAGCTTATAAGCGTTATAGAAGTTACGGTCAGCGAACAAACCGCTAAAGACAGGGTGCTTGGACGCGCGCGTGGAGCCGACGATAATGAAAAAGTTTTTAACAACCGCATGAGCGTTTATACAGAGCCGCTTGGAGCAATACAGAGTTTTTACACTACAAAAAGAGCATTGCAAAAAATTAACGGCGAAAGAGATATAGAAAGTATCGTAAAAGATATGGAAAATTTTATAAAAACAAGAATTTAAGGAGACAAAAATGAATTTAAGTAAAATCCCTGCAGGACAAAACCCTGATAAAGTTAACGCTCTTATAGAGATACCTTACGGTTCGCATATAAAATACGAATTGGATAAGGAGAGCGGAGCCGTATTTGTTGATAGAGTTCTATATTCGTCGGTATTTTATCCTGCAAATTACGGCTTTGTGCCACAAACGCTGGCAAATGACGGCGATCCTGTAGATATTTTGGTTGTCAATACCGATCCTTTGCAGGCAGGTTCTGTTATACCATGCAAGCTTATAGGCGTTTTGCTGATGGAAGATGAGAGCGGCATAGATGAAAAATTATTGGCTGTTCCAACTGCAAAAATAGATCCGGATTATGAAAATATCACAAGTTACGAGGATTTGCCGAAAGCCGTTTTAAATCGTATTAAAAACTTCTTTGAAACATATAAAATGTTAGAACCAAATAAATGGGTGAAACTAAAAGGTTTTGCAAGCAAAGAAGAAGCGGCAAAACTCCTTGACGCGGCTATCAAAAACTATAAGGGTTAAAATTATTAAGCTTGGGACTGCGATAAGTTTATCTATCGGCTTTGCAGGACTGATTTTATGTGGCAATAGATTAAATTTTGACGTGGAAGCCTCCCCTGCCCGTCTATAAAACACAGTATGATATAGTCTGTCACTGGAAGCCGTATCATTCGGCAAGTTATGATTTTTATTATTGCGTCCCCATTTTCGCCGTTCTTGTACCGCAAGTTTCTGTAAAACGCATATATAAGAGAAAGCGCCATTTGTAAGCTTTTTGTTTTGTCTTGCTTTGCAATAAAACTAAATAACCATACTTGTGAGAAAAAATGGAAATCTCCCCTTCTGCCATTCTTTTGCCCTCTTTTGTCATTCCTTGCTTCCATTATGTCCTTCTCGTGTTCTTTTTGTCATTCCCATGAAAACGGGAATCCATCTTCTCATGACTACTATTTATCAAAAATATTTTTCTATGAGAATATTTTTTTCTATGTTTTTTTTGGATACCCGCCTCCGCGGGTATGACAAAGGGTGTATGTCATTCCCGTGCAAACGGGAATCCAAAACAAGCGAAGCGCTTTCGGTCTGCCGAAATGTTTCCTTGAAAGCGCATTTTAACAACATTGCAATATTCAAAGTAAGATAAAACGCATAAAACTAAAAAACCTTTCATTACTTTGCATGTTCTTTTTGGATACCCGCCTGCGCGGGTATGACAAAAGGGGCCGAAGGTTGGGGGTGGACTCCTGTCTTCACGAGAATGACGGAAAAAAAGAGACTTTGGAATGAGAGAATAGTATTGATTGCTTTATCCTGCTTCGTAAGCTCGCCCTCTCGCAATGATGAAAATAAAATATGTATCTGACAAAAGTTTCCACCTTTTTGTTGGCTTCCGCCGTCTCCGCCGATAAAAATGAAATATATATCTGACAGAAAGTATTGCTCAATAATCCATAAACTAATCGCATGAGATGTTAGACAAGATTCCCAAGAATGGGTGAAATACCTATTTGAGACAGAAAGGAATATATGTTTTGACTTACATGTTTAAAGGTTTGGATTGTAGTTATGCGAAGCAACTTAATATAAAATAATAAATTTTACTCATTCTTTGCAAAATAAGATATTATCCCGTCCGCAACTCCTTTTGCCAATGCCTGCTGAAATTTTTTATCAAACATTCTCTCTCTATCCGTTTTATCGGTGATATAGCCGACTTCTAAAAGGATTGAAGGCATTTGCGCGCCTGTAAGAACCCAAAAAGGCGCCTCTCTTACGCCGCCGTCAATGACATTTTTATACTCTTTTCTAACAGAGCTTAAGATATATTGTTGAACATCAAGCGCTAATTTATGCGAAGCAATAATTTTTTCACGGTTTAAAAAATTTAAAAATGTCTGTTTGGAGTAAAAATTCATCTCTTCAACATCTGATTGATTTTCCAATTCGGCCGCATTTTTTGAACGCTGCGAATCCGAAGGAGAGAGAAAAAAGGTCTCTATGCCATGCCATTTGGTATCGCCGTTTTTAGCGGATTTCGGCGCTGCGTTTGCATGAATAGAGATAAATATATCGGCATTTTTATCATTAGCTATTTTAGTTCTTTGCTGCAGTTTTAAAAACTTATCGCTCTGCCTTGTATAGATAACGGTGTGCCCTTTTTTTTCAAGTTCTCCGCCCAAAGCTAAAGCTATCTGCAAAACGGCATTTTTTTCCAAATAGCTGCCGTAAATCGCTCCGCTGTCCTTGCCGCCATGTCCTGCGTCTATAACGATTCTCTTTTTTCTGAACACAGTCGTATTTGCGGTAACAATTGCAGCGCTTTTATTATCTTTAATGGCGGCTTCATGATTAAACTCTTTGGCAGTCAATATAAGCCTACCGTCAATAATCTTTTGAGTAATATTTATCTCTTTTTGACTCTCAAAAACTACTCTTGTCGTAGTTTGATTGAATTGGGAAAATCTCACATCTTTTAATTTTGTTTTTATGCGGCTTGTAATATTACCCCTCACCGCACTGATGTCATAGACATATTTTATCGTATTGTCTGTTTTCAGCGTAAAAGTTTTTATCTCTTCTTCATCCAAATTTCTATCAAAGAAAAATGTGATATTTTCGCCGTTCTGTTTTATATCGGATAATTTTGCTAAATCTGTATCGGATTTTTTTTTGGCTTTTTCTCCCGCATATGTGGTTGTCGGTATGCTTTGCCATGTAGGAGTGATCTGCGAAAGATTGGCTTCGTTTAGCGCATTTTCGCTCTGTTCTACTTTTATGGTGCTTGCGGCGAATATGACGGTTTCGCCGTTTTGATGCTCCCCTTTTATAACATCTTTTTCTATTTTTACATTTGCATGATTTTGTGCATTATTTGTATCAGGCAATTTAGGATTCAGTTTAACAAGCGTATTTAACTCTTTTTCATATATTTCGCTGTCATAATCCAACTCTTTAGAAGCTTGAATAATCCGTATTAGAGCTTCGTATTTGAGCGTATCATTGCCGCTCATGATAGCATTTATGTACAAATGCTGCATACTGCTGTAAGCTCTATCTTTCTCTATCGCGTTGTATTGTGAAAAGTTTTTATCAAAAGTATCAAGTTCAAGCCCATAATCAAGCGCAAAAAGAAAACTAAAAGCTGACAGGAGCGTTATAAATATAAGCTTTTTGATAGTTACTCTCCATTTATAAGTTTATTCATTAACTCTTTAACGCTTATGATCTCTTTTAATTTATATCCGTTTGCACCCGTAAAAAATAGTCCGCTCTCCTCTTTACCCGCCCATGCATCTCCAAGACGGTCAGCTATACAGTATCCAACCTCTTTTGCCTCTTTGCCTCTTTGACATGGAGTTACGCAATTGCTGATACATTTTATAGCCGGACCTTCTCTTTTGTCCACAAGGTTTATAAGATTGGTTCTTACGCCTCTTGCCGGATATCCTACGGGTGATTTTAAAAGTTGTATATCTTCTTTTTTGGCGCGAATAATCACCTGTTTAAAAATTTCGTCAGCGTCGCATTCATGAGTGCCGATGAAGCGCGTTCCCATCTGTACGCCGTCAGCGCCTAAAGAGATCGCTTTTTCTATATCATTTTTATCCCAAATACCGCCAGCTGCGATGAGCGGAAAATCGCCCCACTCTTTTATCTCATCTTTCACGGGTTTGATTAAGTTTTCAAGTTGATACTCTTCCATAGCACACTGTTCGTATGTAAAACCTTGATGTCCACCGCTCAAAGGTCCTTCCAGCACAACGGCATCGGGTACGCGGTTATATCGCTGTGTCCATCGTTTACAGATAATCTTTAACGCTTTTGCGGACGAAACTATCGGCACAAGCGATATATGCGGAAAATTTTTTGTAAGTTCGGGTAAGTTTGTAGGCAGACCGGCTCCTGAAATAATAATATCTATACCGCTTTTACAAGCGTCTGCCACCACTCTGCCGTAGTCATTGATAGCGCACATTATATTTACGCCCAGAGGCTTTTGTCCGCATATTTTACGTGCGTTTTTAACTATCTCTTTTAATGCTTCAAATGAGTATGTATTGTAAGTATCGTATGGACGGGAGTTGATGACTTTCGCCGCAAAACGCATGTCTTGATAATATCCCGTTCCTATCGCGCTTATGACGCCAAGTCCGCCTTCAAGACTTACCGTGCCTGCAAGTTTATCCCAGCTAACGCCGATACCCATACCGCCCTGCACTATCGGGAATTTTATCGTATATTGTCCTATTTTCAATGAATTCATCATGTTACCTTTAACCTTGCAAATTTGCGTTTGCCTACTTGGAGTATATACTCGCCGCTTGCAAGCTGCAGTTGATCACCATTTATTTTACCTTGATTTAGCTTCGCAGCGCCTGATAATATATCTCGTCTGGCTTGCGAAGTAGATGGGGAGAGTTTGCAATCCACAAGAGCTTTTGCTATCCAAACAGGAGCATTTAAACAAAACTCTTCCATGTCGCTTGGTAAATCATTTTGTTTATGGATTTTATCAAACTCCTCTTTTGCCGCATTTGCTGCATTTTGCGAATGAAAACGCGCCGTTATCTCAATGCCAAGCTCCTCTTTTACGGATTTCGGATGAAGTGAGCTGTTTTTTACACCCTCTTTTAAAGCATCTATTTCGCTTATACTTTTAGAGCTTAAAAGTTCATAGTATTTCCACATAAGTTCATCGCTGATGCTAAGTATTTTGGCAAACATTGAGTTTGGCTCATCTGTTACGCCGATGTAATTTCCGAGCGATTTACTCATTTTATTTACGCCGTCCAATCCTTCCAGCAACGGTGTCATGATAACTGCCTGTTCTTTGCCGATATTGTAAGTTCGCTGCAATTGGCGTCCCATGAGAAGATTAAACTTTTGGTCTGTCCCGCCCATCTCTATATCGCATTTCAAGGCAACGCTGTCATAGCCTTGCAACAGCGGATATAAAAATTCGCTGATTGATATGGGCGTTTGGGAACGATAGCGCTTTTCAAAATCCTCTCTTTCAAGCATTCTTGCCACGCTGAAAGTTGTTGTAAGCTCAACCAATCCCGCCGTTCCAAGCTCGTTTAGCCATTTGGAGTTAAATACTATTTGTGTTTTTGCCTTATCCAATACTTTATAGACTTGCTCTTCATAAGTTTTGGCATTTTTTAAAACGCTGTTTTTATCAAGTTTTTTTCTTGTTTCATTTTTGCCCGTCGGGTCGCCTATCTGCGCCGTAAAATCGCCTATCAAAAACTGCACTATTGCACCGTAACGCTGTAGTTGCGCCATCTTTTGCAAAAGAACAACATGTCCTAAATGCAAATCCGGAGCAGTAGGGTCAAATCCGGCTTTTACATAAAAATTTTCGCCTTTTTCAAAGAATGCTGTAACTAACGCTTCTATCCTCTCGTAGTCTATTATCTCGAAGCATCCGCGCTTTATCTCTTCCAGCGCTTTTTTTATATTTTCTTTCATTTCCGCCCTTATCTCGTTTTATACGCATCGTTTAAAGATACAAAATCCAACAGTTTGTACCGTTCTTTAATATTATCTCTTACCTGTTCGGGTCTGATATTTTCAGGAAGTTCTATGACCATTTTAAAATACTCTACTGCGCCATCTTCGGCTTTGTTTAATTCTATCGTCTGCAAATTTACCTGCATTTTCACCAGAAATGCCAGAAAAGCCGCCAAAGAACCGCGTTTATTTTCAATGCTCACAAGCATTTTATACTGTCCGGGCGCATCTCTTGTCCATTTGACAAATATCATAGGCTCTTTTGCTTCTATCAATTTTGCGGCGCGTTCGCACATTTTATGGTGAACTATCACATCAGCTTTTTTCACAAATCCTATAACATCGTCGCCTCTCTTGGGATGGCAGCAGTAATCAAAAGTAACAGAATTTACATTTTGATTTGAGTAAACGACTATATTTTCAAATTTCTGTTTTTTTACCTGATATTTATTGCGGTTCAAAAACGGCAAAATCACTTTTTCGCCTATCGGATATTTTTTTAAAGCATTTACAACATCTTGCAGATAAACCGAATCCGTTGCGGCTTTGTCTATTTTTTTATCAAGTCTCTCTTTTTTGAGCCATGTCAAAAGCCTGCTCTCTTTTGTATTGAAAATCCCGAGCAGTATATCTATCGCCACACGATAATTTATATCTCTCACTTTTTGTCTGCATGCCTGCATGATGGCCGTTCTTGCCTTGCCTGTTTTTACGCTATTTACCCAACTGCATCTATATATGGGCTCTTCGCTTGTTATTATGCGTACTATATCGCCGTTTTTAAGCTCTGTTAAAAGCGGCGCTTTTTGTCGGTTTACATAAGCCTCTTTGGCATGAGAGCCTATCTCGGTATGTATCTCATATGCAAAATCCAATACCGTAGCGCCTCGTGAAAGCGTAAAAATATCGCCTTTCGGAGAAAAAACGGCAATATCTTCACTGTAAAGATAATTGTCTTTTGCAAATTCGTAAAATTCAGCGGCATTATCGCTCTCATCTTCTTTATTTTTTATCTCATTGAGCCAGTCAAGTTTTGGATTGATGCCGCCTGAGTATTTATATTTCCAGTGAGCCGCAACGCCAAATTCTGCTACATTGTGCATATCTAAAGTGCGGATTTGCGCCTCAATAATTGATTTATCGTCAAATATTGTTGTATGAATCGTCTGATAACCGTTGTCTTTCGGTATCGCAATGTAATCTTTGAAACGCGAAATGATGGGATTGAAATATTGGTGTAAAAGTCCCAAAGCCTTATAGCAGTCAAGCGTCTCTTTTGTGATAATCCTGATCGCCAAGAGGTCTAAAACCTCCTCAATGCTAATGCCTTTGCGCTGCATTTTGACATATATGGAGTAGTGGTGTTTAATCCTCTTCTCCAACTCATAATCATTATCGCTAAAACCGTTTTGCTGCAAAAGTGTATTTATCTTGTCCAAAAATAGATTTAATCTTAATTGAAACTGCTGTTTATGTTCAGTCAAATACTCGTCTATCTTTTTATATTCTTCGGGCATGATATAGTAAAAGCTGTAATCTTCAAGATAGTTTTTTATAGATGAGATTCCCAATCTATGTGCTATTGGTGCGTAAACTACAAGTGTCTCTTCAGCGATTCTTTTTTGCTTGTTGGGAGGAAGAGCGCTTAAAGTTATCATATTGTGAAGTCTGTCGCAAAGTTTGATAACCAAAACTCTCACATCGCTTATGGAGGCTACAAGCATTTTGCGAAAATTCATAGCCGAACTCATAAGTTTTTCACCTGAGCTTGACGGAGCTAATTTATCTTCTCTTATTGTCATGATTTTAGTCAATCCATCTACAAGATTGGCTGCGTCAGAGCCGAATAACTCCTCTATCTTTTTCGTAGTATAAGGCGTATCTTCAACCACATCATGCAATAAAGCCGTAATAATCATAGTCTCATCGCCGCCGTATCTTGCTACTATGGCAGATACCAAAATCGGATGCATCACATACGGTTCGCCACTTTTTCTAAACTGCCCCTCATGTTGTTTTATCGCAATCTCTATCGCTTTTAAGATATTATCCTGTCCTCCTTTAAATTCAGAGAAAAGTATCTTTTTCGCTTCATCTATACTATTGCAAGCGCCGATTTTTTTCAACAGATCTTCAAGACTGTCTAATATATTATCGCCCATTTTATTATGAAATTTTTTCCTCTATATTGTCAAGCAATATTTTACCTTCAGCTATTTCCAATAAAGCTATATCAACATATTTTAAGCCCTGTATATTTTCTACAAGCGGTTTTGCGCCGAGTGATAACTGTTCTGATCTTTTTGAGACAAGTATGGACAGTTTATATCTATCATCGCCGGTAGCTTTTAAAGCCTTTGCTGTTATTTGTTCACTTCTCATGTTTTGTATCCTTTAAAAAATTTGATTTATTTTACTATAGAACAGGCGGAATAATCGCCTTTTACGATAGAGAGTAGATTGCCTTTGTTGAACATATTGAAAACTACGATCGGCAGATCATTCTCTTTTGCAAGCGCTATGGAAGTATCGTCCATAACTTTTATATTGTCATTCATGGCACATTCGTAACTGAGAGTCGGAAGTTTTTGCGCCTCTTTGAATTTATTCGGATCTTTGTCGTAAATACCATCTACTTTAGTAGCTTTGATAATCATATCCGCACTTATCTCAATAGCTCTCAAAGTAGCTGCCGTATCGGTCGTAAAAAACGGATTTCCCGTACCGGAAGCAAATATCACTACACGATTTTTTTCCAAATGCCTCATAGCTCTTCGCACGATAAATGTTTCGCATATTTGCTCCATTTTTATAGCGCTCTGCACTCTTACATCAATACCGTTGTTTTCCAAAGCCTCCTGCATTGCGATAGAATTTATAACAGTGGAAAGCATCCCCATGTAATCGCCGCTTGTGCGTTTGATGATACCGCCTTTTGCCGCACTCACGCCCCGTATGATATTTCCGCCGCCTATTACGATGCCTACTTCAATATTATTCTCCACTAAAGAGCGGATTTCGCCCGCAATATATTTTAATATATCGCTGTCAATACCAAAACCACCGCTGCCTGCAAGCGCTTCGCCCGAAAATTTTACCAAAACACGTTTGCGTTTTGTCTCTTCCATTGTGGACTCTCCTTAATTGAGACTATAAAAAACGCGATATTGTACTTAAATAGTGCTTAAAAAAAGGTGAGAGCCGTTAAAAACGCATATTCACACAGTTTTTATCAATGCAAAAAATGTCTAACGCCCGTAAAATATAAAGCTATTCCATGTTCGTTAGCCGCTTTTATCACTTCATCGTCTCTTATACTGCCGCCCGGTTCTATTATCGCTTTTACGCCTGCACTTGCCGCCGCATCAATACTGTCCCTGAAGGGGAAAAACGCTTCTGAAGCAA
>JAISXY010000063.1 GCA_031270285.1 Campylobacteraceae bacterium
GGCATAGCGGTACCGTTTTTAAGTTACGGCGGAAGTTCGCTGCTTGCTACATGCATAGGAGTTGGAATGGTTTTGATGATCAGTAAAAGGGCGGATTTAAAATGACGGCGATAACCGGCGGGGGCACGGGAGGCCATTTAAGTATAGCGGCGGCGATAGCCAAAGAGTACAATAAAATCGGCATAAAACCGCTTTATATAGGTTCAACAAACGGACAGGACAGAAGCTGGTTTGAAAACAGCCCGCTTTTTTATAAGTGTATATTTTTGCCCTCATACGGAGTTGTAAATCAAGGATTTTTGGGCAGGATAAAATCGCTTTTAAATATCATAAAACTCTCATTTAAAGTAAAAAAGATACTGAAAGAGGAGAAGATTGAAAAAGTTTTTTCGGTAGGCGGATACTCTTCGGCCGCCGCTTCGTTTGCTGCTATTTTGTGCGGTATTCCCATTTTTATTCATGAGCAAAATGCCTGCATGGGAAGATTGAATAAAACGGTATCTTTTTTTGCCAAAGAGATTTTCAGCTCTTATGATAAAAACTCAAAAGTTAAAGATTATCCTGTGAGCGATGAGTGGTTTAAACTTCAAAAAAAACGCGACAAATTAAAAACTATAGCTTTTTTAGGCGGTTCGCAAGGTGCAAAATTTATAAATGATTTGGCGCTTGAAATAGCGCCGTGGCTTCATGAAAACGGCATAAAAATTGTTCATCAAACAGGCAAAAACGAATACGATAAAATAAAAGAATTTTACGAGAAAAACGGCATAAATGCCGATGTTTTTGATTTTTACTCGCCGCTTTACGATAAGCTCAAAAATGTTGATTTTGCTCTGTCGCGTTCGGGGGCCGGCAGTATGTGGGAACTTGCCGCCGCCAAAATCCCGACTCTTTTCGTGCCGTATCCATATGCGGCCAAAAACCATCAATATTTTAATGCCAAAGTGCTTGAAAAAAGAGAAGCTGCTATCGTTGTAAAGCAGAGCGACATGAGCGCAAAACTTCTCATATCCATCTTATGCGATGCTGATATAGCGGCTTTAAACAATGCGCTTGAAGGTGCGATAAAACCGAAGGGCGCAAAAAAAATAGTTGAAAGCATAAATGATAGATTTTGAAACATTCTGGTTTTTTTTGGCCGCCTCCGTTGCGCTTGCTTTGGCTCCCGGACCAGATATACTTTTTGTCATCACGCAAGGAGTTACGAAAGGCGCAAAAGCTGCTATAACATTAGCATGCGGTCTGTCTTCGGGCGTCATAGTCCATACAACGCTTGCCGCACTTGGCGTATCGGTTATATTTAAAACTTCCCAGACAGCTTTTTTTGTCCTTAAAATCGCAGGTGCGGCGTATCTGTTTTATTTGGCTTACCAAGCTTTTATCCACAGAGATGAACTTGTCCGCATAGACGCCAAAAAGAGCAAAGAGAGTTTAAACTATAAAACTCTTTTTATAAGAGGCTTTTTCATGAATGTGCTAAATCCGAAAGTCATACTCTTTTTTTTGGCGCTTTTCCCTCAATTTGTAAAAGAGCAAAACGGTTTTGTAGCGCTTCAAATGGCGCAACTTGGAGCTATTTTTATGATGAGCGCACTTATAGTTTTCATCATAGTCGGCATATGCGCAGACAAAGCCTCGTCAACTCTCATGCAAAATCCAAAATTTGCCAAATGCGCAAATGTCCTCACATCTTGCATATTTATAGCCATAGGGATAAAATTAGCGCTCTCTCAAAGATAAAAACGGACTCTAAACGATGCGGCGCAGTTTTATAATCTTGCCAAACAGATACAGTTCCACAAAAAATATGATAAATTCAGCCACAGGCACAGTAATCCAAACGCCGTAAACTCCGATATGATAAGGCAAAAACAAAACCATTGGGACAATGAGTCCAAAAGTTTTGACAACTGCAATAAGGGTGGAAATCTTACCTTTTGAAAAAGAGGTAAAAAGGACGGATATAAGGATATTTATGCCGCTTAAGAGATATTTTAGCGCAAAGATTATGAAGCCCATCAATGCTATAGCATGCAAAGCGGCATTATCCTGACTAAAGATTTGCACTATATTTGATGAAAGCAGCAACATCATAAAAACCGTCAAAAGCGATAAAGCGGCAATCGTCATGAACCCTTTTTTCAAAACATACTCTATCTTTTGCCTGTTTTTAGCTCCAAAGTTAAAACTTACAACGGGCGCTATACCGACACAGTAACCAAGAAAAAGGGAGTTGAAAACATACTCTGTGTAGGCTATTATCGTAACTGCCGCTACTCCCGTTTCTCCTAAAAGTTTTAACATAGCGTGATTAAATAAAAACGCTATAACTCCCGTAGCCAAAAAATTTACTAAAGCGGATGAACCGTTTATACTGCTTTGACGTATAATTTTAAAATTCCATTTCGGAAGCGTAAAATGGAGTGTTTTTTTCGGATTGAAAAAGAATGCGATTCCCAAGATAGTCGGAATAGCGCTGCTTATCACCGTTGCATACGCCGCTCCTTCTATCCCCATGCCAAACCAGACTATAAATATATAATCAAGTATTATATTCGTAAAACCTGCGCTTGTAACCGCAATCAGACCCATTTTGGGTTCTCCTGCCACAATAAAAAAGCTTTGAAACAGAAACTGCCCCATAAATACCAGAAGTCCGAACAGTATGATTTGAAAATAGCTTTTTGCATAAGGCATCAAAACATCTGTTGCCCCAAGCCACTCCAACATCTCATCCATGAAGATGAAGCATATCAGTATATCAACAAGCGATATGACTAAAAGCACAAGCGTTATCACGGAAAAGTCGCTGTTGGCTTCATCGTATCTTTTCTCGCCCATTTTTTTGGCTATGATAGCGCTGCCTCCTACGCCAAACATCGTGCCCGTTCCCATGAAAAACAAAATAGCGGGCATAACGATGTTGATTGACGCAAAGGCGTCTATATTTACAAATCTTGCCACAAAAATACCGTCCACTATCGAATACAATGACTCAAAAAGCATCATTATCATTGTGGGCAATGCGAACAAAAACAGGGTTTTGGTATTAAAATCTTTTGCTAAATTATTCTTTTTCATATATAAACTTTGATTTTTATTTTTATTGTATCACAAATGTTTTCAAACAAAAAATGAGTTCGGATATTAATGCGGCGGTCTAAATAGATTTTTATCTATACTTTTTGATAATTGATATTAAAATAAGCGAAGTTTCAGCTTTTTTATTTATAATAATCATTATCAAAAATAACACTCAAAGCAGCGGAAATGGTTATAATTAGTATAAATGAAACAGATCTGACAAGAGAAGTATCAAACGATACCGTATATAAAATATACGCCAATTGCCAAAAGAGTTTTTGAAAAATGCTGTTTGGCTTTGAAAATATAAACGAAAAGTGGATAGAGAGAGTTCCTGCGCTGTTTCAGTCATTCTCTCCAAAAGAACAGCGCGAGTTTTTCATCAACCAGTATAACTGTTGTACATGCAAAGAAGAACGAATTGTTCTCAAAAATAATTTTAGCCGCTTTACTCTTTTTGAGATTTTTAAAAACGAGATATTGTCAAGATTGAGAGCAAAAAACAGTCTTTGTAAAAACAGGCTCAAAGTGTTTGACGCATATTCGGCTGTTTTGACGGCGCTTTTTGTGAAGGGTGATTTTGACAAGCTAAAAGAGGTAATAAAAGCAAATGCATCATTGCCGAAACTCCCTCATGCGATACTGATTTTCAGACTGTTTTCATCTGAAAACGGCGGCATAATGTTTGATGCAAAAACTCTCTTTTCCGAGTTTGTATCGGAAAAAATTACCCGTAGAAATCCGGATAAAAATGTCTATTTTAAAGACGGTTTGATTGTTATAGAAAAGGACGGAGAGTGCCTGCTTAATGTTATGCTCTGTTTTAAGAAGTTTGATAAGGATAAAATTTATCTCGCAAAAGATGAGATAGATGAGGCTTGGAGAAAGGTTGCAAAGGGCAATATCAAATCTTTGCATATCGTTTTTCCTAAAAATAGTGCGTTTAAACGCCACATAGAGGTTAAAAACCCATGCTTTGCCGACTCTTTGGTAAAGCTTGTTCCATATACTATTTAATTTTTCATAGGAGATAAATATGTCGATAGCTATTGTTTACGGAAGCAGCGGAGGCAACACGGAAAGCGTTGCTAAACTTATTCAAAAAAAGCTTGGGAAAGAGGTTGATTTGATAGATATAGGCAAGGCAGATGCAGGCAAAATAAACGGTTATGATAAGCTGATTTTGGGCACATCTACATGGTATGAGGGTGAATTGCAAGATGATTGGGATTCGTTCAATAAAGATGCGCTTGAACTTAAAGGCAAAACCGTAGCGTTTTTCGGGCTTGGCGATCAGGAGGGTTACGGCGGCGAATTTTGTAACGGCGTAGGAACTTTGTATCAGTTAAGTCTAAAAAAAGGCGCTAATATAGTCGGCGATAAAAATTCTACCGAAGGATACAGTTTTGAAGAATCAACGGCAGTGATAGACGGTAAATTTGTCGGACTTATTGTAGATGAGGACAATCAAAGCGATTTGACCGAAAGCAGAGTTGAAAAGTGGGTGGAGAGTATAAAATCCGCTTTTTAATCTAAACTTTAAAACAGGGTTTTGCTCATGAGTAAAACCCTCTCCATCTTAATATTCTTAAACTATATACTATAAACGAGCAATGCTGTATAAACTAACAAAAAGAGATCTGCATGATGGTGCGCCCGAAGAGATTCGAACTCATGACCTTCTGAACCGCAATCAGATGCTCTATCCAGCTGAGCTACGGGCGCACTTGAGAAATTAAGGGAGTAATTATAGCGAGTTTTTCTTAAATTATATTATTGAGATATTGTTGCGGCAGTTTTAATCTGCAAGCTAATCTATAAAAATTATGTGGCGGCAGTCTGCGTCAAAACCAATATTTTTTCTGTTGTATATTTTTCAAACATGTTTATAATGTTATTTGTGTTACACTTTTAAAGTTTGACTTAATTGGAGTAGCGATAGTGATTGTTTTAGAAAATGTAAATAAATATTTTGCCTCAAATCATGTACTCAAAGATATAAACCTTAATGTTAAAAGCGGTGAAAAGCTCGTAGTAATAGGTCCCAGCGGATCAGGCAAAAGCACCCTTATACGCTGTATCAATCTTCTTGAAAAGCCGACTTCGGGTACGATAATAGTTAATGGCGTAAATATTACAGCGCCCAAAGCGTCTATCGCGAAGATTAGACAGGAAACCGCTATGGTTTTTCAGTCTTTTAATCTCTATTCGCACAAAAGTGCGCTTGAAAATCTTACATTAGCCCCGACTGTTTTAAAAAATTTAAGCAAAAAAGCGGCGCGCAAGAGTGCATGTGAACTATTGGAGCGCGTAGGACTTAAAGGTAAAGAAAACTCTTATCCTTCGCAGCTTTCCGGCGGACAGCAGCAGCGCGTGGCGATTGCCAGAGCTTTGGCTATGAATCCAAATGTTATTTTATTTGATGAACCTACATCGGCGCTTGATCCTGAGATGATACAAGAAGTTCTTGATGTTATGGTGGATCTTGCAAAAAGCGGCATTACAATGATAGTCGTAACACATGAAATGGGCTTTGCCCGTCAGGTAGCAGATAGAGTTGTGTTCATGGACGAGGGACTTATTCTTGAAGAAGGCAGCCCCGAGCATTTCTTTAAAAACCCGGAAAGTGAACGAGTTAAAACATTTTTGAGTAAAATTGCTCACTAATATCATTTTAAGGAGAGTACATGAGAAAGTTTGGCGTTTTTTTGGCTGGTGCAGTTGCACTTATAAGTTTGAGTTTTAATGTTGCTTTGGCAGAAGATGCTCCCGATATTCAAAAAATAAAGGATAGAGGCGTATTGAAAGTAGGCGTTAAAGTTGATGTGCCTAAATTTGGTTATAAAGATCCTAAATCCGGCGTTACGGAAGGACTTGATATAGATGTCGCAAAAGCGATAGCAAAAAAGATTTTGGGCGATGAAAATAAGATTGAAACGCAGGCAGTTACCGCAAAAACCAGAGGGCCGCTTCTTGATAACGGCGAAGTAGATCTTGTTATAGCGACTTTTACGATTACACCGGAGAGGAAACAGAGCTATAACTTTTCAGACGCTTATTTTGCGGATGGTATTGCGTTGATGGTAAAGAAAAATTCGGGCATTGCGTCATTTAAGGATTTAAACGGCAAAAAGATAGGTGTGGCTCAAAGTGCGACAACGAAAAAAGTGATTCAGGAAAAAGCTACCGCTGAAGGGATAAAAGTTACTTTTTTTGAATTCGGAACATATCCCGAGATAAAAACCGCACTTGATTCAAAACGCATAGATTGCTTTTCGGTTGACGGTTCAATACTGCTTGGATATTTAGATGAAACTACGATAATACTTGACGAAAGACTTTCAGCCGAAGAGTATGGCGTGGCTTCCAAATTTAGCAACAAAGCTTTGGCAGAGCTTGTAAACGGCGTTGTAAATGAGTTGAAAAGTTCAGGCGAACTTGATAAACTTGCAGTTAAATGGGGATTAAAATAGGGTGGGAACAGGTCCATTTGCGCTTTTTAAATGGGAGACGCTGTTACATGATTGGCGTATTTTTGCGGAAGGTTTTGGTACGACTATCGCCTATTCGTTTTTTGCGCTTGTCTTATCTATTATCATCGGAGTCATTTTCGGCGTGATGGGATCTGCCCATAACAGATTTGCCAGAGGCGTAAACCGCATATATGTAGAGTTTATTCAAAATACGCCTCTGCCTCTGCAAATGTTTTTTCTTATCAATCTTGTACTGTATCGCGTAGGCATGGAGTATGAATTTAGCAGCAGTTTGATTATTAAGCTTGAGAGTGTACACCCTGCGTTTCCGGTATTTATTGCGGGTGTGATAGGTATTGGCGTATATCATGGCGCATATATGGCTGAAGCCGTTAGGGCAGGCATCGGATCAGTGCCAAGAGGACAGTTGGAAGCGGCGTATTCGCAAGGGTTTTCATATTGGGGCGCAATGTGGCATGTTGTGCTGCCTCAGGCAAAAAGACTTGCATTTCCGCCAATGACAAATATAGCGGTTAATCTTATCAAAAACACTTCTGTTATGGCCATGGTGGCGGGTTCGGATTTATTATACAGGGCGGATTCATGGAGCAGTGAAAATCTGTATTATGGTCCTTCTTATGTAGTAACAGGACTTTTATATCTTGCGATATGTTACCCGCTTGCTACTTATGCGAGATCGTTAGAGAAGCGAAGCGAGGCTATATATGCTTAGCGAATTGCTCTTATTTGAAAACTTCACCTTTTTAGGAGAAGGACTGCTTATAACACTTACAATAGCGGTCTTTTCTATCATTATATCTACATTTTTCGGGACTATTTTAGGCGTTTTGCGTTTTTCAAAACTGCCGTTTGCGGGATTTAGTGCGACTGTTTATATAGAAACGGTTAGAAATATACCGCTGCTACTGTTTATTTTGGCGATTCGTTTCATGACGCCGGCGCCTCCCGTAGTAGCAGGTATTTTGGCAATGAGTATCTTTACCTCCGCAGTTGTCGCCGAAATTGTACGAGGCGGACTTAATTCTATTCCGAAAGGACAGTGGGAAGCGGCGTATTCGCAGGGATTTTCATATATTACAATATTGATTTATATAGTGTTGCCGCAGACATTCAGAAATATTCTTCCCGCACTTGTTTCGCAGTTTACCTCTACTATAAAAGATACATCTTTTGTGTGGATAGTAGGCATTGAAGATTTGACGGGTAAAGGAATGATTTTGATGGGCAGATACGGCACATCGGGACAGGTTTTTGCGCTGTTCGGCGCTATTGCGCTGACATATTTCGTATTAAATTATATACTGTCGCATTACTCAAGAAAATTACATAATTCATACATGCATTCAAGAGCTTGAAACCTTTTTTAACAAAAGAGACCTTTGGCATAAATATTTATGCCAAAGCTTTTCATGCAGATTAAAACTCATACCTGAAGTTTGCAAAAAACTGTCGTCCCAAAGAGTTGCCCGTATTTCCTCTTGATACAAGTACGCCGTAATATGCGCTGGAGTCGTTTTTCTTATTTAAAAGATTTAGAATGTCAACTCCTACTGTAAATTTATTGCCTTTGATTTTGAGATTGGCTGCCGCAAACAGATCAATATTGAAAGTATCGCTGTAATTTATATCTTCAAATGCGACTGTGCGAATGCCGTCAGGGTCAGGGCCTCCAAGTGCTGAAAGTCTGATTAGACCTTTGGAGCCGGACTGATATCTAAACACTCCGCCCAAATCAAAATATTTAAAATGAGCCTCATGCGTATATGCGATTATCCAAGGTCTGTTAAAATCGGCAGAATTTCTTACATCTCCTATGGGTACTAAATTGCCGTTATAAGTTATGTGCGTCATAGATACCGTACCTGCCACATCGTCAAAATCAAATTCACCTACAGGGTCAAAACCATTGGATTTGGTGTTTTGTCTTGTTATTGAAAAATCAGAACTGTGTCTGCCCGCCATTCCCAAATCATAATCTTTTGAAGCTTCCAATGTAAGCCCCCAATAACTGCTCTTTCCACTGTTTGCAAACTCTTTATAAGTATTGGTGCTATTTATTGGACGTATGCTTTTAATCTGTTTTCTATACTGCTTGTCCACAAATTTTACCTCAAAGTACGTATCATAAATATCTAATGTAGCTCCGATATTTAATTCGTCCGAGTAAGGCGTCTGCAAGTCTCCAAGATTGTGTTGGGGATTGTCTGAAGTAATAGGATAATCAACCCATGGACTTGTCGCATTAACTCTTCTAAATTCACTTAATTTAATAGGCATATGTGCCGCGTAAGCTAAGATTTGCGTACCATAATATCTATTGTATCCGCCGTAAACATTGAGCATGTCATCGTTAAAAATATCCGCATTTGCAAAAAATCTCCATGCAATATCAATATCGTCTGTTATGCTGTCCGTTGATATGCGAAGTCCAGGACGCACGGTAAATCTGTCTATTTTTATCGTGTCTTCAAGAAACAGTGCACCGCTGCCATAATCTTTATCTCTTTCCTGATGTACTCCTACACGTTTTCTTATGGAGTATTGCGAACCTTCAAGGATACCGTCTTCTTTACTCCCTGTTACGCTTTGGTCGCCCACTCCTGAATAAAATATAGTATATTGTCCTCTTACGGCATCTAACTTGTTATACTCTGCTTCGATACCGGTTTTTATTTTATGTTCCAAAGCTCCGCTTTGTATTTCGTCAAGCTCCAAAATCCCTTTATAACCTATACCCTGTTTCTCTTGCGTATAATCGCCAAAAGCGCCCTCATACGCCGTGCTTCCCAAACCCCAATTTATGTAACCACCGCTGGGATAAGCCGTATTCCATTGGTTGATAAAATCTTTATCGCTGTCTCTTGAAACTTCGTTTTTTTGGTAGTTAATGCTGTTTTTTAGCTTTCCGAATGAGATATCATTTTCCATTTCATACATGAGAGTATATCCGCCGCTTACCATATCAAAGTCCGAATCTTTATATAAAGGCTGAAAAAGCGTATGTTCGTATGGAGCGTAAATCGCCGTAAAGCTTGCTTTAAAGTCGTCAAGTCCGTTCGTGTTCAATTTTGCAAGAAAATTCTCATTTTTTCTTGTTGTATCTCTTTGTTCATATGCGCCGTTAGCTATATAAGTTGACCAAAGTGGGATTTTTGACTCTTTTTTACCATAACTTAGCATGAGTCCCAGATTGTCGGTTATGGGACCGTCTGCTGAAAACGTATATTCGTATTTGGTAAATTTTGGTTGAAGTTCGGCTGAAGAAGTAGTGTTTAATGCATTCTCTTGTTCCGGCGTCCAGTGAAACTTTGTCCATTTATCGCTTGTATATTGGTAATTTGCAAAAATATGCCATCTATCCGTACTTGCATCTCTTATCTTTGCGTCTATCACGCCGCCCGTAAATCCGCCGTACTCCGCCCCTACGTTTTCCGTATAAACCGCAACCGTGTCAATAAGAGCCGTATCCAAAAAAATCGTCTGCGTCTCGCCTGTGGGCTGACCGCTTTGAGCGCTTGCATAATTTAAAGGCAGACCGCTCGGATAGATATTGTTATTGTTGCTGACCCCGTTAATCAAAAAGCTGTTTTCATAATGCTTACCACCGTTTATGGATATTTTTGGCGGCGCTATCTCTCCGCCTGTGGCGCTGCTTCTTGACGTTTGGTCGTACTGAATGTAAGATTTGCCGCGCAACAAATCGGTTACGGTATTTGTAGCGGAAGGTGCGGTTTTGATATAGTCATTGCTTATAACGGCAGGCTCTCCGCCACCGCCGGTTGCTTCGTGTCCTATGACTTTGATCATGGGAAGCTGCGTTATCCCACTTGATGAAGCGTTACTTGTGTCATTTTCATCTGCATAAGAGACGACGCAGCATAATAATAGACCAAACAGGCAAGTTTTTGCCATTTTTTTATATTGTTGGCAAATATACATTTTAGTTCCTTTTTAATTATTGTAATAATAATTATTATCATAAAAAAGATAGAAAATATTTTTTATCCAAACTGAAACCATGATTAACTCCTGCCTTTTATTGGACTAAAAATAAGGGAGGCTATAAGTCCAAAAAATCCCGTAAAGCAGATAGCAAATATCGCAAATGGGTCTAATTTCCTTTTTGTTCCGAAGGCGATACAAAAATATAAAATCTGTGCAAAAACTATACCCAAAAAAGCAAATATAAGATGTGGAGCTGGAGCGATTTTGAATAATACTTCATTAGAATAATAAGAAAATTGCGTTAAATAAAAAGGCGCCAAAAATGATAATCCGTAAGCTATATAATCTCTCTTTTTGATAATAGATTGCGGCAAATATCTTTCATGTTTGCGGACTATATCAAAATTTTTATCTGCTGCGGCAAATTGCATGGGAGAGTTTACAACAGATAAATCCCTTTTTGTTATGGTTTGGTAAAATGGGGTAAAACGACCCGTTATAACATCTGTTTTTGGATTATAATCAGTAAGCGGAAGTTTTTGCAAGCCGCTTTCGTACATGTTCAGATAGATACTGTTTTCCGTAACGATTATGCCGTAAAAGATTTTTTTGAAATTTTCATCTACCTCCATGTAGAGGACTTTTTCATTTATAGATATATTCATATCTTTTATAAAAGGAGAGCCTTCCGTAATTTTTAATTGAAATAGTCTGTTGGCGCTATCTATAAAAAACATTCCCTCGTCAAATGGTTTTAAAATAGAGGGATTTACCGCAGCGTTTTGTATCGGGAAAATTACCCCCGCACTGTTCAGCGCTTCGGTGAAACTTTTTGACTTTTCCTCGTTTACCGTTCCGTTGGCGCAGTTAATAAAGACCAATCTATCAGCTTTTATAGAGAGTATATCGGGAGGGATTTCCAAAGATATGCCCAAAGGCGCCGATTCATATAAAATGTGAAGCGGCAGTTTTTGCGCTAAAACATCCGACGGTATCGCTTTGGCGGTTCGCAAAGAGTTTGCAGCAAATTCATAAGTGATCAACCCGTCATCAGTCTCAATCGGAAAACCGCCCCATTTTTCTATATTGCCCGCAAAGATAAACGGAAGATTTTTTTGAGCCGCAAATGCGCTCATGACATTATCATTTTCATCTTTATACACCATATTATCTATGCCGATTTCCAACATGATAAACTCTTTTAAAACAGGGCTGAAAAAACCGCTTATCTGAAATCTATCTGCTTTCATAGCTTTATTGTAAAAATGCGGAATGAACCATGAGAGCGATATAACGCACAATAAAAAGCAAGCTGTTTTTGATATGTCTATCTTCATGATTTACCTCCTTTTGTTTTTAAAGCCGCCGATTCAAAGGCAAAGAGCCAGAGCAGGCTTACAAGCAAATAGAGCCACAAATCGCTTTGAAAGCTGAAAAATCCGCTGCTTTCAGTCAATAAACTCATAAAAATTGCCCACATGCCGCCAAATATAAATTTTTTTGCAATAGATATTTCAGCTATTACCGCCGCAGTTGCCAAATACGATACAACTCCCGCTATTATCCATGGAATAATAGTCATGAGCATCTCAAATGAAAGCTCATACGGAAAATGCATCACAAAAAACAGCCCAGACAAAAGAGACAGAGCAGTAACTGCCAAAAGCAGATTTAAAACTACCCCGATACTTAAACAAGAGTAGATAGAAAAGCGGTAAGATACGGGCAGGTGGAACATCAGTCTTAAACGCCTCTCTTTGCATTCGGGCATAAACTGCACATACGAAAACAGAATCCCGCCCGCGATAAATACCCATTGAAGTTTGGAAAAATAGATATTTTGTTTGTATATTAGTTCAGCCCACAATGCTGTTGCGCCTTTGTGCGATATGACGCCTTTATATGAGATGTAAGCATCTGCAACAACTGCAAGAACAGCAAAAAAAGGTATCCAAAAAAATTTACGCAGCTTTATCCACTCTTTCAACAAAATCGCTTTAAAAACACTCTTTTTATTCATCAATATCTCCCCGTAAGCCCAATAAAAGCATCTTCCAAGTTTATATTATTGGGAGTTAAATTTTTTATAGTTAAGGGCGTTATGTGCTGTTTTAAAAGATAATCTTTAAATATCTCGGGACTTGCAAAAGTGAAAACAAAAACACTCTTTTTGTTATATTCTATATTTAAAATTACATCGTCGGTTTTTAAATGTTTTGCTTCTTCAAAAGGCAGAGTATAAGAGTAAAAACTGCCCAGCAAGCTTGTTTTTTCGCTTTTACTTATTATGCTGCCCTCTTTTAAGATAATAGCTTCATCTATAAAGCTCTCCAATTCGGAAATAATATGAGAAGTCAATAAAACAGTTGTCTTGTAATTATCAACAAAATCTCTCAAAAATTCAAGAAACAATCTTCTATATCCTACATCAAGTCCCATGGAAAAATCGTCCAATATCAAAAGTTCAGGACTTTGAGCCAAAACAAGCCCAAGCGTTACCTGCGACCTTTGCCCGCATGATAATTTTGATATTTTTTGAGAATAAGGAACATTCAGCCTGCTTGTCAGATCATAATATAAATCTCTATTCCATTTTGCATAATAGGCAGAGTAGTATTTTTCAATCTCTTCTATGGACATAAAATCATATTGAGTAAAACCCTCATGTACAAGTCCTATATCAGCTCTTATATGCGCAGGTATGGAAAAGCTTGGGTATCCAAAGACAGAGCATTCACTGGCATTTGGCTGTAAATATCCCATGAGTATATTTATGATAGTACTTTTGCCCGCACCGTTTTTGCCAAGTAGTCCCACTATGTCGCCCTGTCTGACTTCAAAATTAATATTATGCAAAACCTCACTATTTTTATACTTAAAAGATAGATTTTTACAGACAATTATTTCATGCATCGTTTTTACCTTTATGGTGTGTAAAATATAGATAATCAATATCAATATCAATATATAATTTGAAAATTTAACACAACGAAGCTTAAAATACGGCACTATAAAAAAAATTAAAGATAAAAACAGGTATCAATAATATTTAATGTTTTTTAAATTGGTTACTTTGAGAATTTATGAGAGTAGTTAAAAACAGATATGCAACTGCTGCACTCTATGCATTTTGCCCGAATGAAACAGTAAGGCTTTACCTCCGCCACCGCCGATAAGTACATAACTACTGTTAGGATCGTCGGCAGGATCAGTAGTATTAGCCATAAAGCTTCTCCTTTAATAATGTGAAGGCAATAAGCTAATTAGACTGTTACCCTCTTCATCTTTGCCAAATCCGATTTTTGTTTGCGGCGGACTTTTATATTCATTATGTCCGTATGCTAAAACCAAAATAGTTTCGCCTTCAGTGGTTGATAATATTCTTCCATCGTTACTGTGCTTTGAAACAATAACTACGCCTTCATCGTTTTTCAGTATAAAATTTACTACGAGGTTTTTTCTATCGTATTCAATCTTGAATTCTTCATGTTCAACGATTTCCAAATTGGAAGTTTGTGCCTGTGTTTGCGTCTGCTCTGAACTACAGCCCCACATGAGAGTCAAAGCCGCCAGCGAAACGCCCATCTTTATAAAAAAACGCCGAGAACTGTTCATAAACCACTCCTTAACAAAAATGACAATGATTATACTTGTAAATATCTTAAATGAAACTAAAAATAAAATTTGTTTTTAAAATTAATTATTTGCATTATGCATGCAAGTTTTTATTATTCATGTATTTCTTTATTGCTATAAAAGATAAATTTCCAATTTCTTACTCAAAAAGTGAAAATAGCTTTTGAATACAATCTCATAATATGCATTGGACTCAGTCGCGGTAATGACGACCTTTTCCATCATTCATCGGCAATCATTTAGTCGTACCCGTGAAAACGGGTATCCAATACCTTTGTATTCATAAACTTGTTGTTTGGATATGGGAATGATGAAGCGGTAAATCCCTCTTTTTTAACATGAGCCAGCAAAGACAAAAATCTTTTTATAACCGTCTATTCTTGTGCTGAAAGCGTGATAATTGTCGTATTTTCATCAATTTTATTAAAACTTACGCTTTCGGCTTTATAGCTTATTTTTATCGTATTTTGCTGACCTTTCACAACTAAAAAATTTATGTCATCAATAGTTGCAAGTTCATAAATATTGCCGTTTTGTTTTAAAATAAGTTTGGCATCATTGTTTGTTGTATGTATAACAGTTATCTTATTATTGTCTCTGTTTAATTCAATTTTAAAACCTTCCTGTGCAATTGTAACTACATCTCGAGCCGCTACAGGAGTTTTATCTGCGGTTTTAACGGAATCAGCCGCAACAGTTTCATTTTTGTTTATCGGAACGGCAGGAGATTCATGTTCAATATTTTGAGTAGTATTTACCTCGGGAATTTCGTTTTTATTCGCATTTTTAATAGGCGGCGGCGCAGGAGTTTTGTCTGCATCTCGGGTGATTTTTGGTGCTGAGGTTTCATTTTGATTTATCGTCTTAACGGAATCAGCCGCAACAGTTTCATTTTTGTTTGGATTTTGTACGTTCGGTATAACATGAGTTTCATTCTTTAGCATATTTTGGGCAATTTTCTCCGCAAGAGTTTTCTCCGCATCTTGCGTGCCGCCGCGTACTATTTGTATGGTTTTGAGCCACTCTTGCTGTTTGAGAGTAAGTTCAAGTTCGGGATTGTCAGAAATATCAAGGCGCGTGAGCGTAAGTTTTGTGATTTCATTCGGAAGTTTTTTCAGTCGGTTGGCGCTTATATCCAAATCTTTTAAATTGATAAGATTTTCAATATAATAAGGCAGACTGTCCAAACTATTATTTGAGAGATTTAATTTTATTAAGTTTGTGAGCAGACCTATTTCGTTTGGCAAATCAAGCAAACCGTTGCTGCATAAATTGAGATTTTGCAGATTTAGCAAAGTACCAAGTTCGGGTGGTAAATGCATGATTTGGTTGGTATTCGGGAGGTTTAAATCATTACCCGCATTAAGCTCTTTTAAATTTTCAAGTTCGCCTATCTCTTTTGGTATGGAGGTTAGTTTATTATTTCTAATATCCAATTTCAGAAGTTTTTTCAGATATCTTATGCTTTTGGGAAGTTTTTCTATGAAGTTATTTGCCAGATTCAATTCTTCCAAATCCTCAAGCTCGCCTACATAGTGCGACAATTCGGTAATGCCGTTTTGCCAGAGTGAAAGTATTTTTATTTTTTTAGCTTTAAACATATCGGAAGGCGTCATTTTTATTTCATTATTGCTAAGTTCAAGCCGTTCCAAATTTTCAAGAGCGCCTATATCTTGAGGTATAAATGTTAATTTATTTGAATTTAGACTAAGTGTGTTCAGATTGGGAAGATAGCAAATTTCAGAAGGCAGTTCGCTTATGGCGTTGTGTGAAGCGTCAAGAAAGCGAAGATTTTTCAAATTGCTTATCTCGCGCGGCAGAATCTGCAACTTGTTATCTCTGATATTTAGTGAAGTGATAAGTCCCAAAAAGAACAGCTCTTTCGGAATATCTGCAATATTTGAGCGGGAGAGATTTACCTCTTTTAACTTGAGAAGTTTTTGCTTATCTCTGGGAAGTCCGCGCTCGCATCTAAATCTTGCATCGTATGAGAGTTCGTCTATTCCTTCTCTGTCTGCCCATGTCAAAAGTCTGTCAAAAAAAGCGTTTGCTACGCGTGAAATCTCTATCTTTTTCTCATCTTTTTTTGCAGGTAGCAACCCTTTCATTCTATCTAAAAAATTATCAAACATGGCTATTCCTTATCATTTTGAAGTACTATTTTATCACAACTTATACAAAAAAACTTAATCAATTAGTTTACGCACCTCTTTTTGCGCTATGGATTCGGTTATTTTCAGTATCTCTTTGCATTTTTCTTCGCTCATTTTTCCTATACTGCCAAAATAGGTCGTTCGTACTTTTTTTATGCCGCAAAAATTGAGCGTTATATGTTTTAATTGCACTGTTGCGCATGAACGGCATATAAGTTTATAATACCATACGGGCTGCTCCATAGTTACGATGATTCTGGCACTTTTATCTTGAAAGAACATTTTTCTTTTATTGTTTTCATCATAATCAAAAGCTACTTTTGGCAGAAAAACCCTGTCTATAAAACCCTTCATGATAGCAGGATACGAACCCCACCACAGCGGATAAATAAACACTACATGATCAGCCCATTTTATTTTTTCTATAGATTCTTTGATATCAGGCTCCAACTCCATATCTTTTTTGTATCCGAATTTTAAGTTCAAATCAAAAACCAGTTCGCCTATATTTATTCTTTTGACCACAGCCCCTTTAGCCAATGCGCCTTTTTCATAAGCGTCTGCAATAGCGTAATTTAAGCTCTCTTTATACGGATGTCCGTTGATGATTAAAATCTTTTTTTTCATTTTTTTCCTTTAGATTTTGCACAAATTGGCATTTTAGCGAAAAGTAAATAAAATCATTTTAATTCTTTTTAGATAAAATATAACATTTTTTATGATTTAGGGAAAACAGAGTTATGGATGTACGAGAAGAGTTTTTAAAGTTTTTTGAAAGCAAAGGACACAAAATAGCGCCAAGTGCGCCTTTAGTTCCTGACGATGAGACATTGCTTTTTACAAATGCGGGCATGGTGCCTTTTAAGAGAGTTTTTACGGGAGAGATTTCTGCGCCAAATCCTCCAAGAGCCGCAAGCTGCCAAACATGCATAAGAGCGGGAGGCAAACATAACGACCTTGACAATGTAGGTTACACAGCGCGTCATCATACATTTTTTGAAATGTTGGGCAATTTTTCATTTGGAGATTATTTCAAAGAAGATGCCATAGCTTATGCATGGGAGTTTATAACGGAGGTTTTGAAACTTCCGAAAGAGAAACTTTGGGTTACCGTACATGAGGGCGACGACGAGGCTGAAAAGATATGGTCAAAACATATATCAAGCAAAAGAATTTTGCGTTTTGGCGATAAGGATAACTTTTGGCAGATGGGAGATACCGGACCTTGCGGACCTTGCAGTGAGATATTTATAGATCAAGGAGCCGAACATTTTAACGGCAGCGAAGATTATATGGGCGGAGACGGAGACAGGTTTTTGGAGATTTGGAATCTTGTCTTCATGCAGTACGAAAGAGGAGAGGGCGGAAAATTGACGCCGCTTCCAAAGCCCTCAATTGATACGGGAATGGGACTTGAAAGAGTTAGCGCGATAAAAGAGGGCAAATTTAATAATTACGAGAGTTCTTTGTTTATGCCTTTGATTGACGAGGTGGCAAAAATTTGCGCTAAGCCTTATAAAAGCGAGAGCGGAGCAAGTTATAGAGTGATAGCGGATCATATCCGTTCGGTTGCATTTTTACTTGCGCAGGGCGTTAATTTTGACAAAGAGGGCAGGGGATATGTGTTGAGGCGCATTTTGCGAAGAGCCGTAAGACACGGGTATCTTTTGGGACTGAAAGAGCCTTTCATGTACAAACTGGTAGATACTTTATGCGCTCTCATGGGCGGACACTACTCTTATTTGGTACAAAAAAAAGAGGCGGTAAAACAGCAGATTTTTCTTGAAGAGGAGAGGTTTTTTGCGACTATCGCCTCGGGATTGGAACTGTTTGAAGATGAATTGCAAAAAACTAAAAAAGAGTTCAGCGCAGATGTAGCTTTTAAACTTTATGATACTTTCGGGTTTCCTTTGGATTTGACGCAGGATATGTTAAGGGATAAAAATATAAATGTTGATGTGAAACGGTTTGACGAGCTTATGAGCGAGCAGAAAAAACGCGCCAAAGCTTCATGGAAAGGCAGCGGAGATAAAGCCGTGCATGGAGACTTTAAAGAGCTTTTGGACGGTTTTGGTATAAATAAATTTGTAGGATATGAGAGCGTAAAAACAAAGTCCAAAATCCTCGCACTTTTAGATGATAATTTTAAAAGAGTTCAAACGCTGGAAGCTAAAAAGGCAGGCTGGGTACTGCTTGATACCACTCCTTTTTATGCGCAAAGCGGCGGACAGTGCGGCGACAGTGGCGAGCTTACGGGAAAAGCGGAAGTTTTGGATACGCAAAAATTCTTTGAGCTGAATCTCATACATGTAAATACAAAATCTCTTTTAAAAAGCGGTGAAGAGGTTGAGGCTGTTGTGGACGATAAAAGAGCGGAGATAACAAAACATCACTCTGCTACTCACCTTTTGCACAGTGCATTAAGAGCTGTACTTGGAGAGCATGTGGCGCAGGCAGGCTCTTTGGTTGAATACAATAGACTTAGATTTGACTTTTCGCATCCGAAAGCATTAAGTGTTGAGGAGATACAAAAAGTAGAGGATTTTGTAAATAGAGCGATACTTAGCAATATACAAAATACTACGCAGATAATGAATATAGAAGATGCCAAAAAAAGCGGCGCAATAGCGTTGTTTGGCGAAAAATACGGCTCTTTGGTGCGCGTAGTGAAATTTGGCGATGTTAGTGTAGAGTTTTGCGGCGGCGTACATGTAGAAAATACCGGCATAATAGGAAGTTTTTTTATAACAAAAGAGAGCGGAGTAAGCGCTGGCGTAAGAAGGATAGAGGCTGTTTGCGCTTCTTCTTCTTTGAAGCTTGCAAACTCTTGGAGACAGGAGCTTGGTAAGATAAGAGAAGAGGTTAAAAACAAAGACGCCATGATCGGCATAGAGAGATTGAAAAGCGAGATAAAAGAGCTTAAAAGCAAAGTAAATTCGCTTGAGTCCAATACATCTAAAAATATAGAAAGCGTTACGATAGAGGGTGTTGAGGTTATTGTTGATGAAATAAAAGCGGGGGATATAAAAAACCGCATTGATGAGATTAAAAATCAAAAAACCAAAGTTGCGGTTTTGCTTTTTCAAGAAAAAGAGGGCAGGGTAACAATCGCGGCAGGTTCAAAAAACAGCGCCGTAAAAGCGGGAGCATGGATAAAAGAGATAGCGTCTATCGTGGGCGGCGGCGGCGGCGGAAGAGATGATTTTGCGCAAGCCGGCGGTAAAGATGCCTCTAAGATAGAAGAGGCGAAAAAAGCGGCATTAGA
>JAISXY010000071.1 GCA_031270285.1 Campylobacteraceae bacterium
GAAGCGGGAGCATGGCTTGAAACAGAAAGCTTTCCATTTCCCTGCTGTCCCGAACCTCTGAATCCCCATACGAAAACATTTCCGTTTTCATCAATATCCGCCCCTGTTGTGATGAGGGAGGATTTAAGTAAAGAGGCTTTAATGGTTTCAATATTGGCGACTATGCTGTATAAACCGCTGTCTTCAAGCGAATCGCCGATAGTAATACGGTATGTTTTACCTGCGGCAGCCATAAACTTTATACGATAATCATTTAGCCCAAGGTCTTCCTGTTCGCCTTTATCGTCATATTTGATATTTGGTACAAAACTGCCTTTGGTGTCCACGCTTATAGTTACCATGCCTGAGCTTTTCGGCGTTATTAAAAATGTAGGCGTTGATTTGCCATCTCTTGCCAAACCGTAATATTGTATATTAAACGGCAGAGGTATTTCTTCAAGATTTTCAGGATCTTTGCCGCTTAAATATGTCATCAAATCAACCCACGCTTCCTGTGAAGCGGCATCTTGT
The DNA here is from genome assembly GCA_031270285.1 of Campylobacteraceae bacterium. Taxonomy (GTDB): domain Bacteria; phylum Campylobacterota; class Campylobacteria; order Campylobacterales; family Campylobacteraceae; genus JAIRKW01. The sequence goes on from JAISXY010000071.1 coordinate 511, forward strand.
ATGACTACATAACTGCCGCCTGTTTTGAGTATAGCCTCTATCACATCATCAAATGGGGTTCTTGCCTTCATGAGTATATTGCCGCTTGGTTGAACTTGATTAATTGGGTCGCCGTTTATCTCGTAAACGTTGTTTTGTATATTTTGCGATATTTTACTGCTTACAGCAATAGGAGATAAATGTCCGATATTGACGATAACGCCATTAGCACCAGCATGTACAATTGCAGCTACGACAGAAAGCCAATTATCTTCCATATCAGTCAGCACATATAAATTATTTCTATTATAAAACAAGTCAACTATACTGCTGCCCTGCTCCACAATCAAATCAACAGAGCGAATTATTGCGCCCGCTATGTGTGTACCGCCGCTTGAATCTATAGCATTAAAAACCTTCCTGTTATAAAGCTCTTCAGGTTCTGTAAAAGGAGCAAGAATTCTCGTGGAACTGTCAAAATCAATAGCAGCCGTCAATATAGATCTTGCGTCCGTATTATTTGCATTTTCAAGTAAATTTTTGTTTATGTCAGCCATACTTTTAAGCATTTTATGAGCGGCGCCTATGCGTAGATTTGAAGGGTCTGTCCATGTATTGCTTCCCGAACTATCAACAGCTATGACATAAAATTTATTATCATCTATGGCAAACGAGGCGAGATTGCTATAATATGGACCAGTTTGTACCGCGCCTCCGGCTTTGCTTCCGCTTGCCGTGCCTTTGATCATTACATTAATCCCCAATGCGTATGTTATTTTCAAAGCCGTTCTTAACGCATTTACTTCCTCTTCGTTCATCGTATATCTATACTCTTTATTTGTATTCGGCGTAAGAATATTTGGAATTACTACCTTATAAAGCAGTCCTGTTTTATCCTTATTAAAAAATAGTATTTCAAACTTATCAAGATAAAGCGCGCTGTTTCCCGTCTGCAGATGTTTCCATACTAAAGTCGGAGGGGTAAAATTTGGCTTGTATATACCATAAAAAGCCTTTTCGTTATTATCTCCCTCATTGATAGCGGGAGCTATGCCGAACTCCGCAAACAAGGCTCCGAGTTGATGAGTCTTTGTAACTTGGTCAGCGTTTACGCTACCTGCGGCATTAAAAACAGATGAGGGATCTTTTGATACATAACTTGTATAGAAATATTTGTAAAAGTCCGATATACTCGCAATATTGTTGCCTTTCAAAGCTCCATTGAATACATTCAGCAAAGATATACTCAACGAATCTTTGCACTCTGTCTTGCAAACGGCGCGGATATTGCTGTCTATTACGCTGTCTATGGTATCCCAGAGCAAATTTGCAATAGCATATTCTGTATCTTCGCCGTAGTAACTAAGCGCATTACCTTCAAGATTGTGTGCAATATAAGCGTCATCGGTATCATGGTAAATATCATCTCCTATATTTGCCACTTTTCCTTTATATGCCGAGTTTTTCAAAAGGGCTACACCTATCCATGTGCCGTATCCTTCGTTAAAAGCAAGCTTTAAAGAGTTCTCTTTATGGAGGTAAGTGCCGCCGTTGCCTGAATAATCATACTGATTTGACCCGTCATGACTGCCGCCGTAGCTTATCGTAGAACTTGTCTCGTGCGCTATGGCATGACCAAATTCATGAGCTATAACATCCCAGTCAAAAGAGTCTCTAAGCAGAAGATAAATATCTTTTTTATCATAATAACTTCCGCCGCTTCCTACATAAACGCTGTAGCCTGATTGTTTAGTAAAGCCAAGTTCATTTCTGGCTAATCTCTGAATTTCCGTGAAAGCCTGAAATACAGACCATGCGTTGGCTTCCGTACTGTTAATATCAATTAATGGATTAATATTATCAACAACTGTTCTTATATTAAAACTCGTAGCATCTTTAAAGCCTATCTCTATGACGCTCCCTGTAGCATTTTTTACTTCAAAGTCATTGCCATACTTGGCTGTTACTTTGGCAGTAAAGCTGAGATTGTCTCTTGGAGATATAAAACTGTATTTGCCGTTATTTAAAACGCCTTTGGATATTTGAGTTATGGAGTTATTGTTTTCATTTGCATATACCGTTATTTGCGCTCCATGTAAAGGCAAAAAAGAGGTGTAAGTATTATCAACAGCCCAATTCACCTCTAAGGCGACAGTGTCGTCTTTTTGAGGTTTGTTTAACTCTCTAAAAAGCCTTGATGTTGGAGAGGGTTTATTAGGATGTTTGCTATCGTATTTTCTAAAAAAACTTTCTGTTCCCTCTTTATAAAGTCTCTTTAGTATATCCTCTTCCTCTTTTGAGAAAGTCTGTTTTAGTATCCCTTTGCCCGTATTCTCTTTTTTATTTAAGAGTTTATTATATTCGGAGTTTGTTTTTTTAAGGTTTTCTGCTGCTGCCGCTTCCATAGCCGAACCGCTACTTCCTCCAAAAAACACTCTGTTTTCAAACGCAAATATGCCAGGACCATCCAAAGGATAATCAAAATACTCTTTGTCAAATATCATTTTGCCGTCAAGCGCTTCTATATGCAACGCGCCTTCAAAATCAAATCTGCCCTCCCCTGTAACCGTTACAGGCACATAAACGGTATATGGAAAAGATGTCAGTTTGCTGACATCAACTATCGTCTCCTCTATCTTTACAGAGTCTGCACTGACGCCCTCCTGCAAAGGCAGTCTCGTATCAAGTTTAAAACTTATCTTTGCAGATTTGAGTTTAAAGTTAAGCCAGTCAATCTGCACAGGTATAAAAGTCTTCTCCCCGATATTGACGGGAGCGGCGCTTTCTACATAGGCTCTGATAGGCTTTATGGGCGTAGCAAAAGCATTGCCTGCCATAAATGATACTAAAAACAGGGCGGTAAACCACCAACTTATGATTTTTTTGAATTGTTTCATGTTGAATCCTTTAATATATAGAACAACATTAAAGATCAAACGGAGAGTTTAATCACCTGAAACTTTATTTCCCCAGTTAAGATTGTGAAAGGTATCATAATTAATATTAATTTGATATTAAAAAATTTGACATATTAATTCACAGAGCGTGCATGTAGAAAGAAAATTATTTGGATGGGAATTAATGCACTTGTTTAAATTAAAAACTAAATATGCGGTACAAGGGTGCAGGCAGAATTTAAAGCTTTTTCAGCCGCAGCAAGCTTACGGCAAGCGTTGCTTGCAAACCCGCACGCCAAAATAGCAAAAGATTTAAGTGTTCGCTTCTATCCTTAACATGTTTGTTTTATCTATTACAAACGGCAGTTTTTCTATCTCTTTGAGCGCTTTTTGCACATTTGCCTCTTTGCAGTGGTGCGTAGCAAAAAACAGCGTTGTGGTGTCAGACTTTTTGGCTTCCGTCTTTTGTAAAAAACTTTCTATGGAGATTTGCGAAAGCTCCAAAACAGCCGCTATTTTAGCCAAAACTCCTATTTCGTCTTTAACTTTTACTCTGAAATAGTATTTCGTCTCTACCTCATCTTTTGGCATGATAACAAGCTTGGCTTTCTCAAGCGGCGATTTGAAGCCGAGCATTGGGGATTGACCCTCTCTTGCTATATCTATCAAATCCGCCACAACCGCGCTTGCCGTAGCATCTCCGCCTGCGCCCGCGCCGTAATACATCGTCTCCCCGACAAAGTCGCCTATCAGGCTGACGCCGTTCATAACGCCGTTAACTTTGGCTATCATCTCATCTTGCGGGATAAGCGAAGGGTGCACTCTAAGCTCTACCTTGTCGCCTTTTTTCTTCGCGATACCGATAAGTTTTATCACATATTCAAACTCTTTGGCGAAATATATATCCTCGTTTCCGATATTTTCAATGCCTTCTATCAATATCTCTTCCGGTTTTGCCTCAATGCCGTAAGCGATGGACGCCAGTATCAAAAGTTTGTGCGCAGCGTCAAATCCTCCTATATCAAATGTGGGATCAGCTTCTGCATAGCCAAGCTCCTGCGCCTCTTTTAGAACATCTTTGAAGGAAGCTTTTTCATTCATCATTTTTGTCAGTATATAGTTGCATGTACCGTTTAGTATGCCTTTTATGGCTGTGATATGATTTGCGCTCAATCCCTCGCGCAAAGCCTTTATCACAGGGATACCGCCCGCCACTGAAGCTTCAAATCCTATCTTAGCCTTTTGCGCCGCCTTTTGCAAATCGTATCTGTGGTACGCCAAAAGAGCTTTATTGGCGGTTACTACACTTTTGCCCTTGCTCAAAATCTCTTTCACCACAGAGTACGCCTGCTCAATTCCGCCCATGAGTTCTATATAAATATCTATATCGTCTCTATTTATTACGGACTTTATATCATCGGTAAGCGGAATACCAATATCTCTTTTTTTGGACATATCGCGCACAACGCCGATAACAGGGACTATTCTTTTGCCGCATCTTGCCTGTATAATATCGGCATTCTTTTCCAAAATTTTTACAACGCTTGAGCCTACTGTGCCTACGCCTAAAACTGCGACTTTTATCATGCTTTTTTCTCTAACGAATTTAGATATTTTTTGATATTTCTGGCAGCCTGTCTGATACGATTTTCATTTTCTATAAGCGCTATCCTAACATACCCTTCTCCATGCTCTCCAAATCCAACGCCCGGACTCACCGCTACTTTTGCTTCGGTTAAAAGCTGTTTTGAAAACTCCAAACTTCCCAAGTGTTCGGCAATTTTAGGAATCTTTGCCCAAACGAACATTGTTGATTTTGGTTTTTCTATATGCCAGCCTGCCGCATCAAATACTTCGCAAAGCACATCGCGCCTTTTTCTATAAATCTCTTTTATCTCTTCAACGCACTCCTGCGGTCCGTCCAAAGCTACCGTAGAAGCTACCTGAATAGGCGTAAAAATGCCGTAATCAAGCCATGATTTTATCTTTTTTACAGCCGCTATAAGTTTTTTGTTGCCCACTATAAAACCCACTCTCCAGCCTGCCATGTTATAACTTTTTGAAAGAGTGAAACTCTCAACCGCCACATCTTTTGCGCCTTCAACCTCAAATATCGATGGGGTTTTGTAGCCGTCATATGTCAAATCGGCATAAGCTATATCGCTGATAATATAAAAACGCTCTTTTTTTGCAAGTTTAACCAATTCGTCATAAAAAGATTTCTCTACCGTTACGGTTGTCGGATTGTGAGGAAAGTTTACTACTACATATTTCGGACGCGGGACGGATTTGTCAAACGTTTCTTTCAGTTTGGTAAAAAAACTTTTTTTGTCCAGTTCAAATTCATCGTTAAAGTCAAGGTTGATCTTATGTACATTTCCGCCTGCCAATATGAAAGCATACGAATGTATCGGATATGCAGGATCAGGCACGACCGCTACATCTCCCGGATTTGTAATAGCCTGCACAAGATGAGCAAATCCCTCTTTGCTGCCAAGTCCTACTATAGCCTCGCTGTCAGGATCCAAATCCACGCCGTATCTTCTCTTGTACCAGTTGCAAATAGCAAGTCTTAACTTATATATACCCATACTTGCCGAATAACCGTGAACTTTTGATTTGTTTGCAGACTCTATCAGTTTATCAATAATATGCTGCGGCGTTCTGCCGTCCGGATTGCCCATGGACAGATCTATAACATCTTCGCCTGCTCGTCTGGCTTTTAGTTTCAGCTCATTAACTACTGCAAATAC
>JAISXY010000086.1 GCA_031270285.1 Campylobacteraceae bacterium
TTCGTATGAGCCGAAAAAGATAGAAGATAACTATTATAAAATCTGGGAAAGCAGAGGATATTTTGAGCTTGAAGGCAATAAAAATATACAAAAAAAAGATAAAAATTTCTCTATCATGATGCCGCCTCCCAATGTAACGGGAAGCCTTCATATAGGACATGCGCTGACTTTCACGCTTCAAGATATATTGACGCGCTATAAAAGAATGGACGGATATAAAACTCTCTGGCAGCCCGGCGTTGATCATGCGGGAATTGCCACTCAAAATGTAGTTGAAAAACAGCTTTTGAAAGATGGGATTAAAAAAGAGGAGCTTGGGAGAGAAAAGTTTTTGCAAAAAGTGTGGGAGTGGAAAAATTACAGCGGCGGCGAAATAACAAAGCAATTGCGTAAACTCGGAGCAAGTCCCGCATGGAGCAGAGAACGATTTACGATGGACGACGGGCTGAAAAGCGCTGTAAGAAAAGCTTTTGTAACTCTTTATGATGAGGGGTTGATAGTACGCGGAAACTACATGGTAAACTGGTGCACGCATGACGGCGCTCTTAGCGATATAGAGGTTGAATACGAAGAGCATAAGGGAAAACTCTACTACTTAAAATACTTTTTCAAAAATTCCGACAAATATTTGACAGTCGCTACGACAAGACCCGAAACATTTTTCGGCGATAGTGCGGTCATGGTAAATCCAGACGATGAGAGATACAAACATTATATCGGCAAAAGCGTTGTTTTGCCGATCATAGGGCGCGAGATAAAAGTTATAGCGGACTCTCATGTAGATAAAGAGTTTGGCTCGGGCTGCGTTAAAGTAACTCCAGCACACGATATAAACGACTATGAAGTGGGTAAACGGCATAATCTTGAATTTATAACTATATTTGACGAAAATGGTATTTTAAACAGTGAGTGCGGAAGATTTGAAGGAAAAGAGAGGCTAAAAGCAAGAGATGAGATAGTAAGCGTCTTGCAAAAAAGCGGAAATATAGAAAAAATAGAAGATTATATCAATCAAGTCGGACACTGCTACAGATGCAAAAATGTAGTTGAACCTTATATCTCAAAACAGTGGTTTGTCAAAAAAGAGATAGCCAAAGGCGCGATAGAAAAAGTAAATAACTCTCTTGTCAAATTCCACCCTTCCCATTGGGTAAACTCATACAATGCATGGATGAAAGAGTTAAAAGACTGGTGCATCTCAAGACAGCTTTGGTGGGGACACAGAATACCCGTATTTTACTGCAATGAGTGCGGCAATGAGTGGGCGGACACAGAAGAGAGTCCAAGCGAATGCCCACAATGCAAATCCAAAAATTTCTATCAAGATCCCGATGTTCTTGATACATGGTTTAGCTCCGGACTTTGGTCTTTTTCAACGCTTGGATGGGAAAACGGCGCTCATGAAAATGAGAAATTCAACAAGAGCGATTTAAAGGATTTTTATCCTAACTCTATTTTGATTACGGGGTTTGATATTCTGTTTTTCTGGGTTGCCAGAATGATGTTTTCGGGCGAACATTTTATGAAAGAGCTGCCGTTTCGCGATATATATCTGCATGCGTTAGTACGCGATGAATTTGGTCAAAAGATGAGTAAATCAAAAGGTAACGTCATAGACCCGCTTGATATGATAAATGAGTTCAGCGCCGATACTTTGCGCTTTACGCTGGCGGTTTTGGCGGTTCAAGGAAGAGATATAAAACTTAGCCGCGACAGACTTGAACAGATGAGAAACTTCACAAATAAACTCTTCAACGCTTCAAGATTTTTACTCTTAAACGAAAAAAGCTTTAAAGATTTAAACGATACAAAGGTAGAGACAAAACTTGGGCTCTACATGAAAAGCCGTTTAAGCGCAGCGACAAAAGAGGTGAGAGATTATATAGAAAATTACAGATTTAACGATGCCGCCACAACTCTTTACCGCTTTTTGTGGGGAGAATTTTGCGATTGGGGTATAGAGCTTGCCAAAGCGCAAAAAGAGGCTGTAAGCGAACTTGGAGCGGTTTTCAAAGAGGCTATGAAACTTTTGCACCCTTTTATGCCTTTCATTTCAGAGCATCTTTATCAAGAACTCGGCAATTCGTCGCTTGAGACAAGCGAATCCATCATGGTCAAGGAATATCCTGCCATATCGGCGCAAAACAAAGAGATAGAAGAGACTTTTTCGCTTGTTATAGAGGCTATCGTCGGGATACGCCGCGCTAAAGCCACGCTTGATATTGCGGGAGTCATACCGAAAGCCGCCGTAAAACTTGAAAACCGAACGTTTGACGAAACATTTTCGCCTTTTATCAAACTGCTTGCAAAAGTAGAAAATATAACTTTCACAAAAACAAATGTAGAAAACGCCGTACGCGATGTGGGCGACAATCTGGAAGTTTTCATACCTCTTGAAAATGTGGATTTGACCCCGCTCATACAAAGACTAAATGCTCAAAAATTAAAGCTTGAAAAAGAGATATTTAAACTTGAAAACATGCTAAATAACGAAAAATTTACGGCAAATGCTCCAAAAGAGGTAGTTTTACAAAATAAAACCGCATTAAACGACGCAAAATCCAAACTTTCAAAAGTTGACGATGAGTTAAATACGCTCTCAAAGGCTGCAAATTGATAGAAATATCAAATCTCGGCAAATATTTCGGAAGCAGTAAAATACTCCATGATATCACTTTAAAAATAGAGCAAAATGAGATATTTGCGATAGTAGGACACAGCGGGGCCGGCAAATCAACACTGCTTCGCTGCATAAACGGACTTGAAAAATACAACGAGGGAGAGTTAAAGGTATTTGGCAAAGAGATAAGCAAAATGAGCGAAGATGAACTTCGGTATCTGCGCAAAGATATAGGAATGATTTTTCAGCACTTCTCTTTGTTGGAACAAAAAAATGTATATCAAAATGTAGCTCTTCCCATGCAGCTTTGGGGATATAAAAAAAGTGAAATAGACGAAAAAACCGAAGAGCTTTTGACGCTTGTGGGACTTATTCATAAAAAAAATTCTTATCCGAAAGCCTTAAGCGGCGGTGAAAAACAGAGAGTCGCAATTGCCAGAGCTTTAACATTAAATCCCAAAATCCTTTTAAGCGATGAGGCTACAAGTGCGCTTGACCCAAAAACCACGCTGTCCATACTGGAACTTTTAAAAACTATCAATAAAACGCTTGGTATCACTGTAGTTTTGGTAACTCATGAGATGAGCGTTGTTAAAAATGCGGCAAAAAGGGCTCTTCTTTTGGAACATGGGGAGATTATAGGATTTGGCGATATAGAGTCCTTGTTTTTAAAGCCTGATGAGAAGATGAGAAAATTTTTAGGCGAAGAGGATATACTGCCAAATTATGGAGTAAATATAAGACTTTACTTTCCGAGCACAATATCGGATAAAGCGATAGTTACGGCTATGGCAAGAGAGCTTGATACGGACTTTAATATAGTCTGGGGAAGACTTGAGAAGTTGGGAGAAAAAGTGGTTGGCTCGCTTGTTATTAATATAAGTGAAACGCAGATTGAACTTGTCAAAGAGTATCTAAAAACAAAACCTGAAGTTATATGGGAGGAACTTTAATGATAAAACTTTTATCTACCGCTCTTTTTGAAACTATATACATGAGTTTGGCTTCAACTTTCTTTGCGGTTATTTTGGGCTTCATGCTGGCGATAATATTAATACTGACGGACAAAAACGGACTGTCGCCAAACAGATATATCTACAATACGCTTGATATCATAGTAAATACATTCCGTTCATTTCCTTTTATCATACTTATCATTATACTTTTTCCGTTTACAAAAATTATTATAGGAAAAATCACAGGCACTACCGCATCAATCGTGCCTTTAACGATAGGAGCGGCGCCATTTGTAGCAAGAATTATAGAAAACGCTTTTAAAGAGGTGCATTATGGTATAATTGAAGCTGCCAAATCGTTCGGCGCAAGCAAGCTCCAGATAATTTTTAAAGTTATGCTGCCCGAAGCGATGCCAAGTATAATTTCGGCAGTTACTTTGACATCAATAGTAATCATCGGATTTTCGGCAATGGCGGGTGCAGTCGGTGGTGGAGGTTTGGGACAGGTAGCCATACAGTACGGATATAATGGTTTTCAGGCGGATGTGCTTTTTATTACCGTTGTAATGCTTATTGTAGTCGTTCAACTTTTCCAAGCATTCGGTAATTTAGTCTATAAGGCTATTAAACATTAAATAATGAAAGGTGGTTTCTCATGAAAAAGCTTTATGCTTTATTGGTGGGTATTGCGCTTACATTCAGCGCTTGCTCTGACAACAAAGGTTCTTCAAAAACAATAACGGTAGGCGCTACGCCTATTCCGCATGCAGAGATTTTGGAATTTGCAAAACCGCTTCTTGAAAAAGAGGGTTATGCAATCAACATTCAAGTTTTCAACGACTATGTTATACCCAATATAGCGGTATTTAACGGCGAAATTGACGCTAACTTTTTTCAGCATTCGCCATATCTTGAACAATTCAATAAAGATAAAAATACCGATTTGGTAAAAACTGTTTCGGTTCATTTGGAGCCTATAGGTATCTATTCCGTTAAATTAACCTCTGTAGATGAGCTATCTGACGGGGACAGTATAGCTATTCCAAACGATCCTACAAACAGCAATAGAGCGCTTGACGTATTGCAAGCTGCGGGTATCATAAAACTAAATAATGAAAAAGAGATAAAAACAAAACTTGATATAGTAGAAAATCCGAAAAATATTGAGATAGTAGAATTAGAAGCTCCTCAGCTTCCAAGAACAATCAACGATTTCGCTTTGTCTGTTATCAATACAAATTTTGCTATTGCGGCTGATTTAAATCCGCTTAAAGACGCTCTTTTTCTTGAAAGTAAAGATTCTCCTTATGCAAATATCGTAGTTGTTAAAAAAGGCAACGAAAATAAGGACAGCATTAAAGCTCTTAACAAGGTTTTAAACTCCGAAGAGGTTAGAAACTTTATACGCGAAAAATATCAGGGTGCAATTTTAGAGGCGTTTTAGTTTTGATAGCATCTGTCTCTTCATGGCTTGTTGAAACTATTGGCAGTTTAGGATATATCGGGATTTTTATCCTTATGGCTATTGAAAGTTCCGTATTTCCGCTGCCAAGCGAAGTGGTTATCATACCTGCCGGCTATCTTGCATACAAAGGCGAGATGAACTATTTTTTAATAGTTATAACCGGCACTTTAGGCTCTTTGGCGGGAGCTTGTTTTAACTACTATCTGGCTTTGAAACTTGGACGGGCACTGCTTTTAAAATACGGCAAATATTTTTTTATTAAACCGCACCATTTGGAAAAAGTGGAACTTTTTTTCAAGCGTCATGGAGAAATCTCAACGTTCAGCGGAAGACTGCTTCTTGGCGTAAGACACTTTATCTCGCTTCCAGCCGGACTTGCCCGCATGAATATGGCAAGATTTTCGCTATATACGATATTTGGCTCATTCATTTGGGTAAATATTTTAGCTCTGCTTGGTTTTTTTATCGGAGAAAATGAGGAACTGATAAATAAATATTTGTCAATAATAGTCGTCATTTTAGTTTTATTTATCGCCCTGCTCGTTACTGTTTACAAGCTATGCAAAAGATCCGATTATTAGTACTTCTCTCTTTTGCCGTAAAATTCCGCTTTAAACCTTTTAAACTCGCCTTTCATAATCGCTTCGCGCATTTCATGCATAAGATTTAGATAATAATGCAGATTATGCAAACTTGCCAATCTAAAGAATGTAAGCTCTTTTGCGCGGTACAGATGATTTAGATATGCCCTTGAGTAGTTGCGGCAGGTGTAACAATTGCATGTCGTATCTATCGGATTTTCATCGTTTATAAATTTTGCTCCTTTTATATTTATTTTTCCAAAAGAGGTAAACAATGTGGCATTTCTGGCATTTCTTGTCGGCATAACGCAGTCAAACATGTCAATGCCTCTTTGGACATTTTCTACCAAATCTTCGGGAGTGCCGACACCCATAAGATATCTTGGCTTATCTTTTGGCATGAAAGGCGTTGTAAACTCTACGGTGTCATACATCTTGCTGCTCTCTTCGCCTACGCTAAGTCCTCCTATCGCAAAACCGTCAAATCTCATTTGACAAAGCTCCGAAGCGCATTTTTTTCTAAATTCTTTGTCTGTGCCGCCCTGAATAATGGCAAAAATATTTTGTCCTGCGCCGTTATCTTTTTTGCTTAAATGATAATCTATGGACTCTTTTGCCCATTTTATCGTTCTATTTACGGATAGATTTATCCGCTCTTTTGAAGATGGAAGTTCTACAAGATCATCAAGTACCATCATAATATCGGAATTTAAATTGTACTCTATGTCAAGCACTTTTTGCGGCGTAAAATAGTGAGTTGAACCGTCTATGTGGCTTTTAAATTTTACGCCCTCTTCATCTGCTTTTGAGATATCGCTAAGACTAAATGCCTGAAAACCGCCGCTGTCCGTTAAAAAACTGCCGTTATATTTTGTAAAGCCATGAAGTCCGCCGAAATTTTTTATTATCTCATCTCCGGGACGCAAATAGAGATGGTAAGTGTTGCCAAGAATTATATCGGCTCCTAAAATATTTTGCATATCGTACGCATCAAGACTTTTCACACTTCCTGCTGTGCCAACAGGCATAAATACGGGAGTTTGTATCGTACTGTGCGCTGTTTTTATGGTGCCGACTCTTGCATTTTCGTCTGTTTTATCTATCTGAAATTCCATTTTGGTATAATATCCTCTTAATTTTATGGAGAATGCATGAAAAAAGTTTTAATCATAGCAGACGGTATTTTAGCAAAACATTTTTTAGAAAGAGTTGTTAGTGTTGCAAGCGACAACAATGAATATACTATTGTTTACTATAAAAAGAAAACATTAAGCGGCATGGCATTTCCCGAAAACTTCAAAATCTACTCTTTTGATCCCACAAGTTTAGAAAAAATGACAGCTATCATGAATAGAGATTATTATCAGGTTATGATAGCGGTCGGCAAAAAAATAGACGCTTTAGGCTCATACAAAATAGTAAGACAGTTTGACAAAAAAGTATTGATTTATCTTGTAGATAAATGGGGACTTGATATTGAGGATAAATATACAAGAGTTATAAACTCACGCAAAATAGTAGCTTTCAGACTTACGGATTTTGTACCGAATACGCCTATATTTGCGCAAAATATAGGACTTGCTACAGGCGAAGTAATGGACATACAAGTACCTGTGGGAAGCTCTTATGTTTATAGACATATAGGCAATATTGAACAAAAAAAATGGCACATAGCGGCGCTTTATAGAAACAATACGCTTCTTCTGCCAAAACCCAGCCTCATGATACAGCCAAACGATAACCTCCTTATAGTGGGCGCTCCCGATGTACTGCAAGATGTATATAAAAGTATAAAAAAAGAGCTTGGACAGTTTCCTCACCCGTTTGGCAGCAATATCTACTGTCTGATAGATATGAAAAATATGAACGATGAAAGAATAGAGGCGCTGCTTGCAAATGCGCGTTTACTGCATGAAAAATTAAATTCCAAAAAGCTTTATATAAAAGTTATAAATCCGACTTACTCACCCATGTTTAATAATATCAAAAATCTTGCTTCTAATGAGATAGATATTACGGCGGATTATTATAATTTTTCGCCTGAAAATATATATATAGATGATGTGAGCCGCTTAAATATCGGTCTTTGCGTCGTGGATAAATCTTTTTTTAAAACTAATATAAAAACGCTTTTTAAATCCCAAACGCCGATATTCAAAACAGGCAGCATCAAGCCGGAAAAGATAAAAAGAGGGGTCGTATTCAGCGGCAATACGGACGACATAGAGAAGCACTCATCGGTTATATTTGACATCTCGTCGCAGCTTGAGTTAAATGTGCAGTTTTATGATTTTGATCCTGAAAATGAAAGACAAGAGCTTGCGGAACATTTTGAAAATATCGCTAAAATATATGGAGAGCAGATAGAGATTATAAAAAACGGCGACAAAAATCCCATATTTGAACTTAAAAACGATGATGATATACTGCAGTTTATACCATTTTACGAATCTTTTACAAAATCAAAAATAGCCTCTATATTTTCCGAAGATTTAAATCATATCTATTTTATTTTAAACGATAAATATCAGCTTTTTTTACCGATTTTGGAGTAAAAATTTTTAAATTTTAGTATAATCTTTTAAATGGATAGCGATTAGGAATAACATGAGAATTGATATACGATTTTCACCCTCTGGGAGCGAAAATTATACTGTTTTTATAGATGAGTTTCAAGAGTTAAATTTCAAAGGAAAAGCCGCTGTTATTACAAATAATAGAGTAGCGCCGCTGCATCTTGAAGCATTTAAAAAAAAGGTGAGAGCAAAAGAGCTGCATGAAATTATCGTGGAAGACGGTGAAAAATACAAAAATTTAGCAACAATAGAGTATATATTAAATGAACTTTTTAAGCACAGACTTGATAGAAAATCAACGCTAATCGCTCTTGGCGGCGGCGTTATCGGCGATATGACAGGTTTTGCAGCGTCTATTTATCAAAGAGGGATAGACTTTGTGCAGATTCCGACAACGCTTTTGGCTCAAGTAGATGCGAGTGTGGGCGGAAAAACGGGCGTAAATAACTATTTTGGCAAAAATCAAATAGGCACATTTTATCAGCCAAAAGCCGTCTATTGTGAAAGCGCATTTTTAAAAACTCTTCCATGCAGAGAATTTAATGCCGGAGTCGCCGAGATAATAAAAATGGCTGTTATGTTTGACAAAGAGTTTTATGATTGGCTTTCAACAACGGATTTAAATACGCAAACAGACATTCAAAAAGCGGTTAAAAAAAGCGTTGAGATAAAAGCCAAAATTGTTGCGCAAGATGAGAAAGAGAACGGCATAAGAGCCGTTTTAAATTACGGGCATACATTTGCTCATGTGATTGAAAATCAAAGCGGCTATGGGACATATCTGCATGGAGAAGCCGTAGCAATAGGCATAGTTTTAGCAAATGAACTCTCGGTTAGACTTGGATTGCTTTCAAGCGAAGAAGCCGACAATATCAAAAAAACGCTTGCCAAATTCTCACTGCCTGTAGATTATCATATACAAAATATAGACAGTTTTTATGATGCGTTTTTTCTTGATAAAAAAAGCGGAGATTCTAAAATAAAATTTATCCTTGCCGATAAAATAGGCTGCTTCACTATAAAAAATGATATAAGCGAACAGATGGTAAAAGATACTTTGAAGGCGTTTGGCAGATGAAAAAACTCTATTTTTTGCTTTTAATCGGCATTTTACTGTTCGGCGCAAATGATACTGCACAAGAGTATAATGATAAATTATACAGCGGCTATTTGACAAGGCTTGAAGCTATAGACAAAGCGGATAAAAGTAATATTTGGCTCACGCGTCATGAAAATTATAATACATATAAAAAAAGAAAAGCCGAGCTGGAGATTATATTAGAAGATATAAAAAAGATAAAACTTAAAAAAGAGAGCGAATCGCGGGTGCGGTTAGAGGAAATGGAGAGAAAAAGAGATGTGCTGGAGAGCCATATAGAGCAGTTGAGCGAATTTCAAAATGCTCCTTTTTCAGGGCTTTTAAAATCCCCCGATGTGCCGACTGTTCCGCTTATAAGTAATCCTTTTGCGATATTTTCCGGTTTTTCATATATCAAAAAGATTAAACAGGATTTGGAAAGTTATCAGAGAAATGTGCATGAGCTTGAAATACTTCTTGAAAACTTAAAAGAGAAAGAGGAGATACAAGAGCATATTGCGCAAATTGATATTAACGGCTCCATTTTGGAAGATATAGAGCAGACAAAATCTTTAATACAAGAATTTAACTCTGCTTACGATGTAGTTTTAACCTCTTCTTTGGTATATGAGAGAAAAATAGACGAATCCGTAAGGCAGGCATCGGAATCAATAAAAGACGAAACAAAACATACTCTTTATATTTTAATTATTATAGTCTCTATCGTGCTTATATCGTTTTTGTTAAAATTTTTGACAAAGCGTCTCATGAGCGCAAATGAAAAAAGTTATATCATCAATAAAATAATAAATATCGTCAATATAACGCTTATTATTCTGATTTTGCTTTTCGCATATATAGAAAATATGACTTATCTCGTGGCGGTTTTAGGTTTTGCGTCCGCAGGTATTGCGATTGCCATGAAAGATATGTTCATGAATGTACTCGGATGGATGGTAATAACTTTTGGAGGCAGTTTCAGCGTTGGAGATAGAATAAAAGTAAATAAGGACGGGCTTTCATATGTGGGCGATATTGTGGATATATCTTTGATGAGAATGACTATTTTGGAAGATGTAACTTTAACTACTTATCTTGAAAACAAGCGTGCGGGGCGCGTTGTTTTTGTTCCGAATAATTTTATCTTTACCACACTTATCTCAAATTACACTCATGAAACGATAAAAACCGTATGGGACGGCATATATATAACTATTTCGTTTGATTCAAATCATAAAAAAGCGATGTATATTATCAAAGAGATTGTCAAAAAATATTCCAAAGGCTACACGGAGATAGCAAGAACGCAGCTGAATATTTTGCGACAAAAATACAGTTTGAAAAATACGAATGTTGAGCCTAAAATTTTTTCATTTATTGAACCGCACGGACTTACCATACATGTATGGTATATGACAAACTCTTATGCTGCGCTTGCTTTAAGAAGCACTTTGAGCGGTGAAATAATAGACGCTATAAACAGAGAAGATGATATCATGATAGCTTTCCCGACACAAACGCTAAATTTAAAATCTGCCCAAAAACTCCCCTCAAAAGACGAGGATATAGATAAATGACGCTAAAGCCCAAATCAAAAGTCTTTTTTAAAACATTCGGATGCAGAACAAATATATACGATACCGAATTTATGATGGGACAGTTAAAAGAACATGAGATTGCAGACAGCGAGCAGGAGGCTGATATTGTAGTTGTAAACTCATGTACGGTAACAAACGGCGCAGACAGCGGCGTAAGAAATTACATCTCAAAGCAAAACAGAAACGGCAAAAAAATAATTTTTGCGGGCTGCGGCGCTGAAACAAAAGGAGTTGAACTTTTTTCGCAAAACAGAGTCTTCGGTGTCATAGGACATAAAGAGAAAGAGAATATTAACGAACTGCTTTTATATTCGTTCCCGTTTCAAAAATTAGGAACTCTCGCTCATATGTCTGAAACTGTTATCAAAACTTATCATAATAAGTGCAAAGCTTTTATTAAAATACAGGAGGGGTGTAATTTTACATGCGCTTATTGCATTATCCCGCAAGTTAGAGGACGCTCAAAAAGCCAGAATGAAAGCAGTATTATAAAAGAGATTACAAATCTAACCGAGCAGGGTTATGATGAATTTATTTTAACAGGTACAAATACCGGCAGTTACGGCAGAGAAAAAGGCACAAATTTAGGCGAATTGCTCAAAAAAATCAGTAAAATAGACGGCGTCAAAAGGATAAGACTCGGCAGTATTGAGCCTGTGCAGATAGATGAAAGTTTTCGCGAGATATTGAAAGAGAGCTGGTTTGAACGGCATTTGCATATAGCTATTCAGCATACAAATGAAAATATGCTTAAACTTATGCGCCGCCGCAATAATTTTAAACGCGATTTGGCGCTTTTCCAAGAACTTTCATCTCTTGGTTTTGCTTTGGGAACGGATTTTATTGTAGGACATCCCGGGGAAAGCGAGGAGATTTGGCAAGATGCGCTGACTAATTTCAAAAAACTTTCTCTTACGCATCTGCATGTATTTTGTTATTCAAAAAGAGACGGTACTATTTCGGCTTCCATGAAGCAGAACATTGACGGCAATATCGCAAAAAGCAGACTGAAAGAGCTTCAAAATATAGTAAAAGAGAATAACTTTATATTCAGGCAAAAAAAGAGCTCTTTAGAGGTATTGATAGAGGAAAAAAAAGGTAATTTTTATACCGGATTTGACCAATTTTACAATAGAATTTTTATTAACTCCGGAGATAATTTAATCAAAAAATGGATTATTATAAATGACTATGAAGTCAAAAAAGAGGGGAATTATGCAGCTTTTTAAACCAAATAAATTGCAGATTTTAATCATGTTGTTTTCTATTTTAGTGCTGCTCGCAGGCTATATATTTATCAAAAACTCACCGAAAGCAATAGATATGAATTTTTATAACAAACTTATTGTTGAAAGCCGTATAAAAGAGGCAAAAATATATGGCGATGAAATTATTTTATATACCAATTTTGGAATTTACAGCATAGTAAAAGATGGGGTAGATATAAAACAGCTTCTTTCTATAACACCCGTAAAGATGAAAAAAGAGAATAATTTTACGGAGTTGATTTTAACTTTTGCACTCTTTGCTTTTGTGCTTTTTTGCTTATATTACTATCAAAAAACGGAAAAGAAAAAAAGACAGAACGAACAAAACTTTTTAAATTTAAAAGATGCGGTTATAGAAGGAGACGGCGTACATGCGGTCAAATTTTTACCCTCTTCTTCAAAAGTAAAATTTTCTGACATAGCCGGGATAAAAAGCGTTAAAGAGGAGCTTTTTGAGATTGTTGATTTTTTAAAAAATCCTTCTGTTTACCAAAATATGGGCGTAAAACTGCCGCGCGGAGTTTTATTGGTAGGTCCTCCGGGCGTTGGAAAAACAATGATAGCCAAAGCGATCGCCAGCGAAGCAAATGTGCCGTTTTTTTATCAAAGCGGAGCGGAATTTGTACAAATATATGTTGGCATGGGAGCAAAAAGAGTAAGAGAACTTTTTTCCGCAGCCAAAGCAAACGCTCCGTCAATCGTTTTTATAGATGAGATTGACGCTGTGGGAAAAGCCCGCGGCGGTATCAGAAATGACGAAAGGGAAGTTACGCTAAATCAACTTTTGACGGAAATGGACGGCTTTGAGGATAATTCCGGCATTATAGTCATAGCCGCCACAAATCGTCTTGAAATGATAGATGAAGCGCTATTGAGGTCAGGCAGATTTGACAGGCGCATTTTTGTTTCGCTGCCGGATTTACATGACAGAGAAAAGATAATAGAAACTTATCTATCGGATAAAACGCATAATGTAATAATATCCGATATCGCTAAAATGAGCGTTGGTTTCAGTGGAGCGGCATTATCTACTCTGGTAAATGAAGCTGCGATAAATACATTAAGGAGAGGCGGCAAAACAGTAGAAACCGAAGATTTTATAGCTGTACGGGATAAAGTATTGCTCGGCAAAAAAAGACTTGTGCGATATTCGGAAAAAGAGAAAAATATACAGGCTGTTTATCAGGCTGCAAAAGCTCTTTGCGCTTACTGGTTTGAGATAAATTTTGACAAAATAAGCTTGGTTGGAGACTTTACAAAAGAGATAGACAAAGAGATAGAATCCCGCACGGAGCTTATATCAAAGATAAAAGTTGCGCTTTCAGGTATTGCCGCTTCAAAAATATATTTTAATGAAATTTATTCAAATTCGGGCGAAGATTTAAATAAAGCGAGACGATTTGCCGCTGAAATGGTAGAGAAATATGCAATGGGCGATAGACTTTTACCCACAACGGCAGATATAGAAACCGTTTTATCTACATCTTTGAAAGAGATTTCGGAATTTTTGGAAGGCATGAAAAAACCTCTTGATTTGCTTATATCCGCTCTATTAGAAGATGAGTCGCTGACAAAAGAGAAGATAAAAAATATTTTAAGTGAAGTTTTTTAAAGTTAATTGATAGTATAATATTGACTTTAAAACATTAAAAATATATGAACATTTAAATGGCTATTATGATTTTAGAGTCAAATAAAGGGCTAACATGCAAAACTTTTTTAAAATTGGGGTTATTATTATATTTCTAACTCTTACGGCTTGGGCAGATACTATTACGGACGCCAAAGAGGCTTATGCAAAAGGCGATTTGGCTAAAACCGCAGAACTCAGCGCCGCTGCATGTGAAGAGGGTAACAGCGACGGGTGCGCAGTGCTTGGTTATTTATATAATGAGGGTGAAGGCGTAAAACAGGATTATAAAAAAGCTTTGGAACTGTTTGAAATCTCATGCAATAGCGGCAACGAAAACGGTTGCCACAATCTCGGCGTAATGTATGACCTCGGAAAAGGCACAAAACAGGATTACGCAAAAGCCGCCGTACTTTATAAAAAATCATGCGATTATGAGTATGCCGACAGTTGCGATTCTTTAGCTTACATGCATCAACAAGGCGTTGGTGTGAAGCAAGACTATTTCAAAGCTCTTGAATTATATACCAAAGCCTGCAATGGCGGTAATATTAACAGTTGTTATTTAATGGCTTACATGTATGCCGAAGGCGATGGAACGAAACAGGATTTGCCAAAAGCAATATCTATTTTTGAAAAACTATGTAAGCAAAATAATGCCGATAGCTGCGCAAGTTTGGGTTTAATACATGAAATAGGAAAAGGCGTTAAAAGCGATATGGATAAAGCTCTTGAATATTACGGCAAAGCATGCAAATTAAATCTGCCGCAAGGCTGCAACGGTTATGGGAGATTGAAACAGTAACCGCCGAATTAAATATAGAAAAAATGCTTCATGCTATATTAAGTCATAAAAATCGCCTCTCTCTTCTAAACATATCACAGAATAAAAGCGTGGAAAATACCAGCTGAACATTTTCAAAAACTGCCTGAACTCCTCTTCTTTGCGAAACATTTTCGGAGTAAAAGGAAATACCAGCGAAAAAAAACCCTCGTCATCGCCGTTATTTTTTGATTTTCGCTTCATCAAAGCAACTTTGGCGGGAAGTTTAAGTTGTTTGCAAAAATTATGCAAAAATTCGCGCGAAAGTGCGGGCAGTATATTTTCCGAAGGATTTCCTATCAAAATATTTTCTTCCTTTTCCAATACCTCCGTCTCTTCTCTGCCCGTATCAAAACGCTTGTCATGCGATAAAAATGCGCCGTTTACATAATAACCCATCAAATCGCCATAGCTAAATACCCAGTCAGGATTGCCTTTTTGCGGATTTATAACCGCTCCAAAGCCCTCTTTCAATAAAAACTGCGGCATCATATGTCTTAACACATAACATGTAAAAGGCTGATTTGGTTCGGGCGTAATAAGTTTAAAATATAAAAATCCGTCAGGTCCTCTCATGATTTGCGCCTCATCGCAGCGAAAACTCGCATCTATCACATTTGCAAAAAATTCATTAACCCAGCTTCCATCTCTTTTACTATGCTCTGCATCAAACAATTTTGTCAAAATTTCTGTCTTTGCCAAATCTCCGAAATACTCTTCAGCCATTTTTCAACTCCTTGTTAATTTCTTCTTTTATACTCTTCATAACCAAAACGCTTTAAAATTTTATAATTCCCGTCTTTTGTCAAAAGTGCCAAATCCGGCAGTTTTATGCCGTTAAATGTTGTATTTTTGACTATCGTGTAGTGTATCATGTCTTCAAAGATCAATTTATCGCCGATTTTAAGCGGCTTGTCAAAACTGTAATCCCCTATAATATCCCCAGCTAAGCATGTATTGCCGCCGAGCCTGTATGTATATTGTCTCTCATGAGCTTTTGCAGCTCCTCTTATCTCTGCGCGGTAAGGCATGGCAAGAGTGTCGGGCATATGAGCTTCTGCGGAAGTATCTAAAATCGCTATTTGCATACCGTTTTCAACTATATCCAGCACAGATGCCACAAGAGCGCCGCTCTGCCAGCCGACTGCTTCTCCGGGCTCCAAGTAAACAGTTATATCGTTATATCTTTTTTTAAAATCTCTTATCACCTCTACCAAGCGTTTTATATCATAATCTTCACGTGTGATATGATGTCCGCCGCCAAAATTTACCCATCTCATACGCGGGATATATTTGCCGAAGTTTTTCTCAAATCCTCTCAAAACTTTCTCAAGCGCATCTACATTTTGTTCGCACAGAGCGTGAAAGTGAAGTCCTTCTATTCCATCAAGCAACTCCTCTTTGAAAGCTTTTTTTGTTACGCCAAGTCTGCTGTATGTTGAAGACGGATCATACAGCGCAACAGGTGCGGATGAGACTTCGGGATTGATACGAATGCCGCATGAGACGCGCTTTTGCGCTTTGGATTTGAACTTTTGCCACTGCGAAAAAGAGTTGAAAACTATATGGTTGCTTATGCTGATGATTTCGTCTATCTCGCTCTCCTTAAAAGCAGGCGAATAGGTATGTACCTCTTTGTCAAATGTTTCGCGCGCCAGTTTTGCCTCATGAAGTCCGCTTGCCGTGCAACCTTGCAAATACTGCCGAACAAGATAAAACGTATCTTGCAACGCAAAACCTTTCAATGCCAGCAGTATTTTTGCTCCGCTTGCCTCTTGCACATACTGCAATCTTTTGAGATTTTCCTCCAAAAGCGCCTCTTCACACACATAAGAGGGGGTTTGTATTTTTTCTATTATGCTTTCTATTTTACTGATTTTTGGGTTTTTTATCACTTGCTGCCTTAAGTTTTTAATTATGCAAATTATAACGCATAAATCTTATAAAGTTATCTTTCTTTTCCTCATTCTAACTTCTCTTTTGTCATACCCGCGAATGCTGGTATCCACCTCTTTTTCGTCATACCTGTCTCCTTCGTCATACCATGTCCCCACTCCGTCATACCCGTGAAGACGGGTATCCAAAAAAGAAACAACAAAAATGTTTTTACGGAAAAATTGATTTTTGATAAATAGTCGTCATGAGAAGATGGATTCCCGCCTACGCGGGAATGACATAAATAATTGTGTCTTTTTGGATTGTCTATCATGAGGGAAGGATGGAGAAAAAACAAAAAGGCGGGATTTCTCCCGCCTTTATACTCTCAATCCCTAATCATCAAATTTCCCAAAAAAGTTAATCTTTTTGAGGTAAAATTAAAACCCTACTTCGGTAAAAATCTCGCGATCTGCCCAATCGCCCAAACCAAGCTGACCACTGGCGTTAAATCCCGTAGCGTAAACTTTACCGTCGCTTGTTAAGACAAGTGAATGATAGTTGCCCGCGGCAATAGTTTTGCCCGTTAGCGAAGTTACTTCGGTAAAGCTACTGAGATCGGTCGTATCGCCCAAACCAAGCTGACCATAGTCGTTTCTTCCCGTAGCGTAAACTTTGTCATCGCTTGTCAACGCAAGCGAATGACCGACGCCAGCGGCAATAACGCTGACATCGCTGATAGAGGTTACTTCGGTAAAATTGTTACGATTAGTTCCGATTCCGCTATCGCCCAAACCAAGCTGACCATCGTAGTTATATCCCGTAGCGTAAACTTTGCCATCGCTTGCAAGCGCAAGCGAATAACCGTCGCCCGCGGCAATAGCGGTAATGTCGCTAAGCGAGATTACTAGCGTAAAGACGTTTATATTGTTATTATTGCCCAAGCCAAGCTCGCCATATAAGTTCCATCCTGTCGCGTAAACTTTGCCGTCGTTTGACAAAGCAAGCGAATGATAGGCGCCCGTGGCAATAGCGGTAATGTTTTTATCGCTAAGGAAAGTTACTTCGGTAAAACTGTTGCGATTAGTCGTATCGCCCAAACCAAGCTGACCATAGTCGTTTCTTCCCGTAGCGTAAACTTTGCCATCGCTTGACAAAGCAAATGAATGATAAGTGTCTGTGACAATGGAGGTAATATTTTTATCGCTAAGAAAAGTTACTTCGGTAAAACTGTTGCGATTGGTATTATCGCCCAAACCAAGCTCGCCAAAGTAGTTATTTCCCGTCGCGTAAACTTTGCCGTCGTCGGTAAGCGCAAGCGAATGTTCGCTGCCCGCGGCAATAGCGATAATGTTTTTATCGCCAAGGAAGGTTACTTCGGTAAAACTCTGGCGATCGGTATTATCGCCCAAACCAAGCTGACCATTGCCGTTAAGCCCTGCGGCATAAACTTTACCGTCGTTTGTCAAAGCAAATGTATGCACGCCGCCTGCGGTAATAACGGTAATATCGGCAGATTGCGTCGAACCGCCGCCGCCTCCGCCGCTTCCGCCTGAACCGCTACCACCGCAGCCGATTAAGGTAAAACTAAGGAAGAAAGCTAATAAGAGAGAGAGAGAGAGAGAGAGAGAACGCCTTAAACTTAAACGAAGCTAAAGCACCTGAATTAGTTGATGAAACTAACATGAAAACTCCTTTGATTTGAATTTTATTCATAAAAATAAATTGATAGATTATAGCAAAAAATGGTTTTGAAGTTTACTTTGCTTTGAGGGTTTTTGTTTTTAGTGTTAATTTTTTGTGAGTTTGGTGGGTTTTGAGGGTTTGGATACCTGTTTTTGTCATACTTGTCTCCTTTGTTATGCCTGTGACCCCCTTTCGTCATACCCGCGTAGGCGGGTATCCAAAAAAACATAATAAAACAGTGAAAAGTTTTTAGTTTTATGCGCTTTACCTTTTTTTGAATACATGCAAGATAATTTAATGCGCTTTCTAGGAAACATTTCAGCAAGCTGAAAGCGCTTCGCTTGTTTTGGATTCCCGTTTGCACGGGAATGACATAAAGGAAGTGTGAATGACATACTTTTTTTCGTCATTCCCGCATGAGCGTAATCGTTTTTGTAAAAAACGATATTTGCGAAGAATGCGGGTAATTTATACTACTTTACCTCAAAACTCTCGTCCGGATTCATCTCTATTATCTCCCATGGTAAGCCCTGTTTGTTAAGCTCGTCCATGAATGGTTTGGCGTCAAAATCTTCCATATTAAAAACGCCATGAGCGCTCCATTTGCCCTCCATCACAAGTTTCGTTCCTATCATCGCGGGAACGCCCGTTGTATAGCTGACCGCTTGCGCCAAAGTCTCTTTATAACACTCTTCGTGGTCGCAAACATTGTAAATATAAACTTTTCTTCTCTTGCCCTCTTTCAATCCGCTTATGACGCAACCTATATTGGTTTTGCCTTTTGTTCTTGCCCCTAAGCTCGCAGGGTCGGGCAAAAGTGTCTTTAAAAACTGTATCGGCACTATCTTTACGCCGTTGTGCTCAACTTCGTTGATGCCAAGCATTCCGACATTTTCCAGACATTTCATGTGCGTAAGATAGCTCTGTCCAAATGTCATAAAAAATCGTATTCGCTTCAATCCTTTGATATTTTTTACCAAACTCTCAAGCTCTTCATGGTACAAAAGATAGCTGTCTTTTGGTCCGACTTTTGGGTAATCCCACACCATTTTTACCGCTACAGGTTCGGTTTCTATCCATTTGCCTTCTTCCCAGTATCGTCCCTTTGCGCTGACTTCTCTTAAATTGATTTCAGGGTTAAAGTTCGTAGCAAACGGGTATCCATGATCTCCCGCATTGCAGTCAAGTATGTCTATCTCGTGGATTTCATCAAAAAGATTTTGTGCGGCGTAAGCGCAAAAAACATTTGTAACCCCCGGGTCAAATCCGCTTCCCAAAAGTCCTAAAATAGCGGCTTTTTTAAACGCCTCATCTTTTTCCCACTGAAGTTTGTATTCAAATTTGGCAACATCGGGATGTTCGTAGTTTGCCGTATCAATATAGTGCGTTTTTGTTTTGATACAAGCGTCCATGATGGTCAAATCCTGATAAGGCAAAGCAAGATTTAAAACAATGTCAGGCTTTACTTTTTCTATCAAAGCCGTAAGCTCTTCCACGCTGTCGGCATCAACTTTTGCCGTCTGGATCTCCACATGCTGCCTATTTTTTATATCGTTTGCGATTTCGTCGCATTTGGCTTTAGTGCGGCTTGCCAAAACTATTTTTTTAAAAATATCGGTATTCATCGCACATTTTGTTGTGGCTACACGGCTGACTCCGCCCGCTCCGATTATTAAAACAGTTCCGTTCATTTTCTATCCTTGATTAATGTTTTTAGTAAAATAAGCGCAAGTTCCAATGCGCGTGCGCGATGCGAAAATTTAGCCTTAACGCTCTCCTCAAGCTCTCCTAATGTCTTATCAAATCCTTTTGGGATAAACATCGGATCATATCCAAAACCGTTATTGCCTTTTGGATTTGTAACCGCCTCGCCGTACATCCATCCATGTACGCTAAAATCGCCCTTATCGGTTGAAAGCGCGATAGCTGCTGTGTAAAATGCGTCTGCTCTTTCAACTCCAGCCTCTTTTAGTTTTTGTACTAAAAGTTCCAGATTTTTTTTGGCATTTGTTTCAATTCCTGCAAAGCGCGCGCTGTAAATTCCGGGTATTCCTCCCAAAAGAGGCACGCTTATGCCGCTGTCATCCGATAAAACAACCGCGTTTTTATCGCCTAACCTGCCAAAAACGGCGCGGGATTTGATGATGGCGTTTTCTTTGAAACTTTTGCCGTACTCTTCTATCTCAAAAGGCTTCATAATTTCACCGTATGATAATACTTCATAACCTTTTAAATAGGCTTGAAATTCGGCTATTTTGCCTCTGTTTGAACTGGCTAAAATTATCCTCATGTCTGCTCCAAAAATAAGAAACTGATTTTAACAATTTTTTGCTTTAAAAAGATAACATATCTGTTTTTTAATAAAAATGACTATAATTGTCCTAATTATTTCAAAGGTTTATTTTGATGCTTAAAACAATTTTCCCCATAAGTGTTATTATTGCGCTGCGATTTTTGGGGCTTTTTATCGTTTTGCCCGTACTTTCGCTCTATGCGCTCCGATTGGACGGCGCAAATGAGATATTAGTAGGCGCAACGATAGGCGTATATGCGATTTCTCAAATGATCATGCAGATACCTTTTGGCGCACTTTCGGATAAGATAGGCAGAAAAGAGGCGCTATATGCAGGGACTGTTATCTTCATGGCGGGCTCTTTAATATGCGCTTATGCAAATTCAATTTATCTGCTTTTTATCGGAAGGTTTATACAGGGAATGGGCGCTGTGGGCGCGGTCGGAACAGCTCTTATAAGCGATTTGGTCAAAGAAGAGATGAGGGCTCGTGCGATGGCTTTCATGGGAGCGGTTATAGCTTTAAGTTTTGCTTTTTCTATGACTTTGGGACCTCTTGTGGGAGGATATTTTGGCGTTGATAAACTTTTTTTATTTACCGCTTTTTTGGCGTTTTTATCACTGTTTTTACTTTTTGCCATAAAAAATCCTCCGCATATAAAAAGTTTTGCAAAAGAAAAAAAGGTGGGTTATATAAAACTTTTGACAGATGAAAATCTATACCGCATGAATATAACCAACTTTTTGCAAAAAACGCTCATGACGATGGCGTTTGTGAGTATTCCCATCATTATGACGCAACAGTTTTTTTGGGATGAAAAAGAGCTTTGGCATATCTATCTGCCCGCTATGATTTTTGGGCTGCTTGCGATGATACCGTCTGTCATTATCGGTGAAAAGATGAAAAAAAGCAAAGAGATGCTTTTGGCTGGGATACTCTTTTTTGTAGCCTCTTACTCTCTCATGGGATACGCAAAAAACGAATGGTTTTTTATAGCAGGCGTAATTTTGTTTTTCACCGGTTTTAATATTCATGAACCTTTAATGCAGTCGTTGGCAAGCAAATATGCCAAAGTCAAAAATCGCGGAGCAACGCTTGGCGTTTTTAATTTTTTCGGATACTTGGGGACATTTTGCGGCGGTATTGTAGGCGGTATTTTTTTAAAATATTATGAGATGGAGCAGATATTTTGGATACTGTTTTTTATCTGTACCGTTTGGTTTATTTTGATATTGACGCTAAAAAATCCCGCATTTTTTCAAAATGTATATATTCCGCTTTTGGAGGTAAGGCAAAATTATATTCAATATCTGGAAAATATTGAGGGGATAAAAGAGTGGTATATCAGCGGTGATATGCTGATCGTTAAGTTTGATGCAAAAATGGTAAACAGGGAGGGTATTTTGCAGTGTTTGAAAAATTTGTAAGAGGCGCCTTAAGAGTTATTTTGGTAAAATAGCGGCAAATTAAAATTGGACACATGATGATCAAAAAGATAAAAAACAAAATCAGCACTGCTTACATGGTACAAAACTACAAAAAGATTTTACCGTTCATAAAACCATACTGGGTGCGCGCTGTACTGGCTATGGTTATCACTATCCCTGTGGGTTCGATGGACGCTTTGATAGCCCTGCTTTTAAAGCCGTATATGGATGTCGTTCTTGTCGAAAAATCAGTCGGCGCTACGGCATACATACCCATATTGATCATTGTATTCAGCCTTGTTCAAAGCTCTTTAAATTATGCATCTACATATCTTAATACATGGGTCGGCAGGAAAATAGCAAATGACCTTAAAATTAAACTTTTTGACAGGCTCATGAGCTATGAGGCTTCATTTTTTGATAAAACAAGCTCGGGAGAGGTGCAGTTTCGCTTCAACAACGATGTGGACACTGCATGCAACGGACTTATATCAAATATAAAACTTTTTGTAACAAGAGTCATCTCTTCCATCGCTCTTATCGGCGTGCTTTTTTATAATTCATGGCAGTTGGCTCTTATAGCTTTGTTTATTATGATATGCGCTCTTTATCCATTGACAACCATAAGACGCCGCGTAAAAGATATCATGAAAAAGACCGTATTTTCAGGCTCAAAAGTAGTAACGCACTTCAATGAAGCGTACAACGGTAACAGAGTCATCACATCTTATAATCTAAAAGAGTATTTACAGATAAAATTTAAAGGGACGCTTCAGTCGGTTTTTACTCTCGGCATCAAGATGATACAAAGAACAGGCATCATGTCGCCCATCATGCATTTTATCGTTTCTATCGGTATTGCGCTTGTTATATGGTACGGCAGTTATCTTATCACATCGGGAGATATAACTCCGGGCAGTTTTGTCTCTTTTATAGCCGCACTTTTGATGCTTTATACGCCATTAAAAGCTATGGGAAGCAATTTTAATCATATTATAAATTCGCTCATGGCAGTTGAAAGAGTATTTGATCTGGTGGATGCTAAGCCAAACATTATAGACAAACCTGAAACCATAAAACCCGGCAAAATTAAAATTATAGAATATGAAAATGTCTCATTCGGATATACGCAGGAAAAATTGGTCTTGAAAAATGTTAATTTTAAAATAAATGCGGGCGAAACTGTAGCTCTTGTCGGCAACAGCGGCGGAGGCAAGACCACTATCGGAAGTCTGCTGCCGCGCTTTTATGACGTAACGGGCGGCTCTATAAAAATAAACGGCATTGACATAAAAGATATAGCCTTAAGCTCTTTAAGGGAGCATATAGCGGTTGTTTTTCAGGATAATTTTCTATTTTCGGGAACTATAAGGGAAAATATTATCCTTGATAAGAAAGATGTGAGCGAAGAACGGTTAAATCTCATCATCAAAAGCGCATGTTTGGACGAATTCATATCGACTCTTAAAGACGGGCTTGACTCGCATATAGGAGAGCGCGGCGTATTGATTTCGGGCGGGCAAAAACAGCGTATCGCAATAGCAAGAGCGTTTTTGAAAAATGCCCCGATAGTCATACTTGACGAAGCAACTTCAGCGCTTGACAATAAATCCGAAGCCGTCGTGCAAAAAGCAATAGACAATCTCATGCAAAACAGAACCGTCATAGTGATAGCCCACCGCTTATCTACCGTGAGAAATGCCGATAAGATAATAGTAATAAACCACGGCGAAATAGCAGAAACAGGGACACATGATGAGTTGATAGACAAAAAGGACGGTTTTTATAAAGCGCTTTATAGCAGCTCGCAGTTAAAATAATTTATGCCTCCAAATAACGCATCAACTCTTTATAAGTATTTTGGATATCCATGTAACCCTGCTCATATGTAGATTTTAGTTTTTCTCTATTTCGCTCAATCCTTCTGGCAGGCAGCGGCGATGATGGGCGGATAATGAAAATTTCTCCTTTGGCTTCTAACGCATCTATTTCTTCCACCGTTTTATTATAGTTTATATGGCGGTTTTTTAGAGTTTCTACAAGTGCGGAAGGATAAAAAAGCTTCAATAAAGAGGTAAATTTCATTGCGCTTTTTTTATACTCTTTTGGCTGTGTTAAGATAAATACGATTTTCTGCGCTCCTTTTTTTTGAGCAAAATGAAGCGGTATAGGGTCACTTATACCGCCGTCAAGAAGCGTTTTTCCACCGTATCGTACAGGCTTTGCAGCGAACGGCAGCGAGCATGAAGATTTTAAAATCTGCGTAAAATCCTCTCTTGAATTAAATTTATCAAAATATACCGCTTTGCCGCTTTCGCATTCCGTAGCAACGATAAAAAAACGGCTTTTTCTCTTGCAAAAAGCGTCATAATCAAATATATCAAGCGTTGTCGGGATAATCTCAAAAATAAACTTCATGCCAAACAGATCCCCGCCCGTAAGCCATCTTTTGTATGATAAATAACGGCTGTCATCTATAAAGCGAAATGGCAGAGAAAAATTTCTTTCAGGTTGATTTGAAGCTAAATTTGCCAAATTACAAGCCCCCATAGATACGCCTATAAGCATGTCAAAAGAGATATTTTTTTCCGCCAAAAAATCTATAACTCCGGCGCCGTACAGACCCCTTAATCCTCCGCCTTCAACCACCAATGCACTGTTCAAATTTCACTCCATGTTTATTGAGATACTCGCTTATCTCATCATTGCAAGATAAAAGTTTAAATTTATCATCTATTGCTCTAAACTCTTTAACACCTACAATTTCAGCGCTCTTTTGAAAAATTTCATTAACAAAAACCGCATGCAAAGAACCTTTTGATTTTGAGAGTTTACCGCCTTTTTCATCTAAAATCAACCGATGATGCACAAAAGTCGCTTTTAAAAAATTCTCAAAACCAAAAATTTTTGCCATGTAAAGCTGCAGTGCGCTTGAATTAAACAGATCAAACCCTCTAATAATGAGGTTTACTCTGCGCTCTTCATCGCTGAAAAGCGAAGCAAACTGATAAGATGCAAACCTCTCTTTTTGCCACAATGTAACATCTCCCATTGTTTCGGTCAAATCCACGCTAATACCGCCAAGTGCGATAATCGTCCCTCTTTTTATATGCATTTTAAGAGCGGTTTTATTTTTCTCCAATTTTAACTTAAGAGCGGCACATCCGCCGTTACATGATTTATCGCGCGGACATTTACATGTATAAAAAAGATTTGGATTTGCTTTGCGAATAGAATTTAATTTAGAAAAAAATCTCTCCTGCTTTTTTGAAAAAGAGTAGTTTTGCAAGAAGTCATCGGTATCTTTTGCGCCAAAATCCCACTCAATTTCAAGTTTTTGCAAAGCAGCGAATATATCGTCTATATACTCTTTTTTTGTGCGGTTTTGATCCATGTCGTCAATTCTAAGCTCTATTTTTGCGCCGATATGTTTTGCCAATGCATATGTGAGCATAAAATTTACGGCATTTCCTGCATGAATATATCCGCTGGGAGTTGGGGCGATTCGCGTGAAAAACATTTTAAGTCATAAAAAAAGCCCTTCACACAAAAAGTGCAAAGGGCTTGGGAGATTACTCATTATATATTAATAGCGAGATGATCTTTTTGGTTTATCTTCACGGGGACGAGCCTCGTTTACACGAAGATTTCTTCCGCCTAATTCTTTGTTGTTGAGTTCGGAAATAGCTTGATTTGCTGCAGCATCATCTTCCATCTCTACAAACGCAAACCCTTTTGAACGGTTTGTCTCTCTATCCACTACTATTTTTGCACTTAGTACTGTACCATATTGTCCGAAAACTGCCTCAAGCTCTTCCTCTGTCATCTTATATGACAAATTTCCAACGTAAATATTCACGTCATCTCTTCCTTAAAAAAATGTCTTGGAATAAATCCAATTTGTTATAGTATCAATTTAAATATTAAAATTTGTTTTATTTTTATTTTTTTGCTGTAAAATTTGCTATTTTTACACATATTATCCCACAATTTTAGCATTTTTCGCACTTACTGTTTTAAATTTCAATTTTCTAAAACATATAGTAGCTTTCATAACTACTAATAACGACCAAAATGATATGTCGGGCAAATCTCTGTCTCAGAGAATGGATAGTAGAAATTGAGATAAGAGTCTAGACATTATAAGTGGATTAATCAAGACCCTCTCAATCTACAAGAGTAGAAATTAAAAAGAGTCTAGACTTCAGGGGAATAGAGTTGGTTCGCCAATCAATATCTACAAAAGAGTAGAAATTAAAAAGAGTCTAGACTCGTAGCGGCTTAATCCTCCTCTTCAAAATCTACAAAAGAGTAGAAATTAAAAAGAGTCTAGACGATCTAGGTGATTGCCAAACCTTTCTATTATCTACAAAAGAGTAGAAATTAAAAAGAGTCTAGACTAGAGGAGAGCGGCGATGAATGAGAAAATCTACAAAAGAGTAGAAATTAAAAAGAGTCTAGACAATAAAGCGTACTATAAGCACGCACCGCCATCTACAAAAGAGTAGAAATTAAAAAGAGTCTAGACTAAAATTTGTAATTACTTCAGGCTGCAGATGTATCTACAAAAGAGTAGAAATTAAAAAGAGTCTAGACCAGTCATGTATTCATTAGGTATATACTTATCTACAAAAGAGTAGAAATTAAAAAGAGTCTAGACAAAGGGCATTAAAGGAGTTATTTTTACTCTTATCTACAAAAGTAGAAATTGGAATAAGAGTCTAGACCCTCTTTTTTAAGGTAATTTAAGAGCTTATCTACAAAAGTAGAAATTGGAATAAGAGTCTAGACAAAATAATTTTTGTTTCGGAGGTCAATTATCTACAAAAGTAGAAATTGGAATAAGAGTCTAGACCACGCCACACGATAATCAAGAAGATTGTTATCTACAAAAGTAGAAATTGGAATAAGAGTCTAGACCTGCGACATCTACCGCGGCTGAATACTTATCTACAAAAGTAGAAATTGGAATAAGAGTCTAGACTGATACAAAAGATGCCGACGTAGGACAAATCTACAAAAGTAGAAATTGGAATAAGAGTCTAGACATAATGAGGGATTGGAGACTGTACTCAAATCTACAAAAGTAGAAATTGGAATAAGAGTCTAGACCATGAAAGAATATATTAATGCTGAAAAATCTACAAAAGTAGAAATTGGAATAAGAGTCTAGACCGGAGATAAAGAAACAACGCAGGAGATAATCTACAAAAGTAGAAATTGGAATAAGAGTCTAGACCGCGGCAACGGCTATCTATATGCTCTTAATCTACAAAAGTAGAAATTGGAATAAGAGTCTAGACTTATTTTGTAAAACGACATTTTATTTGATCTACAAAAGTAGAAATTGGAATAAGAGTCTAGACTTTAGGAATAAACTTACAAATATACCTGATCTACAAAAGTAGAAATTGGAATAAGAGTCTAGACATGTAGAATACCAAAAGGCATGGAAAACACATCTACAAAAGTAGAAATTGGAATAAGAGTCTAGACTTGCGTTACTTCCTATTGCGGACGGCATATATCTACAAAAGTAGAAATTGGAATAAGAGTCTAGACAAAGCCGTTATGGAAATGAAACCGTTTATCTACAAAAGTAGAAATTGGAATAAGAGTCTAGACTTACCCGCATACTTTGTGTGTTGTTCTAATCTACAAAAGTAGAAATTGGAATAAGAGTCTAGACATGACAATATTTTCATTTATACAAATAGCATCTACAAAAGTAGAAATTGGAATAAGAGTCTAGACCTTTTTCTTTCCGTTTTCTCCCTCCCCATCTACAAAAGTAGAAATTGGAATAAGAGTCTAGACCTCTATATTGCGGCGTTCCCGCCAACTCTAATCTACAAAAGTAGAAATTGGAATAAGAGTCTAGACATCAGAATTAAACTTTAAGGAGATAAAATCTACAAAAGTAGAAATTGGAATAAGAGTCTAGACACAATGTAAAAGAAGACCAAAGGCATCTTATCTACAAAAGTAGAAATTGGAATAAGAGTCTAGACTTCTGCTGGATCATAATTTATACCCTTATATCTACAAAAGTAGAAATTGGAATAAGAGTCTAGACATGGAAAAGTGATGAGGTTGTTTTAGAGACATCTACAAAAGTAGAAATTGGAATAAGAGTCTAGACAATTAGCAAAGCAGACAAGAGATATAAATCTACAAAAGTAGAAATTGGAATAAGAGTCTAGACTTTCCCGCCACGCCGTTACTCCAAGCTCATCTACAAAAGTAGAAATTGGAATAAGAGTCTAGACCCCCAGGGTCAGTTATCTGTTTTGATTTTGATCTACAAAAGTAGAAATTGGAATAAGAGTCTAGACTCCTGAATTTGTTAAAAAACTTGAGGATAATCTACAAAAGTAGAAATTGGAATAAGAGTCTAGACTGCAACGTATATCTCGTCGCATAGCTCAAGATCTACAAAAGTAGAAATTGGAATAAGAGTCTAGACTCTATCTCAAAGATAGCCAATCTTTCACATCTACAAAAGTAGAAATTGGAATAAGAGTCTAGACTCTACTTGGTAATTATAGCATTCAAAATGCCTATTTTTCAATATGTTTTTAGTTTTTTTTAAAAACATATTTATTCCCCCTATATATTAAGAGTTTGACATTGGTATGCTAAAGAACCGATTTTATCATCATATAATACAGTTTGTTAAAAAAATATAAAAAAATTAAGACTCACCTTTGCTATGTAAAAAACAGTAACTCTTTGTCTCTGTGTATAGCATTTCCATATTTGACAGCCTTTTTTTCATCAGTCTCAAATATAAAAACGCTGTCTTCTCCGCCAAATTGCTTGGCAAATACAGTCTCTATCTTAATTTTTAAGATATCCATAACTCTCTTTGAATTATTGATTTCAAAAACAGAATACTGCAGTCTTATGCCGCCATATTTTTCGAGTGTTTTTGAAAATTTATTTCTTAACTTATCATTTGAGATGTCATAACTTACAACAAGCACAATATCAACCTATTCAACTAAAAATTGAGGATATTTTAACAAGTCATTTTGTTGCATAAAACAGCGATAAAACTTGCGCATATAATTAAATATTTCTATTTTTTGCTCGATCAATACATCATAGAACATTTTAGTATAATCACTATTTTTTTCACGTTTTAAAATATATTCATTTTTAAAAAGATTAAAATCTTCTATTTTGCACTGTTTGGTATTGAAAGCTTTGCGAACCTGCTTGTCTATAATGCATCGAAAAGGCTCTACCAAGTCACATATTAGCGATTTACGCTTAAACCAAAGTTGATGATAAACGCCTTTATACGGGTCAAATCCAAATAAACGGACAAATACTTCAATAAAGTTAAATAAAATAGTATAGCCGATGTCAAGAGTTGCATTTATCGGGTCTATCTTTGTTCTGGGTGAGCGGTTTTTCCAATTAAACGGTTCAAAATAAATAGAGAAAAACAGTGTCGCAGCTTTTCCTTCCAGCCCCATGACGGTATCATAATTTGGTGCGCTTGGAATTAAAGACAATATAGCGCTGCATTGCTCTTTTGTCTTTTTCATATCGCTTGTTTTTAAGCGCGTTTTTTCTAACAAAATCAGTTGATTTTTTATCTTGTTTATTACCAGTATTTTAGGGATTTGTAAATTTTCTTTATTGTATTCATACTGTTTTTTGCGCAATAAAAAATTAGCTTCAGCCGTAATAGAAAAGAAAAAAACAGGTCTTAAGTTTTGCTTCATGACGACAAGCGATATTCCGTATCTGGTGCATTTATCAATTAATGGAGTCGTAACAGTTACAGGTCCTATGATAAACAGCGCTAGTATTTTCTGAAATGGCAGTTTTGTCAGTGTCTTTTTTTCTTCAATATTTTCAAGCAACAATTCACCGTTTGCAACTCGTAATGATTTGTCTTTGATGCAGTTTATGACAAAGATAGAACGGTATTTTATATCTTTATGTGTAAACATTTTCAATATCCACTTTGTCGCATAAAGCGCAATAGATACAGTGAGTGCATTTATTTGTATTTATATCTACGGGCTGTTCGGGATTGAATTGTTTAAATCTTAAAATAAAATCCTGCAACTCTTTTTTATCTGCTTTATTTGGAATTGTTACGGGGAAAGTTTTATTGGTCGCAATGGCATAAAAAGCTAACTTTCCAACCTCATATCCCATCTCAATCATACAAAAATACTCTGCCCAAAGTTGATAGATTTGACCTTGATAAATTGCGTTTAGCTGATATTTGCGCTCTATGAGCAGTTTTTCGTTACATTTATAAATGTCAATTTTCCCCACAATGCCAAGCTCATTTGAATATACCGACATTCCCATTATTTCATCTTTTCTGGTACTGTATTTTTTCTCATCAATGCTTTCATGAGCAACCCTGCCGCGTGTTTGAGGAACGGCATGTACGAGCTCCTCATCTCCACCCATATATACATTGTGCAGATATATAGAATACGGACAAAAAATGAAATCATTCAGAGTTGAGATGGTTATCAGGTTGTGCATTCAGTTTCTTTCATTCATAAAATTTTGAAATCCTCTTTTAGCAATATTAAATGCGGCAATTCCATCATTCGAGTGCATAATGCTAATGCTACTGAAAGTACAATTTTGATTTTCGCATATAAAAATTTTTTTCTTTTTGTTTTCTAAAATTTTGTTTTTATCTTTATTCTTTTCTCCACAAATAGGACATTCTTGACTTGTACCAGCTTGGCTGACAAATCCAATATTTCCCAATCTCATAATTTTGTTTTTGTCATTATCGTCAATACCTTCACCTCTAACAGAAAGTAAGTTTTTAATTGGCGGCACTAATCCATAATTTTGAAACTTTTGATACAATCCCCATTCAAGCATTCTATAAATATTTCCCTGAAAAAGCTTCAAGTCATTTTCTGTTTTTTGCGTATCAAACCCTTCTTTTATAATTAGTCCATCACCACCCAGTATTGATTTATAGTGTTTATAAAGAAAGTCGATAACGCCTATTGCATTGGAAACAATAGCTTTTCTTAAATGATTAATTTTAAGAGACAATTTTTCATTTGTAATCTCTCTCTTGACATTATATCGTTCCAATCTTTCTTTTATCTGCTCCTGCTCTATTAGATACTTAAAATATATTCTATTTCTCAATACTTCTTTGATTTCACTCAAGTGATCAGCTATGAAAACAAGGGCAAAAAAATTAAATCCTTCTTTTTCATTATTATATTTTTTATCTTCTTTTCTGTTTTTATTTATTTCATCTATTTCGTCTTCTGTAAGTTCTAATCCACTTTTGATTATAATTTTTTGAGCGGTTTCTTCTTTAATATGATCATTTAACTCATAAATAATTTTTTGAGCATCCATAAGTTTTAAAGATAGAAAGCTGCTTATATCACCATTGGTTACAATATTACCGTTAATAATTTTTGCCATTGTTAAATCAATAGTCAGCAAAGAGCCTTCTTTAAAATATTTGTTTTTCACTTCGTCATATTCTAATGTTGTAGTTTTAAATGTTTTTACAAAAAATTCTTTATTGAGAAAATAGGAAGGATTTTTAATAATTTTATACTCCTTATCATTCCTATATTTTGAAAATCCTAATCCTCCTTCTGTAATAGTTAATACAGGAAATTTATGTTTTGTGGTTTCCAAGTTAGATATTTTATCTTGGTTTGAGATACTTTCATGTGTTTTAAATTCAGGTATATATACGCACAGAGAAGATAATTCTACGATTCCATTGTCGATACCAATAATAAATTTAATATCATCCTTTTTTATATTTTCATTGAAACTATCAATTTGTTTTTTAAATTCATCCTGCTCTATAAATGAGATATTTTTTGTTGGCAAATTACTATTTTCAGAAATTGTAGTAATTAATGTATATTGCGGATCACGATATCTATTCTTCTTTTTTGCATCATACAACTCACTTTCTTTACCATATTTTTTTACTCTGCTTTCTTTTGCATCACGCCAAGAGATTGTAATCTCTGGATTTAATCGCACATTAAAGCCATTTTGCTCATTTTCATTTTCCCAAAATGATTTCCATAATTTCGTATGAGTTTTTAAGTTAATTTTTTCTTTATTTTTCAAATCTAAACTTGCTATTTCAAAAATTTGTGCATCGTATGTTGATTGCATTTTTTGTATAATATCATTTTCATAAATTACTTTTCTGCGGTAACATATTTTTTCAAGGGCAATCGCAAAATCTTCTAAACTATTAAAATCATGATTTAGTACTTCATTTTGCAATTGTTCAAAAGGTAGATTTAAAACTTTTTTAGCATAATTACTATCTAAAACATCTTTATAGAATTTGATTTTTTTCTCCTCCGTTTTTAATTCATATTCACCTTGAAGGAATTTGTTGTTGCTAAAATACTGATATTTTGTTCCTTTAAATTCCTCTTCTATTTTAAGATAAAATTCATTTGTCTTAATCTTGTTTTCTACATATCCAAAACAAAGTTTACGCAAACTACGCAATGTAAGTGATTCAAACCAATATGCTTTTTTATTACCTTCGTCATTTTGTTTGTTGATAATAAAGTCTCTACATTCTTTAGCTTTATTGTTTTCTTTTGGAATAAGTATGAGCAGATGTTTATTTTCCTCTTCGGCAATGACAGCCCAATATTTTAACTGTTGGGATTCTACGCTCTCTTTTTCTATTCCTTTTATAAGAGTTAAGATTATGCCATGCTTATGAGCGACATTTCCATAAAAATTACAAAATGATTTATATCCAATAAACTGCTGTTTTGTACTTTTATCGGCACCATTGATCGCCTTTCCTCTTTTTTGTTTTAACTCTTCCATTTCACTTTTTAATTGCCTTTTATACTCCTCGCTATTAGACAAATCTCTCTTGGTTGCTTTTTCTGTTATTTCTTGAGTTATATTTTTATATGTTTCAAACTCATTTTTTGAAATATTTTCAAAGAGATACAACTTATGATTATTTTTCAAATTATCATAACTGAAATTTTCCTTCTGCATCAATTCATTAAAAGTTTTTTTCTGTACTGACTTAATATTTTTTAAAATTTGCCTCAAAGATACAGTATTATCATTACTAAAATTGGGTGTATCTCCTAATAATAATGTTTTGTCCTGCACAATATATTTAATATCGTCTATTACACATTCAATTATTTTTTGATTATTTGTTGTTATATTAAAATAAGAAGTTAATTTTTGAATGTTGATTATTAAATTTCCCTTTTGTTTCTTTATTTCTTTTCCAAAATCAACAGCATTTTTAAAAATCGTGTAATAGTTAAAACTTGCTTTTACTAAAGGAAAGCCATTTGATTGAGATGGAAGATACCTTTTTAATCCTGTTTCCAGCATGGATTCAATTTTTTCTTTAATATTTTTAAGTTGCAAACTCAATACCTCAATTTCGCTTTTATCGTTGCTATTATCAACAAAAGACGAAATAAATGGAAAATTATTTCTTGCAAACATTTTTTTAATTAGCAATCCAATAGCAGAATGTTTTGATAAATTGTGTTCATTTTCATTCGCTTTTTCAGTTAGCAATTGAACTAATTCTTCAAATCTTTCAAACCATTTTTTTATTAACTCGTTCATCTCTTTAATTGTTCCAATGCTAAATTCTCTAATTTTGTTATCTATTTGCATACTCTTATAGTAAGTATCTTGAGCATATAACCTTATCCATGATTTTTTTATATAGATAGTTTTCTTTAGTTTATTCGTGATTTTGTCATTTTTATCCTTGCAATACAAATATTCCTTTAATCGTGGAATGAACTTATGGCATTCTGTTACAAAAATATAAAGATCAAAATCTTGTTCCTTTTTTAGATTTTCTACTTGTTTTTCTAATTTTTTAATGGACTCTTCTTTATCATAATCCAACTTGAACCGAATAGTTTTTGTTATCTTATACTTTTCCAACCTTTTTCTCCTCATTTTTTTATTGCTGTTTTATTTTGAGCATATTGTAGCCATTCTTTATTAGTAACAGCTAAATTAACTCTTCTTAAATCATCTGCCTGCTTAATCTGTTCTACTACCAAAAGTCCTTTGCGGGCAATATTGTATGCTCCGTTGGCATCGGCATTATTTGGCAAACCTGCTTTTTGCTTGCGGCTGTCAAAAAATTCACCGTTAGCATCGGCAACTGGAGAGATAAGGTAATCAATATCTGAATTTTTAATGCTATTGCGTATTTGAACCGTGAGTTTAAACAAATATAAAAGCTCTTCAAAAAACTTTTTTTCTGTCCGCTGTAAAATCTTATCTTTTAAATTGTTTTTGTAGTCAATTTTTCCGTCAAACAGTTTAATAAATTCGTCGCTTAAAATTATCTCCTCATTGTCCCATTTATTATTTTTTTGAGGATTTATAAATGTTTTTATGCGGGAGCTATTTGTGCAGATTGTCCAATCAAGGCGCGTCTCTTCCGCCTTTGAGTTAAATTTACGATAATCGTCCACAACAAATTCAAAATAGTTTTTTGTGCCGTTATGGCGTATATCCGCAAATTTTTCAAAAAACTTTTTTGCACTTTCGACATTTATATAATCAGTATCAAACAAATTTACAAAACCTGTTACAGGGTCAATTTTACTCGTATTCCATGCAGGAATATAAAATAAAAATCCGTTTTGCTTTCCAATTGCTTGGAAGCTTTCAAACTTATTGGTTAATTGATAAGCATTCAACAAACCGCCTTCCTCTGTCGGAACTTTTTTCTTATCAACCAAATAATTTAATTTATCTATAAGCATTTTTTCAAACTTCTGATAAACTTGTTTTTCAACTTTTTGTCTGCCGCGCATAAATCCGAAATTTAAATCTTCCAAAACAACAACAGCATCATACTTTATCATCAGCTTAGTGATTTCATATATTGCCTGACTCAGATAACCCTCTTTCAGCTCTTTAATATTTTCAATAATTTGCCAGCTTTTTCTTGATTCATCTCTATCATCCTCTTTTTTTTGTAGCAAATCATGATAATTGGTTTTGCCAATCTCATTTAATGAAGACTGCTCTATAATATTGCCATCCAAATCAATTACGCTCAAATATAACAAGTGTCGTTCGCCGCGGTCAATACCAATAATATGTTTGATATTGCCGTTTTTTATATATTGATTAACTTTTTCATTGATATCTTCATTGCCGATCGCTTTAAAATTCAAAGTAATGGGCACATGAAATTGGAATTTATCCAAAGCATATCTTTTTTTGGAAATAATCGGGTATTTAAATTTATCTTTTAATTCATCATAATGATGACCTTTTTCCCAAACCTCATCGCTATAATTTAATGATTTTTCTCTAAAAAATATCTCTGCCTGCCCGTTTAATTTATACACTACATTTTTTAAATTCTCCTCGCTAAATAAGCTCTTCCAATAAAGAGTGTGTATATTTGGAGTCCCTTTGCTGTAAGGAGAGAAATCCTTGCTGTAGATTTGGAAGAGATAAATTTTGCCCTCATCAACTAATTGGTTTATGTAATTTTCAGAAATATTTTGAAATGTGATTTTATATCCTTGATGCTCTACTTCACGGTAAAATCCACTCAAATCGTTATAACTTGAAGTGTCCGAAAAATGAAAATCAAATTTTTTCCAATCCTCATGTTTTTCTATGGATGATTTAAAAAAATCTATCAAGGTTCTACAATCGTCAATATCAAAATTATCACCTTTTTTATGTGTCGCGTTTTTATAATTTTCAATCAACTGCTCGCTTGGTTTAAATTCATCAATTCTGCTTTGCGAAAAAAATACTTTTGGCAGCATCTTATTGGCTCCGGGCAAAAGTTTATAATCCATCTTTTTATATCCATCGCCGTTTGGAGCATTTTCAAAAACTTTATTATGTTTTTTATCCATGATGGCAAGATAGTATAATCCGTCTTTGCATAACAAAATACCAGTATTATCTCGTTCTTTGTTTGCATCCCAACCGGCAAGCAGCGTTGAATTTTCAAAGTTTAATTTTATCTTCTTTGTTAAGTAAGGTTTTTGCGTTACATAATTTCGCACTTTATTGTATAGTGGCGTTATTTTGTCAAGTTCACTCCATAACGCTTCAAATTCAGAATAAAAACGCATATCTTTATCGCTCTCGCTGCCTTTACCTAAAAGCGGCTTTACAAACCGCTGCAATTTTTTTAAACTATCCAAAAACTGTTTTATCAAAATGATATTTTCTTTATCCTGTATAAGGGATTTTTCTTTGGGATAATCCGCATCCAACAGCGTTTGAATTTTTAAATAGTTATCGCCTATCGCATCAAACAGATCCTTGCCATTTTCATTTTTATCCAATAATTTAAAATAGTCATGAATCGTCCTGTTTTCCAAGCATTCATTAATAAACGCTATAGAAAAAGAGTCAGCAGATTTTAGTTTTTTATTGATGCGATCATCATATTTTTCCTGTTTTTCTCTTTGCTTTTTCGGTTTATCATTTATGAGTCTTTTTTTGACAACATCCAATATAATAGAATAGTTTCCTAAAAATCTCTGCGAAATGTCAGTCAACCCACCATCGTTGCGTAGATAAATTTTTGACAAATCAAACTCATCTATGTGTAAAAGCAAATCTTTTAAGGAGTATTCATTTTCAGCGCTTTTATTTAATACATTTGCGGCTATTTCGCGATATGTATTTTTTATACTCTCCAAAACTTCACTGTCATTTGAAAATTTTTCGGGCAGCCATGAGATTGTTTTATCTCTATCACTTAATATTTGCTTAAAAAGTTCGGTAAATTTTGGCAGATGGGCAGTTTTGGTGCTTTGGTGTTGATTGTAAAGATTGATATACTCATTTAAGCCTTGGATTTTTGTGCCGTCACTCAATGTTTTGCCGCCAATAGCAACAGCATTGTAAATTTCTATCTGTCTTTGCGTTACAACTTCGCTATAACTCTCAATCTTGAAAAAATCATCAATCTCTTTTAGATGCAAATCCTCTTTAAGATTTTCATAAACTGTTTTTATCTCATGTGCTAAAATATCTTTGATTTTTTCAAACACAGCTATATTGCTTATAAATTTCGGCAGATTTTCATGTATCAGCCTATAAGATATAGCGGTTGATTTTTCCTCTTCGGAGTACATATTTTTTCTATTTTCATTAAATCCAACAAAATAAGTAGTAAAATTTTTAAACTCTTCTACTGTTTTTTTGTCATTTTCATTATCAACAAATTTAAGCAAATCTTCCTTTATCAACTCTTTACCGAATAATCTGCTTGTATCAAAAGCTTTTGCTATCTGCTTTCGAAGCAATCCTTGTATTTTCTCAAAAGCTTTTTTCTCTACATCATTTTTGTCTTTAATATAAAAATAGAAACAATACTCTTTCAGATAATCTTCATGAAACCTGAAATTTTGCAGAGATTTTTCTATAAAATCTTTATGGTATTTGTCAATATTTTTTTTAACCTCCTCATATGCATCGGCTCTGTACTTATCTTGAGCTAGTAGTTTGTTTTGTAAAATATTTTCCAATGTTTTACCTACTGGCTTCAATTCAAACCGAAGCGTCTTTGACAGGGAGTATAGATTTGTAAAATCTTTGAGAGTTTTGCTGTACATGTTAAATCCTTTATTGTTAACTCACATAAAAATTATTTATGCATGAAAGAATGGTAACTTATTTAAACTTAAAGATTACCATAATTCTTGTTGTTTAGTGAATATTTTTTAAATTGCATAACTCACAATCTACAAAAAAGTAGAAATTCCAGTAATTATACAAAAACTACTTTTAAGAAAAATTAATTTC
Source organism: Campylobacteraceae bacterium (assembly GCA_031270285.1). GTDB lineage: Bacteria > Campylobacterota > Campylobacteria > Campylobacterales > Campylobacteraceae > JAIRKW01. The sequence continues at coordinate 37,687 of JAISXY010000086.1, forward strand.
TACATATATTTTTGTAACACTTCCGGTATTTTTACTTTTCCGTCTTTTGTCTGGTAGTTTTCCATGATAGCTATAAGCGTT
>JAISXY010000048.1 GCA_031270285.1 Campylobacteraceae bacterium
GCTTGGCGCAAGCACGGGAGTTTTAACGCCGATAATCACAGCGGCGCTGCATAACGGCACGACCATAGCGCTTCTTTTAAACTCCATGAAAAAACTCAAAGTTGGCTGATATGACAAAAGTAGAAAATAACTTAACAACAAAAAAAGAGATAGCAAAAGTCGGTATGACGGCATCTTTGGGCATTTTGACCATAAGCGCATTCATGCTCAAAAACAAAAGTGCAAAAAAAGTACATGTAGCGGCAGGTGCAGCGCTTATAGGATTTTCTTATTGGCATCATACGCTGTATCAGTCGAAAGAACAAAAAAGAGCCAAAACCGACTCTAAACAAAAATAGATGGATTGACGCGACTCTTGCAATGACTCTGTGATTAATTATTTTCTATATAACATTTATCTTTTTATATGCGCTTGCAAATCTCTTCAATACTCTTTTTGGGATATGTTATCTCGCCCTGTGGATTTTTCAACACTTCCACACCGCAAATCGTATCCGACAAAAATACAAATTCGCCTTTTTTGTTGATAAATCCCCAGTTATTACCCTTTTTCACTTTCGCCAAACCGTCATTTGAAAAAGAGAAGGCAAAGTCAAACTGCGGCTCTATCACAAATTTGCCCGAACCGTCTATAAAACCCTCTTTGATAAAACCGTCTTCGCCATATACGCCCACGCGCGCCAAACCGTTATCGGTAAAATGATCGGCAGTCCTAAATTGCGGCGGGATTACGATATCTCCCGTAGCGTTTACATATCCGTGTTTGTCGCCTTTTCTTATGATCGCAAATCCGTTTTGCGCAAAATTGCCGACAGCGTCAAAGCTTGGCTCCATGACAATCTCGCCTTTGGTATTTACAAGTCCGTATTTGCCCGCCTCTTTAAATGACGCCAAGCCATCTTTTGAAAAACTGCTTACATGTTCAAAGCGCGGTGGGATTACAAACTCGCCTTTGCGGTCGATGAAGCCGTATTTGCCGTCTTTTTTTACGACTGCAAGTTCGCCCTCAAATGCAAAAGCTTTCTCAAAGCGCGGTTCTATGATAACTGTGCCTTTGTCGTTCATGTAGCCAAACTGTTTATCAAGGCTAAATACCCTTAACTTTTCAGAGCAACCCAAAATCATGCAAAGTATTGCCAAAAAGAGCGTAAAATTAGCTATTTTGTACATGTAACTCCTTAAAAAGAGACGCTTATACGCTTATCTCTTTTATGTCGGCGATGGATTTAAACGCTTTATAGATAGAAGCTATGATGCTTATGCGGTTTTGTTTGATTTTCTGGTCGTTCACATTTACCATGACACTGTCAAAAAATGTGTCAATAAGAGGCTTTAGAGTAAAAAGCGCTCTTAAGTTTTCATCAAAGCTTGCGTACTCTTTGGATACCACTTTAGTATATGCTTCAAAAAGCGCTTTTTCGGCGTCATCTTGCAAAAGCACTTCATATACGGTATGTTCGGCATCGCAATTTATATCTTTTATGATATTTGCAACTCTTTTGAAAGTTGAAAAAACTTCTTTAAAACTCTCTTCTTGGGAGATATTTTTCAGCACTTCTATCTTTTGGGCGATTTTTACTATATCTCTCTCGCCGCCTTCAATGACGGCAGTTATGATAGACGGATTTACACCCTCAAAGAGTTGATAAAGCCTCTCTATGAAAAAGTTCTCAAGTTGAAATATGTCAAAAGGTGCGTAAAGTGCGCCGAGTTCTCCGAAAACCGTTCTTATGTTAAATTTCATATTGTATTTTAAGACTATTTTTATTATACCGTTTACCGCTCTGCGCAAAGCAAACGGATCTTTTGTGCCTGTTGGGATTTTACCTATGCTAAAGAGTGCCATGAGAGAATCTACTTTGTTGCTAATAGCGACAACTGCGCTAAAAAGAGTAGTCGGAAGCGCACTCTCTTCGCTGTTCGGCAGATACTGTTCTTTTAAAGCTATTGCCAGCATTTTATCCTCTTTGGCTGCAAGAGCATAATAATACCCTACTATGCCCTGAAGTTCGGGAAATTCTCCTACCATTTCACTCAGCAAATCAGCTTTTGCCAACATTAGCGCTCTTGCAAGCAGTGCGCCTAACTCCTCTTCGCCCAAATCTTCTCTTTGCGCAAAAAACGCCTTTTTATTGGTATTGGCAAGATATGACCCTATCCTCTCTTCTCTTCGGGATTTGTCATAAAGCGAACCAAGCCCTTCGATATAAACGATGGACTTTAAGCCCTCCGTCTGCAGTCCGTTTTTCAAGTCATTCTCATAAAAAAAGAGCGCATCGCTGAGTCTTGCATGTAAAACTTTTTCGTTTCCTTTGATTATCAGTATATAGTCGTTGCTCACGGCATTTGAGACAACCACAAAATGAGGACTTAACGTGCCGTTTTCAAACACGGGAAAATAACGCTGATTTCCCTTCATGGATGTGATGATAACCTCAGGAGGCAGTTTTAAAAACATTTCGTCAAAATTTCCCATCAAAACAGTCGGATGTTCCGTGATGGCTACAACTTCTCTCAACAACTCTTCATCTTTTTCTACATTTACATCGCTTATCGCTTCAAGAGCGTCTATCTGTGAAATTATCTTGTTATATCGCTCATCTTGAGAAAGCACTATAAAGCCTCTTACCAGCTCTTCAAAATAGTTACCAACGCTGCTGAATGTAAATTTATTTGAAGTCAGGGAGCGATGCGGATATGTAAAACTGTTTGACTTGACGCCGAAAACCTGCAATTGCAGCACTTCGTCTCCGAGCATCACGGTAAGCCATCTTACGGGTCGTATAAAACTCTCTTCGCAGTTTCCCCAGCGCATTGATTTGCCGAAATTCAAAGATCTTAAAAAGTCGTTTATCATTTCGCCCAGCAACTCTTTAGACTCTTTGCCTTCAATATCTTTTTTGTAGTACAAAACTCTCTTATCGCCCTTTTGCGCACGTCCCAGCTTCTCAACCGCTACACCGCATTTTTTTGCAAAACCTGTCGCCGCAGGCGTGGGTTCGCCGTCAATAAATGCGCTCTCTTCGGGTGCGCCGAAAAATTCTTCAAAGTGGTTCGGTTGTTTTACTAAAAAATTTTTATGCCAAAAGACAAGGCGGCGCGGCGTATAAAAAAAATCAAAATCGCTGAAAAGTTCGTTTGCTTCTAAAATTTTGCTCCATTTTGCTTTTATATTGGGGAACTCTTTTAAAAATGGTATAGCAGGCAGCTCCTCCACGCCAATCTCAATTAATAACGGTTTTTGCATATTTTTTTCTCACAAATTCTAAAATCTTTTAAAAAAACAAGCTTTTATTTTAGCCAAAGGAATGTTAAATACGGCTTTTTTAAAAAGATTTTTAAAGAGTGAAATATAAACCGCTTAAAAGGCAAAAATGGTTACAATTAGCGTTTACAGCAACTTAAAGGAAAAATTATGGAAAATTTTTTAATAAAAGCCAAAAATGCCGCTAAAATAATTGCCAATTTAAAACCATCATTTAAAACAAAAGTCTTGCATGAGTTCGCAACCTGCATCAGACAAAACCATTCTGCCATCATAGGCGCAAATGCGCTTGACCTGAAACATGCTATAAATAACAATCTCAGCTTTTCAATGATAGACAGACTGAAACTAAATCAAGGACGCATTGAAGCTATGGCAAAAGCCGTTGAAGAGATAGCCGCTTTGAGAGAGCCTTTGGGAAGAGTTTTGGACGGCTGGGTAGTGCCAAACGGCCTTAGGATAGAAAAAGTAACCACGCCTATCGGAGTTGTGGGTATCATCTATGAAAGCCGCCCAAATGTTACAAGCGATACTGCCGCACTTTGCTTTAAGAGCGGAAATATATGCGTTTTAAAAGGCGGAAAAGAGGCTGAGAGGAGCAATAAAGCGATAGTAGTCGCCATACAAGAGGCTCTTAGGAGGTTTGATTTGCCGATTGAGGCTGTCTCTTTGCTGCCTGATTCTTCAAGAGAGGGTGTAGCCCAGCTTATCAAGATGGATAAATATGTTGACGTTATCATACCAAGAGGCGGAGAATCGCTGATAAATTTCATCTGCAAAAATTCAACCATTCCCGTTGTCAAGCACGATAAAGGCGTGTGTCATGTGTATATAGACAATGAAGCCGATATAAAAAAGGCGACTGATATAACCATAAATGCAAAATGCAGCAGACCAAGCGCATGTAACGCTCTTGAAACGCTTTTGGTGCATAAAGATATAGCGGGCGAGATTTTGCCTAAACTTAAAGAGGCATTTTTAGAAACCGGCACAGAACTTAGAGGCTGTCAAAATACCGCCAAAATCATAGAAGTAAAAGATGCGACAGAAGATGATTACGGACATGAGTATCTTGATAATATTTTATCTATCAAGATAGTCGATAGCTTGGAAGAAGCGATAGAACATATAGGAAAATACGGCTCTTTGCACTCTGAAGTCATAATCACGGAAAACTACACAAAAGCGGAAAAATTTACGCAAGATATAGATGCGGCTTGTGTTTATGTGAACGCTTCAAGCAGATTTACGGACGGCGGAGAGTTCGGATTTGGCGCGGAAGTCGGCATCAGCACCAACAAACTGCATGCAAGAGGACCTATGGGGATAAATGAACTTACGACATACAAGTATAAGATTTACGGCGAAGGGCAGATTCGTCGATGAGTGCGGTTTTGGATATAAAAAATCTGACCTTTTCATATCCCAACGGCGCTCTTTTGTACAAAAATTTCTCACTTACGGTAAAAAAGGGGGAGCTAATCTGCCTGCTTGGTCCAAGCGGTTCGGGCAAAAGTACGCTTTTTGAACTTATATGCGGCAACTTGAAAGCTCACAGTGGCACTATTTCGCACAAAAAAACGGCACAGATTTATCAAGACCCCTACTCCTCTTTTCACCCGGCTTACGCGGTCATTTCACAAATCAAAGACGCCGTAAAAAGAGATTTGACGAAAGATGAGTATCTCTATCTTTGCAAAAAATTGGCGCTTGATGAAAAATTGCTGCATGAAAAACCGCACAAATTAAGTGGCGGAGAGCTTCAAAGATGCTCTATCTTGCGCGCGCTCCTTTTAAAAACAGAACTTATTTTGGCAGATGAGCCTACATCTGCGCTTGACAATATCACGCAGCTTGATGTCTTGAACCACATGCTTGACATGCTAAAAGAGTGTGGAATCTTACTTATCACTCATGACAGGGCTTTAGCCAAATGGTGCGCCGATAAAACTATCTCTTTGGAAAATCAATGAAACGAACAATTATCATGATCTGCCTGCTCACAGCAGCTCTTTTTGCAAATCAAACTTCTCAAAATATCTGGCTCTCATCGCTTCAATCATACCGAAACTATATACAATCTTATCAAGAACTTGAGACGCTGCAAAACAGACTCAATGCGGAAATTGCAAATAAAAACATGCAAGAAGTTATGAGATTGAAAGAAGAGACGGGCATCCTCCAAAACAATTTAAATCTGTACGGCTATGAAAATTACCAGCCGCTTTACGAAATCTTTGAGCCGTTCGAATCCTTACTCAAACGGCTGGATGATACGAAAATATCGCTTTTTTCGCTGCTCTCAAATGAACTTGACGATGAGATAGAGCATTTGAGCTTTAGGATGGAAGATTATCGCAAAGAGTACAAAAATGCGCTTGAAATTATAAACGCATTAGAAAAAGAAGCCAAAAACAGTCCCAAAAAAGACTCTTTTTTATCATTTGAAAACGACAGAAAACTTTTGCAGATTTCACTTGATACATTGGAAAAGATTTATGAGGGCGTTCTTAAACAGTACGAATCCTACAACAAAAAAGCCGACCGTTTCAAAAGCGAAGAGTTGCGAAAACTCTTTTATATATTTATCTCCATAGTTATAATTTTCATTTTTCTAAATGTCGCGAAACTCTTTTTGAAATTCAAAAGAAAAAGCGACAAAAGCGAAGAGTACGACCAAAGATACTTCATGATAAGGAAGATTTTAAATATCCTCTTTATCATCATTATAATTTTGATTTTCGCATTTACCTATGTGGACAATATAGCGCAGGTTTTGGCGGTTTTTGGCGTCATAGGCGCAGGACTTACGGTTGTCATGAAAGAGTGGGTTTTGAGTTATGTCGGGTGGTTTGTACTCATCACCAGTAACTCCATCCAAATCGGCGATAGGATCAAAATATCAAAAGACGGGCGTTCCATCATCGGAGATGTGATAAATATAAGCCTTACAAAATTAACTCTATACGAAAATATCACAAATGATGCGCTGACCGAACACAAAAAAGCCGGACGGGTTATATTTGTGCCTAACTACTATCTCATCATGGGAGAAGTCTATAACTATACACATTTGTCGCTGAAAACGATTTTGGATTTAGTGGAGATACGAATGTCATTTGACAGCAATCTTTCAAAAGCCGAAAAAATAGGCTTTGAAAGCGCGGAGCTTGTAACGAGTAGATTTACGGAAATGGCAAAAAAGCAGTACGACACCCTAAAAAGCCGCTATACGCTTAGAAATATGACGCAGTATCCAAAAGTATTTTTTTATCCGAGCGCACACGGCAATGGCGTAGTCATGGGCGTATGGTATGTCTCGCCTTACCGCGAGATATTGAAACATAAAAGCGAAGTGATGAAAGAGATAATAAACAAAATTATGCAAGAAGACGATATACATCTTTTGTATTCGGGTCAAAGCGTGTTTTTGCAAAAGGATATTGAGAAAAATTTGTAAACCGCCCTCCTCTGTCATACCTGTCCCTTTTGTCATACCCGCGGAGGCGGGTATCCACCCCACTTTATGTCATACCCGCGACCATTACGTCAGACCCGAGTAATCGGGTATCCAAAAAAGAATATACAAAGCAGTAAAAGGTTTTAGTTTTATGCGCTTTTACTTTATTTAATATGCAAGATAATTTAATGCGCTTTTGGATTCCCGCCTGCGCGGGAATGACATAAAAAGAACATGGAAATGACATAAGGAGACTGGGTCGCATTGTTCAGGCGGGAATGACATAGGAGGGAGCGGGAATGACGAAGAGGTGGATTGCCACGCCGATTTCATCGTCTCGCAATGACAGAGGGAGAAATAGAAAGACATAAGAGGACATGGGAATGACGGAAATAGTTGTGTCGTTTCGGAT
>JAISXY010000083.1 GCA_031270285.1 Campylobacteraceae bacterium
GGCAGCGGCGATGACTATCGCAGATTGCTTTATATCTTTGATATACCGCTTTTAAGGGCAGGATTTAAAAAATTCCGCTCACAGCTTGCAATATCCAAAAATTTCGGTTTAAACAGAAACACTTTGCGGAAAAAAATATCCGAACTGCACCGATTTTTTAAAACCAGCGAATATAAAAATTAACAATTAGGACAAAAAATGTCAAAAGATATAGCATTTATTTTCCCCGGACAAGGCTCGCAGATCATCGGAATGGGAAAAGATTTTTATGAAAAAAGTCCTCTTGTGCAGGATATTTTCAAAAAAGCTTCAAAAAGAGTTGGTATAGACATGCCCTCTCTTATGTTTGAAGAGAATGAAAATCTAAACGAAACGGAATTTGCACAGCCTGCTATACTGTTGGTAAGTGCGGCAGCGCTTAAACTTTTTCAGGAAAACAGCCAAATCACGCCGAAATTTGCACTCGGACACTCTCTTGGCGAAATAACTTCGCTGATAAGCGTAGGTGCGATTGACATATATGACGCTTTGGAGCTTGTAAGAGAACGCGGACTTTTGATGAAGAGGGCGTGCGAAGGTAAGAATGCGGGCATGATGGTGCTTGTCGGACTTGACGATGCTAAGTCGGAAGAGATATGTCAAAAGGCAAGAGATGAAGGCAAACAAATCTGGACGGCAAACTACAATAACGACGGACAGATAGTGATAGCTGGGGCTAAAGACGATTTAGGCGAATATGCAAATGATTTTAAAGAAGCGGGAGCTAAAAGAGCTTTACTCTTATCCATGTCGGTAGCAAGCCACTGTCCGATTTTGCAAAGCGCATGCGAGCCTTTGAGAGAGAAACTGGACAAATTTATAAAAGATGAATTTACGGCGCCCATTATTTCAAATGTAACCGCAAAGCCATACAAAAACAAAAAAGAGGCTGTAGATTTGCTTGAAAAACAGCTTATATCGCCCGTTTTATACAAACAGTCAATAAGCGCACAGAGGGTGGATGCATTTATAGAGTTTGGCGGTTCTGTGCTGAAAGGCTTAAACAAACGCTTAAATGAAGCTCCGACTTACAGCATAACGGATATGACGACTCTTGAGGAGACGCTGAAAATTTTGGGATAAATTTATTTATGCCTGTTTGTCTATAAAATCAGCCTCTTTTTACTTTTATTTAGAGTTTTTTTAACACTGCAAAAGTGATATAATAAAGAAATTTTTTAGGACTTAACATGAACATAGCTATAATGGGAGCGATGGTAGAAGAGATAACGCCTCTTTTGGAGAGATTCGGCGAATACAAAACCGTAGAGATTGCAAACAACAAATTTTACACGCTAAAGTATAAAAATATAGATGTAACCGTAGCTTACAGCAAAATCGGCAAAGTAAACGCCGCTCTTACGGCATCTATCCTGATAAACAGATTTGGAGCCGAAAAACTGCTTTTCTCCGGAGTCGCAGGAGCCATCAGAGATGATTTGCATATAGGAGATTTGATAGCCGCAGAAGCGCTTGTACAGCACGACCTTGACATCACTGTTTTCGGTCATCCGTATGGATTTGTGCCGGAGAGCAAAGTTTTGATAAAAGCCGATACGAAGCTTTTAAAAGCGGCGCAAGAGACGGCAAAAGCGTTAAATCTAACATTAAAATCAGGCATCATAGCTACAGGCGACCAGTTTATCTGCGACGGCGCAAAAAAAGAGTGGATAAGGAAAACTTTTGAAGCGGACGCAATTGAGATGGAAGGCGCTGGAGTAGCGTTTGTATGCGACGCTCTTAACATTCCGTTTTTTATACTTCGCGCCATAAGCGATGCGGCGGACGCTCATGCAGGATTTGATTTTGACGAATTTTTGCAGAGCAGCTCAAAGATAAGCGCTGATTTTATCATATCCATGTTAGACAAATTGGAGAAACAAATATGAATGTAAGCAGATCCATATTGCGCTCTCTTGGACGCGCAAATGCAAAATACGATTTAATACAAGAAGGCGACAAGGTACTTTTAGGACTTAGCGGCGGCAAAGATTCGCTTTCCTTGGCGCATGCCTTAAAACATACGCAGCGCGTTGCGCCCTTTGATTTTACTTATGAAGCGGCTACCGTAACTTACGGCATGGGAGAAGATCTGAATACGCTGCATGAGCACTGCAAAGAACATGAGATAAAACATACCATCATAAATACTGAGATTTTTGAACTTGCAAAAGATAAAATCCGCAAAAACTCCTCATTTTGCAGCTTTTTTTCGCGCATGAGAAGAGGCGCTTTGTACACTTACGCACTTGAAAACGGCTTTAATAAGCTTGCTTTAGCGCACCATTTGGACGATGCGGCGGAGAGCTTTTTTATGAATTTCATGAATAACGGCACTTTGCGTTCAATGCCTCCGATATACAGAGCTGACAACGGTCTTATCGTTATCCGTCCGCTGATATATGTAAGAGAGAGACAGCTTAGAGATAACGCCATTTTAAATAACTTGCCCACAATCGGCGACGAAGCGTGTCCGGCGATGCGTTTTGATGTGAAAATGCCTCATGCAAGATATGAGACAAAAGAGCTTTTGGCAAATCTTGAAAAGTCTCATCCGAGCCTGTTCGTATCGCTAAAAGGCGCTTTTGAAAAGATACAAATAAACAGTTTTTACCAAAAAGAGTTTCTGGAAGTTTAAAACAAAAGGGGGGTTAGATGAAATATCTACTTTTTTTACCGCTTGTTTTTGGTTTTGCGTTTGGAGCTAACTCCATAGGTATTGAGTTTGTAAAAATTCCGCAGGGAAGTTTTATGATGGGCTGCGATGAGGCTAACGGATTTTGCTTGGAAGATGAGATGCCAAGACGCAAAGTCGTCATTTCGCAGCCGTTTTATCTTGGAAAGTACGAAGTTACGCAAAAGCAGTGGCGCGCCCTCATGGGAAATAATCCAAGCATGGTAAAAGGAGACAGCTTTCCAGTTACCAATGTCTCATGGAACGATATCAATACTTTTATCAAAAAACTGAATGAAAAAGAGTCAACGGACAAATACCGTCTTCCCACCGAAGCCGAGTGGGAATACGCCGTAAGAGCAGGAAGCGATACAAGATTTTTTTGGGGAAACAGCAACGAATATGACATAACAGCAGAGTACGCCTGGCTTGAATCAAACAGCAATGAGAAAATCCAAAAAGTCGGTCAAAAAAAGCCCAATGCATGGGGACTTTACGATATGGCGGGAAATGTGTGGGAATTTATAAGCGACCTTTATGGCAAAGACTATTACCACCACTCAATATTAGTAGATCCAAAATCAAATAGCAGAGGTGTAAGAGGCAGCAGTTACTATGATAACTCAAATTTCGCACGCTCCGCCAGTAGAGGCAACGGCTTTTATGATGAGGATGAAAGTCTTGAAACTGTCGGTTTTCGTCTTGCCATGTCTATGGACGAGAAAGAGATATCAGCAGAGTATAGAAAAATGAAAGAGACTTTTAAGTTGGATTTCGGAGAGTTTTACGCCAAAGCATTTCTTTCGTTTTTCGACGGACACGGGGGCTACATCGTTATTTATGATAAAAAAACCGACGAAAACCTGATAAGCGTTGAAGTTTGGGATTTGTATTACGAAGGAGAGATTAAAGATTGGCAAAAGTTCGCAAAAGAGCGCAATCTCATCATACATGAAGACTTTAACTTTGATGGTAAAAAAGATTTTGCCGTTTATCATGGAGAGGCAAATCTTGATTATTCATACGATATATATCTGCGCGATGCCAAAGGTTTTACATATAATGAAAAATTCTCATATCTGACACATCAAGGTATGTTTGAAACAGATGCGAAAAACAAAAAAATCATCAACGACCAATTTCCTTACGGTACAAGCGAGTATGATATCGTGGAAGGCGAGCCGGTTTTGAGCAAGTCTTTAAGTGAATATGGCGAAAATGCGCCGTATGTAAATTATAACGAGATAATTTGGAAAGATGGCAATATATCTCAAGAAAACAGTTGGCTTGAACTTGACTTTGAATATTACGATATATTAAAGCCGACATTCTCTTTTATCTCAGACAAAAACGACAAAAAAATCACTCTTTTTATAGACGAAGGAAATAATATAAATTATGTTCTCACAAACAAAAACGGGCGCGTAGAGTTTGCCTGCCCCGCTCCTTACAGTCTCAAAATAAGCGGCGAGTGTGCGGCAGAGAGCAAAAATGTTAAATTTTACTACGAAGAAGGAGAGAGAACTACACTAAAATTTACAAACGCTGGCGTTACTTATACGATATACGAAAAGGGCAAGGATTTTGGCATCATGATAAAAACTGAAGATGGCAAAACTTACGACTGGAAAGGAAGAAAGGAAAGTAAGACGGGCAGTTTAAAAGATGTAGGTCAAGGTAACTGTTACGGGTGCGGATAATAATGATAAAAGAGCTTATCAAACTCCAAGAGGATATTTACAATTACGAGATGGAAGAAAACGATGGGTATTGGGCTGATTGGTCGCCCAAAATCAACTTTTACAAAGCTGAAGACTGGTACGAGCTGACCTATTTTGGAGACGGATACGACGATGGTTATAACTTCGCATTTGCCGCGTTTATTGATTTAATCATCAAGCATTCTTCAAAGATAAAATCCCTGCTTTTCACAGGAGCGGATGAAGGCGCAAACGGTACGAAAAATTGGGATTTTACAAGGCTTATTAACTCCGGTGCGGTTTTTGAAAACTTAGAATCGTTTAGGGTCAAATTGACAGATACGGGAGACCATAATACAAGCATTATAGCCGCATCTTACGACGAAGACGGACAGATAGCAGCGCTTGTCGCAAAAATGCCAATTTTAAGAGTATTGCAAGTTCCATCAGCGCCAAATGATAACTTTTTCAAGCTGAAAGATTTAAGTCTGCAACAGTTAATAGTCCAAGCGGGATACAATACGCAGGATTTTATAAAAAACCTCTCTGCTTGCGATAATATGAAAAACCTTTATGCGCTTGACTGGACGGATATATTGGACGATGTGGACAGTATCGGTACAAAATACGAACAATACAAAGAGCTTTTTAGCTCACGCTTTTTTGATACGCAAACCGTGGAGGGGCGAAAGATACGCTTTCACTTCACATTGCGCGAAAATAAACTGACTACCGAACAGTTGCAAGAGCTTATTAAGATAAAAAATATACAGCTTTTATACATAAGAGCATTCAGCGGACAATATGCAAGATAACGCAAAAAGCTTTTACGATACGCCTGAGGTGCAAAAAAACCGCTGGAAGATATTTATCAGCGTATCGCTTTTTACATTCATGGCGACGCTTGACGGCAGTATCGTAAATATAGCGCTCCCGACAATTGCCGTAAGTCTTGAAATACCGATGAACAAATCCATCTGGATAGTCGCCTTTTACATGATAACCATCTGTACATTTTTGGTGCTGTTCGGCAAAATCGGAGACATAGCGGGCAAAATAAAAATCTTTCGCATAGGCACGCTCGTATTTGTCGGCGGCACATTTTTGGCAGGTCTTGCCAATTCGCTTGAAACGCTCATTGCTGCGCGCATTGTACAAGCTTTGGGTGCCGGCATGACGATGTCCACCAATCTTGGCATCATCACAGAGATATTTACGCCTCAAGAGCGCGGTAAAGCACTTGGTTTTATAGGCTCGGTCGTATCGCTTGGCAGTATAACGGGTCCTAGTGTGGGCGGTATCATCGTGCATTATCTTCCATGGTCGTATATCTTTTGGCTCAATGTTCCATTCGGACTTTTAACGCTTTTACTTGGGATTAAATACCTGCCTAAAGATATATCAAAAACAAAAAGCGGCGTTGATTTTGCAGGCTTTTTTATCTATGCGGCGGCGATTATACTCTTTTTTGGCTCCATGTTTATGGGTCAGGAGAGAGGATTTGGCGATATTGCGATACAAATACCGCTTGGTATTTCGCTGCTGCTCACACTCTTTTTTATCAAATACGAATACGGCAAAAAACAGCCCTTGATAGATCTTTCTATATTTAAAAATAAAACCGTAACTGTGGGGCTTATCTGCGCTTTTATAGTTTTTGGCGCAAACTTCTTTTTTGCGATACTCATGCCTTTTTATCTGCAAACGGCACGCGGTTACAGTCCAAGTGCGGCGGGATTTATCATGATGGCTTTTCCTGTCGTTATGTGTATAGCAGCGCCCATCGCGGGAAGCTTTACATATAAGATGGGAGCTGTCAGACTGACGATAGCAGGGCTTAGTCTTATCGCATTTGTAAACTTTCTGCTCATTTTCATAAAAATAGATATGAATATCGTTTACTTCATCATTCTTGTAGGACTCGTCGGACTTGGAAACGCCATCTTCCAATCTCCTAACAATACAATCATCATGAGTTCGGCTGACAAGCGTTATCTTGGCGTTATCGGCAGTTTAAACGCACTTGCGAGAAATATGGGAAATATAGTAGGCGTTACATTTGCCACAACGATACTGTTTACAGCAATGAGCTTCAAAGCAGGCGAACACATCTCTACTTATGTAAAAGGCGAGGAGGAGCTTTTTATATTTGGCATGCATACGACATTTGCCGTATCGCTGATATTTATAATAA
>JAISXY010000024.1 GCA_031270285.1 Campylobacteraceae bacterium
TAGACGCAAAACGCGATATATTTATAGAAGATGAGTTTTTTGGGATTGACGCTACAAAAAAAGACAAACTTGAAGGATATACGCGCGAATGGCCTGAAGTTGTAAATTGCGACAAAAATATATTGGACAGTTTGCGAAAAAGAGGTCTTATAGACATTGATGATGAGTTTTTGAAAAAGTTTTGGATATAACAAGGATTTACCGCTTCAAAACGCCGCTCATGCAGGCTGAAAACATAATCAAAAAAACTGCTGTTTGCTAAAAAATTTTATTAATGATTAAATTTAATATATTTTTGGTAAAATATCATCATTTTTAAGCTTAAGGAAAGAGCTTATGAAACGAGTCAGTTACAAGCCTATTTTGGAGCGGTTCAATATCCCGAGGCCAACTTTGATTGAGTGGCAGAAGTGCAGTAATAGCGGCGATAATAAAAATTGGCGCACAAAACATATTGAATATTTAAGAGAACAGATAGATGCTGAAGAGGAGACAAAAAAAGAGTTGCAGGAAAAAGCGATACTCGTTGAAGAGCTTTTTTTGATATGCGTCTATCTTTTTCTTACATGTACAAGAAAAATTCCTAAAAAACAGGATTTTAAGCAAGGAATTAAAGAATTTTTACTCTATCCTAAAAAGTCAATTGAGCTTCAGCATGAATTTGCCAAGCGCATCTGGAAAGAAGAGGAAGATACCAATAACAGTTATTTAAAAAATCTGCTTTTAATGGATAGTTTGAGCACTTTTCAGTATCATGTTTTAATTCGCTCCGCACTTGATTTTAATCTCAGGCTTTTTAATAATGAGAATCTTGCGTGTTATGAAGGGCTTAAAGGTAAAACATGGCAGGAACTTTACATGTACAACAAAGAGTTTTCATTGAAAAATATCGCTGATTATTTTAAAAAAATCGGTATTTTAGTATAAAAGTAAATTATATTTTACCAAATTTTATTAAAAGCATATAGCTTTGCAAAATAGGCTTTTATTACTTAAAAGAAACAAAATAAAAACTTTTTTAGTAAACTTTTTTTTACTAAAAATTTTCTTATTCAAACAAAGCTTATCCCTTTTAAATGTTGCATATTTACACAGCTATATCGTGTTGAGCGGCAAAATAGTAAGCTTTAGTATGTCAAATATGAAATAATATATTAAGATAAAAAAATATTACAAAACAGCTTTTTTTGAAGCAAAAATTAGGAGTAATACATGGAGCATCAAGAACTCTATGGTAAGATAGCTCAAAGATTAGATACTTTGGCTAAATTTCCAAAAATTAAAGAAGAAAAATCGGTAAACGCTTTACTGGAAGAGCATGGTATTTCCAGACGCGATTTTATGAAATGGGCTGCAGGAATGACCGCTATGTTTTCACTGCCTGCAACTTTTACGCCGTTAATGGCACAGGCTGCGGAACTTATCGACAGACTGCCTGTTATATGGCTTCATATGGCAGAGTGTACAGGTTGCAGCGAAAGTTTGTTAAGAACGGATGCGCCTACGATTGACAGTTTGATATTTGATCATATATCGCTTGAATATCATGAAACGATTATGGCAGCGGCAGGCTGGCAGGCAGAGCACAATCTGGAAGATGCCATTAAAAAATATAAAGGCAAATATATTCTTATGGTAGAGGGCGGAATACCTGCCGGAAGCAGCGAGTTTTATTTGACTGTAGGACCGCATGGCAAAAAGGGCGCAGAACACGCCAGAGATGCAGCGGCAGGCGCAGCGGCTATATTTGCTATAGGAACCTGTTCAAGCTTCGGCGGAGTTCAAGCGGCTCGTCCAAATCCTACAAATGCGAAACCTTTAAGTCAAATTACGAACAAACCCGTTATAAATGTTCCTGGCTGTCCTCCGAGTGAGAAAAATATCGTAGGAAATGTTTTGCATTATATATTTTTCGGCACGCTTCCGTCTTTAGATGTGTATAATCGTCCAAAATGGGCTTATGGGATTAGAATTCATGATCTTTGCGAAAGACGCGGACATTTTGACGCAGGCGAATTTGTACAGCAGTTCGGCGATGAGGGAGCTAAAAAAGGCTACTGTTTATATAAAGTAGGCTGTAAAGGACCTTATACTTTCAATAACTGTTCAAGAGAGAGATTTAATCAGCATACATCTTGGCCTATTCAAGCGGGTCATGGCTGCATTGGCTGTAGCGAACCTGATTTTTGGGATAGTATGGGTACATTTGAAGAACCTCTTGCAGATAAATTATACAGTTCAATCAGTGCGGACAGTACGGCTGATAAAATCGGCATAGCTCTTTTGACAGTTACGGCAATTGGTATCGCAGCGCATGCAGCTATCGGCGCAGTTAAAAAAGATAAATAAGCGGCAGGAGAAAAATTATGAGTAAAAGAATAGTAGTAGATCCTATCACCAGAATAGAGGGACATTTAAGAGTTGAAGTAGTTGTTGATGATAATAATGTCGTAACAGAGGCTTACTCCTCCGCTACTTTATGGAGAGGCATAGAACATATAGTCAAAGGGCGCGACCCGCGGGACGCTGGATTTTTTGTACAAAGAATTTGCGGCGTGTGTACATTTTCACATTATAAAGCGGGTATTGTTGCGGTAGAAAATGCGCTTGGTATCACTCCGCCTTTAAATGCGATTTTAACCAGAACGCTCATGAACTGCGCACTGTTTTTACATGACCACCCTGTACATTTTTATAATCTTCATGGACTTGATTGGGTTGATATAGTTTCAGCTCTTAGTGCGGATCCGAAAAGAGCAAGCGATGAAGCGTTTAAATATACCTCTCTGCCTGTAGCAACAGGTGCCGACCATTTAAAAGCAGTCAAAGAAAAAGTTGCCGCATTTGTAAAAAAAGGCAATCTCGGACCATTCTCCAATGCTTATTGGGGACATAAAACTTACCATTTGACGCCCGAGCAAAATTTAATAGCTCTTTCACACTATCTTGAGTGTTTGAAAATCCAAAGAACAGTTGCTCAAATGATGGCTATTTTCGGCGCAAAACAGCCGCATCCCCAAAGCTTAACGGTTGGTGGTGTTACATGTGTCATGGATCTGCTTGATCCAGCCCGTCTTGGAGAGTATTTGGTTAAATTTCAAGAGATTGCGGATTTTATCAATCGCGCTTACTATCCGGATCTTGTTATGGCAGGCAAAGCATATTCAAGCGAAAAAAGCGTTTTGGGCGATGTAGGCGTTAAAAACCTATTCACGTTTAAAGAATTTCAACTTGGTGCGAATGACTGGCTGTTTGACAGCGGCATCATACTTAATGGCGATATCAGCAAAGTGTATGAAGTTGATGAGGATAAAATTACCGAAGAAGCGACTCGCTCATGGTATGAAGATAATGAAGCTTTGCATCCGTACGATGGTAAAACTAACCCTAAATATACGGGCTTCAAAGATGCTCAGACTATTGACGGCAACAACAAATCGTCATATACGAAAGTCATAGATGAAAACGGCAAATACTCTTGGATAAAAGCTCCGCGATACGACGGTAAACCTATGCAGGTCGGTCCTTTGGCAAATATAGTGGTAAATTACGCTAAAGGAAACGAAAAAGTAGTAAAAGTGGTAGATCAGTTTTTAAAAGATACGGGACTTCCTCTTGGCGCTGTTTTTTCAACTTTAGGACGAACGGCTGCTCGTATGATAGAGGCAAAAGTTATTGCAGATAACGGACTTACCGCATTTGATAATTTGATTGCAAACTTAAAAGTAGATCAGGAAACATGCGCTACTTATACGATTGATAAAAACAGAGAGTATAGGGGCAGATATATAGGACATGTACCAAGAGGAACGCTAAGCCACTGGGTGAAAATCAAAGACGGACTTATTGAAAATTATCAAGCCGTTGTTCCTTCCACATGGAATGCCTCTCCTAAAGACGCTAACGGCGTAAGAGGTCCGTACGAGGAGTGTTTGATAGGTCTTAAAATAGCGGATTTGTCAAAACCTTTGGAGATTATCAGAGTTATTCACTCATATGATCCATGCATTGCATGTGCGGTTCATGTGATGGATACTAAAGGCAATGAACTTGGTTCATATAAAGTCTCTCAAGACAATTTAGCCTAACAGGAGGAAAATATGTCTAAAGAATTACTCGTTAGAGAAGCAGAAACGGAATACACCGTCTCTACAAGATGGGTACACTGGATACGGTTTTTTTCTATTATAGCGCTTACAATTACGGGATTTTATATCGCATATGTTTTTGCTGCGCCTGAAATATCAAGCGAACCGACTCTGTTTTTACATGCTAAAATAAGAATGGTACATGAGATATTCGGCTTTTTATTGATAGCTGTTACAATATACAAAAGTTATATATTTTTCTTTGATAAAAGCAAAGTAGAAAAGCTTGAAATTAATTCGGCAAAAGATGTTGTGAACTTTAAGGTTTGGATAGCACAGATAAAATACTATCTATTTTTAGGCGAACATCCTAAATTAAAAGGTGTCTATAATCCATTGCAGTTTGCAGCGTATGTATTGTTATACACTATGGTCGCACTTCTTAGCTTGACGGGACTTATACTGTATGTACATATCTATCATGATGGACTTGGCGGCGCTTTGTATCCGCTAATGAGATGGTTTGAAGCGGTCATGGGAGGCTTGGCTAATGTCAGAATGATACATCATATTGCTATGTGGGTAGTTTTAATATTTGTCCCTGTTCATGTTTATATGGTTATTTTTAATGCCGTGAAAGGTAAAGAAGGCGCTTTAGATGCTATTGTAAGCGGTTTAAAGTTTAAACACAAAAACCACTGATAAGCCAAGCTTATGAAAATATTACTGCTTGGTATCGGCAATATAATGTTCTCCGATGAGGGTATCGGAGTTCATTTGTGCCGATACATACAACGAAAATACCGTTTTAGTTCCACATCTCACACACTTGATTTTATTGACGGCGGTACATTAGCCGAGAGGCTGATACCGATAATAGTTCGGTATGATTATGTTATCATACTGGATTGCATAAGTGCGGATGGAGGCAATGCGGGCGATGTCTATTTCTTTGATTTTGACGATATTCCAAAGCATATTTCATGGCAGGGAAGCGCTCATGAAGTTGAAATGCTGCAAACTTTGACTATGATGGATATAGTCGGCGACAGACCGAAAACAAAGATTGTGGGTATCATACCAAAAGTAGTTGAGGGGACCACATTGGAGCTTACAGACGAGATTATAAAAGGTTCTAAAACTATGGAGAAAGTGTTGAATGGGCATCTAAAAGAGCTTGGATTTGAGATTGAAGTTATAGATGAGAAGATTGATATCCAAGATGAAGCTTACAGATTTGGTCAAAATGGGGATTTATGATATTAGTTTACGAATTTGAGTATATTTCAAATAATAATTTCTTAGAAAATTTCTTAAAAAATTTTGCGGAAAAAAACAAAATAGAACACTACATCACAAAAAACAAAGAGAAAATATCTTTGCATGTAAAGGGTAGTGAAGATGCGCTGTTAGCATTTTCCGACGAGCTGTCAAATTCGCTTCCGTTTTCAATTTTTTTGAAATCCACTCATGTAAATGCCGTAGATGAGTGGGACAGCGGCAAAGCCGTTGATATTAAGAAGTGCGAAGTTTATCTCCCTTTTACGAAAGAGGCGTTAAACAGAGCAAAAAAGGATTTTAACCCGTTTGTAAAAAATGAGACGGGGCTAAATTTTGATATAAATCCGCCGCTGTTTTTTACATATAACGACAAAAGTGTTCAATACGAAAATAGTTTTCAAGAGGCTTTTTTGCAGGCGGCAGATGTTATAGAAAGCGGCGAAAAGCTAAATCTTAAAACGCTAAACGGCACATTTTGCATCTCTAAAGTAAAAGATACGACTTACAGCGACGATACGATTATAATGCCATGCGATTTGAGTCTTGTCGGTAAAATCGCCGTCATGGAAGATGAAGAAGCCGCAATACTGGCTTCGCTTGAAAAACCTGTCGTAAAAGCGCATGTAAATTTGGTTTTTAGCTCGCAGTATCTGAATTTTCCGAAATTTATAAAATTAAGACTTGCAAGCGACCTGTTTTTATACTTTTTATCTTTGGCGCTATTGGAAAAAGGTGTTAAATTTGTTGCTTTAGAGGCAGAAGACGACGCGGCAGCAGCTTCGCTTGGATTTGGTCAAGAGATTAAAAACAGCAAATGGCTTGAAGTTTGCCATCTTAAAAGCGGACAAAATATCATCATAAAAGGCACAGTTTTTACTCCGCCGAAACTTTTAAACTCCATCAAGCCGTTGAAAAATCCCCATCATATGCAGTTTGCGGCGACTATCCATGAGCTTGAGCTTTTTGAAGAGATAAACTGCGGTATATATCTTAGCCGAAATCATAATGATATGATTATGCTCTACAGCGATAAAACGGGTGTTCTTGATATTTTGCAGACTGATTTTGAAGATTCTTTGGATGAAATGCTTGAGCGTATCAAAAAAGAAGATGAGAACGGCGGTAAGTTACTTGACAAATACAATCAGAGTTTCTCAAAAATTTATGAAAATGCGAAAAATATACGCTTTGAGGTTAAAAATATCTCAACTCTTTGGGCGGCGGCGGCTTATCTTTTGGGATTTGGTGAAGATTCGCAAACGGCAAAAAAAAGGCTTTTTGAAAATATAGAGCTTTTTGGAGGACAAAAAGGGGTAAGAGTTGATTATAAACTTACGGATGAAAAAAGCCTCAAAACATCGCTGAATGCGCATAAATTTTTAAAAAGCGTGATAAGTTTCAAATTGGCGGGCGCAGACGACGGACTGTTATCGTTTGGGATAGCGGAGAGTTTGATTCATTTTTTAAATGATTTTGCCGATAAAGTAAAAGATGAGTTTGAAGTGAAAAATATCCTGCTCATGGGCTCTTTATTTGGCTCTAAAACCGTATCAAATCTTTGCGTTAATCATATCAGCGTAAATCATAAAGTCTATTTCAACAAAGAGTTGCCCATAGAATTATGAAAATTTGTAAAATTTATGAGATTGAGGGCGTAGTACAGGGCGTGGGATTTCGTCCGTTTGTCTTTTCTCTTGCAAAAAAATACAACTTAAAGGGATTTGTTTTTAACTCTTCAAGCGGAGTTTATATAGAAGCCGAAGGAGATGAAGAGGTTTTTGAGAGTTTTGAGTTTGAACTTCAAAACCTCACACCGCCACTTGCTGCGATAGATACCGTAAACATCACACAAACTTCCCTTAAAAACTTTGATGATTTTAAGATAACAAAAAGTGTATATTCAAAAGTAAAAAATACATCCGTATCGCCCGATATGTCGCTTTGCAGCGAGTGCGAAAAAGAGTTAAAAGATAAAAACAACAGGCGTTTTGGCTATCCTTTGATAAATTGCACAAATTGCGGTCCAAGATACTCCATCATTCGTACCGTTCCGTATGACAGGATAAACAGTTCCATGAGCTGGTTTAAAATGTGCCCAAAATGCGAAGCCGAGTATAATGATCCGCTGAACCGCCGCTATCATGCGCAACCGATAAGCTGCCCTGATTGCGGTCCTGTCGTAAAATTTTATGATTTGAAAGGCTCTGTTACGAAAGAAAATCCGATTGAGAAATTAGCATATGCCATAAACGAGGGCAAAATAACGGCGCTTAAGGGCATGGGCGGATTTCACATCATTTGCGATGCTTTAAATGAGAGGGCGATTTTGCGTTTAAGGGAGAAAAAAAGACGCAAATCCAAGCCTTTTGCGGTGCTTTTTGCTTCCATTGAGATGATAAAAGAGTATTGTGATATCACAAAAGAAGAAGAAAAAGCGCTTTTAAGCCAAATCCGTCCGATAGTCCTTGTAAAGAAAAAGAAAGTGTGTGCGTTGAGTGAGAGTATCGCTCCAAATATAAACAGAATCGGCGTTTTTTTGCCGTACACTCCTCTTCATGTACTGCTTTTGGAGATACTGAAAAAACCTCTCATAGCCACAAGCGCAAACATAAGCGGCGAGCCTATCATAACTTCAAAAGAGAAGCTTGTCAAAAAACTTGGAGATGTGATAGAAGCATATGTTGATTTTAACAGAGATATTATAAATTTCAGCGACGACAGCGTTTTGCAATTGGTTGGTAAAAACAGTATTTTTTTAAGGCTTTCAAGGGGAGTTGCGCCAAAATCCTTCAAAACAGCCTATACATGCAAAGAGAGTATTTTGGCTCTTGGCGCGCACCAAAAAAGCGCCATTGCTATTTTCAATAATGCAAATATCACGATGAGCCCTTTTATAGGAGATTTGGAGAGTGTTGAGAGTATTGAAGCATTTGAGCGAAGTATCAATACATTTAAAAATTTTTATGATTTTACGCCCTCGCTTTTGGTATGCGATAAACATCCAAATTATGCCTCTACGATTTGGGCAAAAAAGCAAAATATCCCTATTATTTTTGTACAGCATCATTATGCGCATATTTTGAGCGTTATGTTTGAGCATGATATAAAAGAAGAGGTTTTGGGCATCGCATGGGATGGAACAGGGCTTGGAGATGATAAAACCATTTGGGGCGGAGAGTTTTTTTTATGCGATTTGAAACGGTACAAAAGAGTTTGTTCGTTTAAACCTTTTAAGCTCTTAGGCGGCGAGGGGAGTATTGAAAATATAGACAGGATCGCTTTTTCCATTCTGTACGCCGAAAAAGACAATGCTCATGCGGCGGTATTTTTGAACAGTTTTTCGGATGAACAAAAATATCTATTGGAACGCTCTTATGAAAAAGATATAAACGCGCCTCTTTGCTCTTCGGTAGGACGCCTTTTTGATGCGGCTGCCGCGATAATACTAAAACAAAAGAGAGTAACTTATGACGGCGAGAGCGGACTAAACTTAGAGGCTTTGTACGATAAAAATGTGCATGAAAGATACGCTATAGTCATAAATAAAAATAACGAGATAGAGTATATTTACTGGTTTTTAGGGATGTTAGAAGACGAGCCAAGAGTAGCCGCTTCCAAGTTTATCAATACTTTGGCGGCATTGATGGTACATGTAGCGCAAAAATACAGAAAAAAAGTCGTGCTTGGCGGAGGCGTTTTTCAAAACAGAACGCTTTTGGAAAAGACGATAGAGTTGTTTGAAAAAGAGCGTATAGAGTTCTTTTTGTCCGAAAATATTTCGCCTAACGACAGCGGGATCGCTCTTGGGCAGATAATTTATGCGCTGAATAATTTATAAAACACTAAGTATTTTAATACTATTATACAAAAAATATTCACTTAAGGCATACAAATTATGGATAAAATCATACGATTTACGATTTCACTTTCCGAGCCTCTTTTGGATGAACTTGATAAAAAAGTCAATGAACAGGGCTATGTTTCAAGAAGCGAATTTATCAGAGACCTGATAAGAGAGAAGATGGTAAAAGACGAATGGGAAGGCGGATATGATGAAGTTATCGGCGTTTTGACGATTATTTATACGCATCACCAAAACAATTTGGTTCAAAAGATTACCGATATTCAGCATGATGCAAATGTAGATATTATGTGCAATACGCATGTGCATGTAAACCATGAAAACTGTCTTGAGACGATAATGCTAAAGGGCATGGCTGACGATATTGTGGACTTTTCACAAAAGATTTTAGGACTCAAGGGCGTAAAATTTGCCAAACTTGTCAAAGCGGCAGTACCTGTGTCATAAATCGCAAAAAGTTTAATGTGTAATTTTTCAAACCTTTCTCCGTCATTGCGAAGAAACAATCTATCTTTATATAAATACCTTTTATCATTCCCGCTTTGGCTGGAATGATAAAAGGAAAATGTGAGCAAAGCACAGAAGGCGGATCGTTTCATTGCTTTGCACTCTAATCTCATGACGAAAAAGATGATTTACGGATCGCCGATTTTATTATACTTAGCGGCGAGTTGTCCGCAGGCGGCTTTTATATTTCTACCGCGAGAAGACCTTATCATAGTCTCAATGCCGCCGTTTTCCAAACTTGCCTGAATGCGCCTTAAGCGCGCTTTGTCGGTTGGTTTTAGCGCGCGGTTAGTCGTTTGGTTGTACTCTATTAGATTAACCATAACATTCTCGTCTTTTAACCATTCGATAAGCCTTTTTATATCGGAATGCCTATCGTTTATATCGGCAAAGGGCATATAGGCTATCACCAGTTTTCTATTGTGTCTTTGCGAATATGACAGAGCCGCTTTTACAGTCTCTTTTATATCATTGTTTCGCATTCCGCTCATCAGATAGTCTCTAACTTCCTGCGTGGTGGCGTGTAGCGATAAAACAAGCTGTATTTTTATATGTTCTTCGCGTATTCTCCTTAATCCTTTTATTACTCCGGCTGTAGAGACGGCGATGCCGTCGGTTGGAAAATCCAGTCCGTTTCTATCTCTTAAAATATGTATGGCTTTGATGAGGGCGTCGTAATTTAAGAGCGGTTCTCCTATGCCCATGAATGCTATCCTGTTTATGCGCTCGTTCGGATAGATAACCTGCCTTACTATTTCGGATACGCCAAGGTTTCTTATCAAGCCATATTTGCCCGATTCGCAAAAGGCGCATCTCACGGGGCAGCCAACTTGCGTGCTTACGCATACGGTCGTTCCGGTTCTTCGTTTTATGCAAACGCTCTCTATGTATTTATGGTCTGACAGCTCAAAGATATATTTATTTGCTTCAAAGTCTTTGACGATATCTTTGATCTGCATATCGCGGACTTTGCCGTTAATGTTTTTGTAAAGGAGTGCATATATCGATCTTGCGTCTTGCTCGGGCAAAACGCGCCCAATCTCATCGTACGTAAATCCGTACGGATCGGCGATAATATCCGCTACAAAACTGTATTGATGTGTATTTTTCATAATCAGCCTTCGGAGCAGCAAAAACCCTCCTCGTTGATAGAGGCTCCAACTTTGGATTACGAGGTAAGGTTTTTGGGCTGATTAGTAAAATAGTAACGTCATCATGAGGCTGATTATAGCACACATTACCCAAGAATTAAAATGATTGGCAGTTAGTGGTTTTGAGATAAAACGGACTTTTGCATGATAAATAATTTTTAAAAACTATTATTAAAGGGCAGTTTTTACTCTCTTCATCTTCATAAACTTTGTATGTAACCATAAAGAAAATATTATCACAGCCGTTCCTATGCTAAGACTTACATAATTTTCTACTTTTCCCCAAATTATGATATTGACAAAAAGACCGGTAGGTATAAGCGCATTGTTCATTATGCCAAGCACTCCCGCATCTACCATGGTAGCGCCTTTGTTCCACAAGAAATATCCTATGCCGGAAGCCATGATTCCAAGCCACATTAAAACACCCCATTGCAATGTTGACGGATTCATTTTTTCAAAATTGCCGAAAATCAAGATGGCAACAGTGGTTATCATCAAAGCCCCAAAGTGAAAATAACCGAAAATCTCTTTTTGGTCAAAAGTTTTATATCTTTCGATAATATATTTGTATGCGCTTTGACCAATTGCAAAGCAGATATTTGACGCTTGAATGAGGATAAATCCAAATAAAAATCCACTGCTCACATTCTCGTATCTTATGATATAAGCTCCCAAAACAGCAACAAATGCGCTTATCAAGTATAAAGCGTTAAATTGTTTGTGCAGTACGTCATAAACAAGCGTTACATAAAACGGTGTAAATATCGTAAAAAGCAAAAGTTCAGGTACTGTCAAAAAACGGTATGAGTGATACAAACAAAGATACATTATACCTATCTGTATTGAACCTATCAAAAGCAAGGAGAGTTGAAGTTTTGTCGGAACGCCTCTGAATTTTGTAAATGGAATAAATATAAGCGAAGCCAAAAATACTCTTATAAACACTAAAAAATAACTGTCAAGACCTATTAGGTATTCGCCTATAAGGCTAACAGAGAATGCCCAAAGAATTGTAACGATTATCAGATAAAACACACTATACCTCATTTTTGAAAATATGAACGAAATGTTAGCAAATAAAACTTATTTTTATTTTATGTGGTTTTGTCGAGATAAATTATATCAATCTAAAAAACGAGTGGCCATTAAGATATTTAATTATTTTTTGTATCCTTTCTTGGTATAATCTCCAACTTTATAAAACAACAGGAGATTATTATGTGTAAAGATTGCGGCTGTTCCATTTCTCATGCTCACAGCCATACTCATGCAGATGGTACTGTACATGTGCATGAACACGCTCATGACAAGGATCATAAACATACTCACGAGCATGCAAATCCGCAGCTAAACGAGACTAAAACAGTTGAAGTTATAACAAAAATTTTAGATGCCAATGACAAAGAAGCCGCTTCAAATCGCGCTCATTTTGAAGAACATGGTATTTTTGCCATAAATCTTATGAGTAGTCCGGGTGCCGGAAAAACAACGCTTCTTGAAGCTACGATAGAAGACGGCAGTTTTCATATAGGCGTGATTGAAGGAGATCTTGAAACCAATCAAGACGCTGATAGGATCATAAAAAAAGGAGCGCCCGCACATCAAATAACCACAGGTCAGGCGTGTCATCTGGATGCTTTTATGGTACATGAGGGGTTGCATCATCTGCCCCTTCGTGGACTTGATTTTGTTTTTATTGAAAATGTCGGCAATCTCGTCTGTCCCGCAAGCTATGATGTCGGAGCGCATCTGAATGTCGTACTTTTATCTGTTCCGGAAGGAGACGATAAACCTGCCAAATATCCCGTGATGTTTCGCGCGGCTGATATCTTGCTGATAACCAAAACGGAGCTTTTGCCTCATTTTGATTTTAGCGTTGAAAAAGCCATAAAAGAGGCAAGAAAATTAAATCCCAAAGTAGATATCATAGAGTGCGACAGCAAGTCTAAAAAAGGCATAGATAAGTGGATAAACTATCTTAAAATGAAAAAATCTTTAAGAGGATAAGCGATGTGCCTTTCCATTCCTTCGCGCGTTGTAGAGATAGACGAACACAATAACGCTACGGTTGAGACTTTGGGCGTTTTGCGTAAAGTGTCGCTTGATTTGATAGATGAAAAAGTAGAGGCGGGCGAATATGTGCTTATACACGTAGGTTTTGCCATGGGAAAGATAAGCGAAGAAGAGGCAAAAGAGAGTCTGGCTCTTTATGAGGAGATAGCGGCAAAAATGAGAGACGGCACGATAGATGAGCTGGAAGGGGATATGGGGCTTGCAGATAGATTTGATTAACTCATACAGAAATCCCGAATATGTCAAAGCTTTAAGTATTCAAATCAAAAAAGAGGCAAAGCAAGAGCTGAACATCATGGAGATTTGCGGCGGACATACTCATACCATCATGAAGTATGGCTTAATGCAGCTTTTGCCTGAATGTATCAACTTTGTACACGGACCCGGCTGTCCTGTGTGCGTGATGCCAAAAGAGCGCATAGATGAGGCGATAGAGCTTGCCCAAAAGCCAAATGTTATACTGGCAACGCTTGGCGATATGATAAGAGTGCCCGGCAGCAAAACCTCTCTGCAGGTATTGAGAGCTGAAGGGTACGATATAAGAGCTTTGTATTCGCCGCTTGATATACTCAAAATCGCAAAAGAAAATCCCGACAAAAAGGTTATATTTTTTGCTATCGGGTTTGAGACTACGACTCCGATGAGCGCTGTTTTGATAGATAAAGTCATACATGAAAATATAAAAAATATACTCTTTCACATAAATCATCTGTTAGTTCCGCCGCCAATCCATGCGATAATGAGCGAGAAAGCAAATATAGACGCATTTTTAGGACCTTCTCATGTGAGTGTTATCACAGGATACGGCATATTTGAGCCGATAACGGCAAAATATAAAACTCCCGTCGTAGTATCCGGTTTTGAACCAAGCGATGTCATGGACGGCGTTTTGCGTATAGTACGGCAGTTTAACGAAGGACGCAGAGAGGTTGAAAACGAGTACTCAAGAGCCGTTAATAAAGATGGAAATATGAAAGCCAAAGAGTTGATAAACAGGTATCTTGAAGAGCGGGAAGTGTTTCGCTGGAGAGGGATAGGCGATATACCAAAAAGCGCGCTGAAATTAAAAGATGAATTTGCGCATTTGGATGCCGAGAGGGTGTTTGAACTTCCCAAAAAACATATAGACGACCATAAACTTTGTATTTGCGGAGAGATATTAAGAGGCAGAGCAAAGCCGCCCCAGTGCAAAGTTTTCGGCAAAGCCTGTACGCCAAAAACCCCGATAGGTTCATGTATGGTATCAAGCGAAGGGGCATGTGCGGCGTATTTTAAATATGGAAAATTTTTAAGAGGTTAAAGTGGGCAGAAAGATTTTATTGAGTCATGGCGGCGGCGGCGAAGAGATGCAGTCTTTGATAAACGGACTTTTTTTTAAGCATTTTGGCAATGAGATATTAGACAAAATGGAAGACAGCGCTACTTTGCAAGTAAAAGGCAAAATCGCTTTTACAACAGACTCTTTTACGGTAACGCCTCTTTTTTTTAACGGCGGAGATATAGGAAAGATAGCCATTGCGGGAACCGTGAACGATTTGGTAAGCTCCGGCGCAAAACCTCTGTATTTAAGCTGCGGGTTTATCATAGAAGAGGGATTTTTGTACGAGGATTTGGAACGCATCGTCATATCCATGAAAAATGAACTTGAAAAAAGCGGCGCTAAAATAGTAGCTGGCGATACGAAAGTCGTCCCGAAAGGCAAAGCGGACGGCATTTTTATCAACACAAGCGGTATCGGCGAGATAATCTGCGGCGATATCTCATCGCACAATCTGGAAGAGAGCGATATGCTAATCGTCTCAAATGAAGTCGGAAACCATGGAGCTTGCATACTTGCAAGCAGAGAAGAGTTAAAACTTGGGGGAGAGTTAAAAAGCGACTGCGCTTCGCTTTTTTTCCCCGTAAATGCGCTTTTTGAAAACGGCATCAAGCCAAAAGCCATAAGAGATGCGACAAGAGGCGGGATAAGTGCTGTTTTGAACGAATGGGCTTTGGCTTCAAATGTTGGCATTGAAGTAAATGAGAGCGATATTTTAATCTCAAACGAGGTCAAGGGACTTTGCGAAATATTCGGATTTGAGCCGTATGAATTGGCAAATGAGGGTACAATGGTGCTTTGCGTCAAAAAAGAGGATGCGCACAAAACGATTAAAATCTTAAGAGAATTTGATGAATGCAAAAAAGCCGGCATCATAGGCACAGTTTCAAGCTTTTACAATCAGCATGTGATACTGAAATCGCCTTGGGGAACGAGCAGATTTTTGGAGTCTCCAAAAGGCGAACTGCTTCCGAGGATTTGCTGAATGCATGAACTCTCAATCGTAAATTCTCTTTTATCTCTTTGCGAAGAGAATGCAAAAACTCATAACGCCAAAAAAATAATAAAAGTTGAGATTAAAGTGGGCAGACTCAGCGGCATAGAGCCGCACTTTTTAAAACTCACATTTGACACATTCAAGGAAAAAACCATTTGCGAAGGTGCGGAACTTGTCATGAATATACAAGATGTTATCATCAAATGTTTATCATGCGGCGCTGAGAATAGACTGGTAAATAACGAATTTATATGCACTCGTTGCGGCAGCAATAATATAAAAGTAGAAGAGGGCGAAGATATGCTTTTAATGCGACTGGAGATGGAGTAAATTACAATAGTATAACTTTTTTGATATATTTTAATTTTTTTTGTTTAAATTGATAATGTTTTAAATTAATAATAGATAAAATACCAATATTTTAAATGTCAAAAAAGGGGTATAGTATGTTGCGTTTTTTTAAAAAAATCCTGTCACTTACCGTAAAAGTTTTTTCATTGGCGTTAAGAGGCGTACTGTTTGTTTTAAGCCTTATTGTTGGCAAAATTGAGTGGCAGATGCCGTTATGGTTAAAATATGTCGCTAAATTTTTCAGATTTTCAGGCACATTTGTTTTTAAATACAAAAAGATAACCGCCTTATTCATTGCCGCTGCTATTTTATTATCTGCGGTCGGCTATTATATCTATGTTTGGCAGCAAAACCAGCCGAAACCGATAGATGTAGCGCCAATTGATTACACTGAAGTTTACGCAACCGTGTATGTTCCCGAAAAGACAAATTATAAAAATGACAATATATATTTTAATCCGTTGAATATCTATTTCAGCGACGCTGCAGCTCCTATTGAAAATGTCGGCGGCAACAATACCGTTCAAGGCGTCAAACTTACCCCCGAGATAAACGGAACTTGGATCTGGACAAATGAGTATTCGCTTGTCTTTAAACCGAGCGAAGATTGGCGTATAGGCGAAAAATACAACATTAAAATAGACCCTAAAATACTACTAAATAAGCAGGCAACGATAGAACAGAGTGAATTTGAGTTCAATACAGAGCCTTTCAAGATAAGTTCTGGAAGTAAAGAGTTATATCAAAACCCCGAAAAACCAAGCGAAAAAAATGTCATATATGAAGTAGGTTTTTCTCATCCGGTAGATGCGGCAAGCTTTGAAAAACAGATCTCCATGCAGCTTCAAGCTCCCGAAAAATATAAAATCGCTCCAAAACCATATAAATTTGCCGTAAAGTACGACGATAAAAAGATGAAAGCATGGATAAGATCCGAATTTGTCAAACTTCCCGAGATAGACAGCGAAATGGTTTTAAATATCAAAAAAGGCGTCAAATCCTCCATGGGAGGTGCGGCTACAAGCGGCGATTTGACAGTTTCACAAGCGGTTTTGAGCCCATATACGAATGTGGTTCAAAATATCTTTTTGACTATTGCCGAGAATGAAAACAACGAACAAGAGCAGATTTTGGTCGTTAAACTCATGGACAAAGTCAATATCAATGATTTATCCAAGCAGGTGCAAGCATGGATTTTACCAAAAGATAAACCTTCCGTTAGAGGCAGTAAGTTTATAAAAAATCATTATTGGTCAAATAACGACGACATTGGTCCTGAAGTATTGGCTTTGTCAAAACCGCTTAAGTTAACATTGGATGCCTTTGAAGATGAATTCCAAAATATCGCAAGTTATAAATACAAAAGCAGTCCCGATGAGTTTATCTATGTAGCTGTCGGCAAATATATAGAAACAATCGGCGGCTATAAGCCTAAAAATGCCGTATGGTCTGTGCTTGATGTGCCGCAATTTCCTGAAGTTTTGAAATTTGCTACCGAGGGTGTGCTGCTCTCTTTGAAAGGCGAGAAAAAAGTGCCTGTTTTTGCGCGCAATATTCCTGGATTTCAACTTGAGATAAATCGTGTCCTTGCTTCGCAGATACAGCACTTAGTAACTTTTAACAATAATTGGCAGTTTAGTCAATCTTCATTCGGATACATGGATAAATCGTACTTTACAGAGAGTTTTACATACAATAAAACGGTTCCTGCAACAAACAGCGGCAAAGTCGTTTACGAGGGCGTGGATTTGAGTAACTATCTGAACGAAAAAGGCAGAAGTACAAAAGGCATTTTTTTAGTTACGCTCTCCACTTGGGATCCTAATAATAAAAATGTGATAAATTATAACAATGGCGGTTCAAGACTCATAGTAGTTACGGATTTGGGTATTATAGCAAAACGATCGGTCGATAGAACGCATGATGTATTTGTACAGTCTATAAAAGAAGGAAAAGCCGTTGAAGGCGCAAAAGTATCGGTATTGGGCAGAAACGGCGTACCTATAGCAAGCGAAACGACAGATGCAAACGGACATGTGCGTTTCAAACCTTTTGCTGAAGATTATAAAACACCTTCTTCGCAGCTTCCCGCTGTATATGTAGTCCAAAAAGATGACGATTTGTCGTTTTTGCCGTTTGACGAATATGCGAATAACAGAAGACTTGAGTTTTCAAGATTTGACACGGGCGGCGTGTCAAATACCGTAGAACAGGGCAGACTCAGTGCTTATCTCTTTTCGGACAGAGGTTTGTACAGACCCGGAGACAGTGTAAATATAGGCTCTATCGTCAGGGCTGAGGATTGGAATATAAGAGTAGAAGGGATTCCTGTAACAGCTTCCGTTTACGATGCAAGAGGACAGTTGTTTCAAAGTACGAAATTAACGATTGACGAGAGTGGATTTAATGAGATTCCATTTACTACTACGGCAGATGCTCCTACGGGAAATTGGGTAGTCTATTTGCATATTGCGGCAGATTATGCAGATAAGAAAAAAGCTGGCATATTGATAGGTTCGACTTCGGTTTCAATAAAAGAGTTTGAACCGGACAGAATGAAAGCCGAGCTTAAACTCACTCCAAAAAAGATTAAAGGCTGGGTTAAACCAAACGAGCTTAGAGCGGCTTTAAAAGCAGAAAATCTTTTCGGTACTCCGGCGCAAAACAGACGCGTATCATCTTCGCTTATACTCTCTCCTACGGCTTTTTCATTCAAAGAGTATCAAGGGTATTATTTTTATGACGGTTACTATTCAAACGAACGATTTGATATAGATCTTGAAGAGAGCAGAACAAACGAAGAGGGCATAGCGGAGATAAATCTTTTATTGGAAGAGTATGACAGAGCGACTTATCAAATGGCTATAGTCTCTGAAGTTTTTGAAGCAGGCGCAGGCAGGAGTGTTGCAGCTACGGCATCCGCTCTTATTTCGCCGAATGATTATCTAATAGGCGCTAAAGCTGACGGAGATTTGGGATATATCAAGAAAAATAGCGATAGAAAGCTTAGTTTTATAGCAATAGACCAAAACCTTACGAAAATAGCGGCAAATAATTTGAATATTGAGATATTGGAACAAAAATATGTTTCCATTTTAACGCTGCAAGATTCGGGTGTGTACAAATATCAGTCAAAACTAAAAGAGGTGCATTTAAGTGAAAATCCGCTCATCATCAATAATAAAGGCGTTGATTATACGATTGATACGAAAAAACCCGGCAGTTACAAATTGCTTGTCAAAAATAGTAAAGGCGAGACGCTTTACAGGACTTATTACTCTGTAACGGGAGATGCGGATATAGACCGTTCATTAGAGAGAAATTCCGAACTTGAAATGAAACTTTCAAAAAACGAGTATAAAAACGGTGAAGAGATAGAGATAGCTATCAATACGCCATACATAGGAAGCGGACTTATCACTGTAGAAAAAGATAAAGTCTATGTCGTCAAATGGTTCAAAACAACCACTACAAGCTCTACACAAAAGATAGTTGTGCCAAGCGATTTGAAAGGCAACGGATATGTCAATGTGCAGTTTACGCGCGACTTTAACTCCGAAGATATATTTATGAGTCCTTTAAGCTATGGCGTTGTGCCGTTTAAAGTTTCACAAGATAAAGAGAAAGCGGCGATAGAGATAATCTCACCTAAACTTTTAAAACCAAATCAAGATATGACTATCAGCGTCAAAACCAACGAAAAGCAAAAAGTAGTTGTATTTGCCGTAGATGAGGGAATTTTGCAAGTGGCAAATTATCGTCTAAATAACCCTCTAAATCACTTTTTTGCCAAACGCGAACTTGCAGTGAGGAGTTATCAAATACTTGATTTGATACTGCCTGAATTCAGCAAATTTGAGAAATTAGCCTCAGCGGCAGGTGGAGACGAGCCTCCCTCTCCTAAACAAGCGGCAAATAAAAATCTAAATCCATTCAAACGAAAAGTAGATAAACCTGTCGTATTTTGGTCCGGCATTACGGAAATAGACGGCGAAAAGAGTTTTACATACAGAGTTCCCGACTACTTTAACGGTAAACTTCGCGTTATGGCGGTAGCGGTTTCCAAAGAAAAAATAGGCATAGCGCAGACGGACACGACCGTAAAAGATGATTTTGTTTTAACGCCGAATGTACCGTTTACAGCAGCTCCGGGCGACATATTTGAAGTAACGCTGGGCGTTTCAAATAACATTGAAGATTTGGAAGAAGATAAAGTTATCCTGGCAGATATAACGCTTGAAACAACAAAACAGCTTGAGGTTTTAAGCGCTAAAAAGGTAAATGTGGATTTGGTCAAAGGCAGCGAAGGTTTTGTAAAATTTAAAATCAAAGCTACTTCCGAACTTGGCGGTGCGGAGTTGAAATTTAAAGCTGCTTACGACAATAGCGGTAAAATTTACTCAACTTCAAGGGTTGGCACAACATCCGTAAGACCGATAACGCCGTTTAGAACGCAAAGCGTGATGGGACGCATGGGGGGAGAGAAAGAGAGCGTAGATAAAATTAGCAATGTATATGATGCATTTGCTATGAGAGAAGCCAGCGTCGCACACTCTCCGCTTGTTTTAGCCAACGGACTTACAAGTTATCTTGACAGTTATCCTCATTACTGCTCCGAGCAGCTTGTAAGCCGTGCAATATCAGCCATGATACAAGAGGAGTATGCCGAACTTAACAGGGCGGAAACAAAAGGCGTGCCTTATAACAGTATCGCATCTATACTCAATTCCCGCCAAAATACCAACGGCGCGATAGGATTGTGGCAGGCTACCGCTTACGGAGATATGTTTGTAAGCGTTTATACGGCTCATTACCTTGTGGAATTTAAAGATAGAGGCAAAACACCGTCTTCAAATCTGCTCAAAAAATTAAATGTCTATCTTGCAAATTTGGCAAACAATAATAATATAGAAAGTCTGGAAGGATTAAGGCTTAGAGCATATGCTGTGTATCTTTTAACAAGGCAGGGAGAGGTTACGACAAATCTTTTAAGCGTTGTGCAAAAATCGCTCCAGCTTCATCATGAGAAGAGCTGGCAAAACGATATTTCAGCGCTTTATCTTGCCGCAACTTATAAAATGCTCAAAATGGACAAAGAGGCTGAAGGGCTTCTGAAAAAACCTTGGGAAGATTTAAGTAAAGCGTATAGCAATGCGTGGTGGTCAAGAGATTATTACGATCCGCTTGTCGTAAATGCCGCTTCTATCTATCTTATTTCAAAACATTTTCCTGAAAAGATAAAACAGATACCGCCTCAAGCACTTGAAAATATGGCGATGATGATTAGAAGCGAGCGTTATACGACAACTTCGTCTTCCATGAGCGTATTGGCTTTAGATAGTTACTCTAAAGGCTTAAATGCGCTTACGGGCGAAGATAAACTCTTTATAGAAGCCAAAAGCGGCAAAGAAAATGCAAGATTGATTGCGCAGATGAAAGATATGCTGGCAAAAGGCAATTTCAAAAAAGACGATACGCAAGTTATATTTAATAACCCTTCAAAACTACCCGCATGGTATTCTGTCGTGCAGGAAGGTTATGACATTGCCGCTCCGAAAGAGGCTGTAAAAAAAGGCTTGGAGGTTTATAGAGAATACACAGATGAAAGTGGCAATAAAATCACGCAGACAAAACTCGGCGAAAAGATAAATGTAACGATAAGAGTCCGCTCCAATTCAAAAGAGGGCATTGGTAATGTCGCCGTAATAGATTTGCTGCCGGGTGGTTTTGAAGTCGTGCAGCAGCTTGCAGTATCGCAATCGCAATATCAGGAAGAGTATGAGAGTGAAGAAGACGATGAATATTATGAAAATGATAATGCGGGTTATGTATCGCCCGTAATGGTTCATGGAAGCACTTGGAATGCTGATTACAGCGATGTGAGAGAAGACAGGGTCATCATATACGGAACGGCGTATCAAGATATGAAAACTTTCAAATATCAGATAAAATCTACAAATGAAGGTGTTTATGGGATTCCACCGGTTTTTGCCGAAGCTATGTATGACAGAGAGATACAAGCTCTCTCTGCCGATAGCGGTCATATTACCGTATTGCCGTCCGAATAATAATGTGGCGGCATAGACTAAAGTACTTTTTAGTCAAATTAGCAATAGCGGTTTTAACAACAGTTTTAGTTCTTGCAGGACTAAGACTGTTGCCTCATCCGAAACTTTCAGACAATCTTTTTTTATCTACCGCCATTTATGACCAAAACGGCGCTCTTTTAAGACTCACTCTTGCAAAAGATGAGCGTTACCGTGTCTATACGCCTCTCAACAAAATATCAAACGATTTGATTAAAGGAGTTTTGCTGCATGAGGACAAATGGTTTTACTACCATTTTGGCTTTAATCCTGTGAGTTTGATAAGAGGCGGCTGGATAAGTTATGTAAAAAAAGGCAGCAAGCAGGGCGGCTCAACCATAACCATGCAGCTTGCCAGAATGTATTGGAAACTCAACACTCGCTCTGTCGGAGGAAAATTTACGCAGATTTTGCGTTCCATTCAATTGGAAGTTTTCTACTCAAAAGATGAAATTTTGGAAGCTTATATGAATTATGCGCCGTACGGCAGAAATATAGAGGGCATAGGTGCGGCAAGTCTTATATATTTTGACAAATCTCCGGACAAATTAACGCTTCCCGAGGCTTTAGCTTTAGCCGTTCTTCCGCAATCTCCAAGTTATAGAATAGATAAAAACACAGGCTACGTCAGTGAAAAGCTGACTAAAGCCAGAGATGAACTGTTTGAAAAATGGTGCGGCGTATATGGTACGGACGAATTGACAAGTGCACTTTTTAGACTGCCGTTCTCACTAAGACAGCCTGAAAATTTACCTTTTCGCGCACCGCATTTTATAGAACAGCTTTTGAAAGATGATTTTAATGCGGGCATTATAAATACAAAAATTGATACGACTCTTGACTTAAAATTGCAAACACTGCTTGAAACGCAAATACACTCTTATATAAACCGCAACTCCAACAGAGGTATTAATAATGCCGCTGCGCTTTTAATTGACACAAAAGACATGAGCGTTGCGGCGGCTGTGGGTTCGGCTGACTATTTTAACAATGACATCGGCGGACAGATAAATGGCTTTAATATTAAACGCTCACCCGGTTCTGCTTTAAAACCTTTTATATATGCGCTTGCTATTGAGCAGGGACTTATACATCCCATGAGCGTTTTGAAAGATGTATCAACAAGTTTCAGCTCTTATTCGCCCGAAAATTTTGACAATCGCTTCATGGGACCGTTGAGCGCATCTCAGGCGCTTATCAGAAGTAGAAATATTCCTGCGGTTTATCTTAATAACAGATTAAAAAAACCAAATTTTTACGCCTTTTTGAAACAGGCGCAAATCAGCAAAATGGCAAGTGAAAGTCATTATGGATTGGCTTTGGCTTTAGGCGGCGGCGAAGTTACGATGTTGGAAATGGCAAGACTTTACGCTATGTTTGCAAACGGCGGAGTTATGCGCGAAATTCGTATGCGAAAAGAGCAGTCTGCGGGAGATGATATTGAACTTTTAAGCAAAGAGACAGTGTTTATTACGCTGGATATGCTCTCTAATATGCCCAGAGCCGATAGCAGCGCTGCGGAAAAACAAAAATTACCGATATATTGGAAAACCGGCACTTCATGGGGATTTAGAGATGCATGGAGCGCAGGCATAGTTGGGCAGTATGTTTTAGTCGTATGGCTTGGCAATTTTGACAACAGCGGCAACCCTGCATTTGTCGGAGCCGACAGCGCTGCGCCCCTGTTTTTCAATATAGTAAACAGTCTGCAAGCTACGCAAAAATTATACGATGTAAATAAAATAATCCCAAACGGCGTTAAGATGGTTGATGTATGCCTTTCAAGCGGGGATTTAGTAACCGTGTGGTGCAAAAGAAAAGGAAAGAGCTGGTTTATACCCGGAGTCTCTCCTATAAAAGTAGATACGGTTTACAGACCCGTACTTATAGATAAAAAGACAAATCTTCCCGTATGCAACGGCAAAAAAAGCGCAAATACCAAAATAGAGATTTACGAATACTATTCGTCGGATATTTTAGATATTTTTAAGCACGCCGGTTTGCCCAAACGCGAACCTCCAAGCATGGAACACTGCAAGCAGAATTTTGATTTGAATATCGGCATAAACCCGTCTATTACATCGCCTTTAAAAAATACGATATATACGATAAGAAAAGAGAATGAAGCCAAAGAGCGTATCATGTTGTCGGCTGTTACGGATGCGAATGTCAAGATGCTTTACTGGTTTGCAAATGACGAGTATATAGGCAGCAGCGAACAGTCCAAATCTATTTTTTGGCTTCCGAAAAAAAGCGGCAGATTTGAGATAAGAGTAGTGGACGACCATGGTCGTTCGGATATGCAAAATATGCAGGCCGTGATAATACAATAAGTGCAATCTATAAAAGTTAATCGTAAGAGTTAATAAAATATAATTTGTGAACTTTTTGAGGATTGAAAATGGCGAAATATATTTTTATGTTTTTTGGGTTTGTATTATTAGTTATAGTGGCGATAGCAACTGTATTTTTTGTTATCGGCAGAGTCATTGCTATAAATAATCTGCATATACTTATCGTAGGCATAGCTTCTATATTGACCGCCGCCGTATTTGTCAAGCAGCGAAAAAGGGAGCCCGCAAATAGTGAAAAGTTGTTTTTTGCATTAGTTGTTACCTTTATACTTTCAATAATTTCTATCATGACAAACTCTTTTGTTTTGATAAAATCAGGCGAAACCGATATTGTCTCATATATTTTTTCAGCAAAATTTTTACCTTATGAATTGCTTCAGACATTTTTAGAATTTGCTGCCATATATGTTACATTTCACTTTTTTGCAAAAAATGTTGCCAAAAAACAGCACAATAGTGATTAAATACATTAAATTATAAGGATTTATTATGACATTTACAACTCCTTTAAAACACGACAGCATTAAAATCATGCTGCTTGGAAGCGGTGAACTTGGCAAAGAGGTTGCTATAGAAGCGTCAAGACTTGGGATTGAAGTAGTCGCTATAGACAGTTACGCAAATGCTCCCGCGCATCTTGTTGCCAACAGGTCGCATGTTATTGATATGAAAAACAAAGATGCTTTGCTGAAGCTTATACATCTTGAAAAACCGACATATATAGTGCCGGAGATAGAAGCTTTAAGCATAGAAGCTTTAGAAGTTGCCGAGAAAGAAGGCTTTCATGTGATACCAAATGCCGATGCCGTCAAGAAAACGATGAACCGTAAAAATATAAGAAAATTTGTCGCCGAAGAGCTTGGCAT
>JAISXY010000032.1 GCA_031270285.1 Campylobacteraceae bacterium
ATCCAAAGTTTTGCACTCATGAACGCACTTTCCAAAGCGAAGCGAAAAATCCGCAATCTTTTTATAGTTGCTTCCTATGGCAAAAATCTCTATATCCAACTTTTGCATATGTTCAAACAGCCTCATAGGATCTACGCCCTTATCGTCCCCTCCAAGTATTATCAAAATCTTTTTATCACCGTAGCGTTTCAAAGCTTCTATCGTGGCGTCTATATTTGTGCCTTTGGTGTCATTCACCCACAGTCTGTCTTTTTTATCGTAAAACTCTTCAAGCTTGTGTTTATCTATTTTAAAAGCGTTGATTTTCTCTATATCCGCTTCGTCAAACACTATTTTAGCGGCGCTTAACGCCAAAACCGCATCCAGCAAAAACGGCTCTTTGATGGTTATCTTGCTTATATCTATGCCCATTTTATGCGACAAATCCTGCGAATTGCTGTATCCTATAAGCATAGCGTTTGATTTAAATCCCAAATACTCGTTTGGCACCACTGCTACGCTTCCCTCTTTCATCATTGAAAGCGGCTTTAATTTCGCCCTCTCATACTCTTCAAAACTTCCATGCCAGCTTATATGATCAGGCTTCACGCTTAGCAAAAGATATACGTCGGGTGCTGCTTTATTTGTATAGTGAAGCGTGAAGGAACTTGTTTCAAGTATCCATAAAGGTGCGTTTTTATCCAAATTGGCAAGAGGATTGCCGATATTTCCGCCCTCAACCGCTCCTCTTGAAGAGAGTAAATGTTTTAACATCTGCGTTGTTGTGGTTTTGCCGTTTGTGCCGCTTATCCAGATGGAGGGCGGTATATCAAAAAAATCATACTCGCTTGTTAAGTGTTTTGCTTTTTTGATTAACTCGTGATTTGGCGGGAATCCCGGACTTGGTATGTCGATATCGCTTATGTCCGGATTATACTCACTGCATGTAAAAAGTCTGTTGCCAAACTCGTCATGTGAATTTTCTTTGAATTTGTCATCATATATAAGGCAGTTTGGCGCAAATTTTTTAGCAATGGCTTTTGTCGTAACGCCATACCCAAATAGAGAAATAATCATCGTATTTTAAGAGCCGTAAGAGCTAAAAGATTTGACAAAAGCGCTATTATCCAAAACCGCACGATGATTTTATTTTCCGTCCACCCTTTTATCTCAAAGTGATGATGTATGGGAGCCATCAAAAAGACTCTTTTTTTGCGCGCTTTGAAGCTTCCCACCTGCAGTATTACAGAGATAGTCTCCATGACGAAAACAAATCCTATAAAAATCAGTAGAAACTCATTTTTGGATATTACTGCGCTGTATCCTATAAATGCACCCACACTAAGACTTCCGCTGTCTCCCATGAAGACTTGCGCAGGATAACAGTTATACCACAAAAAGCCTAAAAGCGCACCTGCAAGACTTGTAACTACTATCAAAACTTCGCCGCTTCCCATGACTTTCGGAAGCAGTAAATAGGTACTGAAAACAGCGTTGCCGCATATATAAACAAACACTCCCAAACTAAGCAGCGAAAAAACAGACGGTACTGTAGCAAGTCCGTCAAGTCCGTCCGTGAGATTTACCGCATTTGAAGCCGATACCATGACAAACGCCCAGAAAAAGAGCGATAGAAAATACAGATCAAACAGCGGTTTTTTATAAAACGGCACATACAGTTCGGTAGTTAGATTTGAAAACCAAAACAGTAATGCTCCCACTATTACCGCCGCCGTACATTGCAGTAAAAATTTAGTTCTCGGCTTCAATCCTGCGCCGTTTTTGCCTTGCATGATCTTTGAGAGATCGTCTTTTAAACCTATAAGTCCAAAAAGCGCTAAAGTCAAAAGTGCGCCTATGATGTATATATTGTTTAATTTTGCGCAAAGTACGACAGAGAGTAACGCCGAACTTATAAATACAATCCCGCCCATAGTCGGAGTATCGTTTTTATGTTTGTGCGTACTGGGCGCTAACTCATAAATAGGCTGCGATGCGTTACGGTTTTTTGCCCATGCTATAAACTTGGGCATAAGCCAAACAGTAAGCATGAAAGCCAAAAAAAATGCTACCGAAGCGCGTAAAGTGATATATTGAAAAAGATTGATTTCTGCATGTCTATAAAGCCAATAAAGCATTTGGTCTCCAAAATCGTTTTTGCGAACAGCTTTTAAAAGCTAAAAAATTGAAAACCATTTTATTACAATATTGTATAATTTTAGATAAAAACCGAAAAAATACTTTTAAAACCGAGTTTTACGCATCAAGGGGCGCAAAAATTTATTTCATGACGCATAAAAACGGGCGGTTTACTTTTTTCTAAGATTTGCAAAATAGCTTACCGCATTTAAGTATTAATGCCCAAAATGCAGGAAAAAGCACGGCGGTAAAAATTATTTTGCCTATAGGGTCATTTTCTATATAAAGGCCTCTTAAAACAACAAATACGCAGATAAGCGCCATACAAAAATGATATTACCCTAAACAATTTGCTTTCAATGCGCGTTAAGGATAAAATAAAAAATACGCCGATGAAGAAAATCGCAACAATAAGGATAAGTGCGCCGATTTTACTGAGTTTAAAGCCAAGGTCATCACAATATTGCAAAAGTTATTAACGGTGAAATGATAAGCGACTCTATCCCGATGGTTTTATATGACATCAAAACTTCTAAAATAAGATTTTGCGATTATATAATATTGCTTCTTTTTTATACTTAAAATTGCGGCGGCAAGGGCAAATCTGCCGACTTTGGTAAAGATTTCGCCAATTTCATCATGAAGGCTATGAACGGAGAAACGGCAAATCAAAAAACAGGTTTCAGCACAGCATAGTAAAAATTTACACTTAAAATTTGAAAAGTTTTTTCAGCTTCCCGTTTTCTATTGATTTTACCGCCCATGATAGAGCGCATCTGCTTATTATGTACCCGTCTCTGCTCTACATATTCGTTGTCTGTTTTTAGCGTTTTTAAAGCCTCTTTATAAGTGTTTTTATCGCTTTCATAAAGTCCCATCAGAGCGTATATTTTTACTTCGCTTATTTTAGCTTCCGTAAAAAGTGTCTCAAAAAGTTTCGGTGTTTGCCGCAGGGTTTTGTAATGGAGTAGATTTTTGGAAGACTCTCCAGTCTCTCCTGTATATGTGCTCTCAATTATCGCAGTATTTGAAAGCAGACAAGGGCTTTTTGCGCGTCAATATCTGCCGTTTGCGCCCAAAAAGCGGTAAAAACACACATGATGGATATTATGCTTTTTCTCACCGCAAACCCTTCTTATTACTTGCTTTTTAGAAACCGTATAGTATTATACTACACTAGATTTAGGATTAAGAATCATGAAATTTAATAAAGCAATTTTAATAATAACAGACGGCATAGGATACAATAAGCATAACGATTTTAATGCATTTGCCGCCGCCAAAAAGCCGACTTACGATATGCTTTTCAAAAATGTTCCTCATGCGCTTTTGAAAACT
>JAISXY010000059.1 GCA_031270285.1 Campylobacteraceae bacterium
AAACATAATGAGAGTTAAAAGCCTTGAATGCAGCAACAAAAGGGGTTTAAACCTTCCTGTCGTTTCAAACAAGGACGAAATTATATAGTTATGATGCTTAAGAGGAGCTGATTGGAAGAAGGTTTTTGGAAATATTTTTATTATAAAATAATCCATACACTTAATCTATCGCTTTTGAAAATCTCATGTGAGTATGGTGGGAATTGTATCATCAAAATATTTATACTCATGTGGTTTTAGCATAATTTATTTATATAGTTGCTAAAATAATTATTGATTTATATTTTTCGGATATAATACAATTTTTTAAATACATTCACATGGAGGAAATACAGTATGGCTCTTTATGACAGAGATTATGCGAATGAAAATTTACAAACAGGTGAAGTTGGCGTTCAAAGTAAAAGTGCGCTTTCTATTTTTATAAAAAAGACTTATCAGCTTTTTGCTGCTTCGCTTTTAGCGGGAAGTGCGGGGGCTTATGTAGGTTTGGACTTTGCATACCAGTTAAATCAATTTGGTCTTTGGATGCTGGTCCCATTGTTTGCTTTTTTGATAGCGCTTCATTTTGCCAAAAAGGTAAACGGACTAAACTATCTGCTTTTGTTTGCTTTTACATTTACAAGCGGCTTGACGATTGCTCCTTTAATATTTGCCTATATATCTATGGGTGCGGGACAGATAGTGGTAAATGCTTTTGTCTTAACAACAGTAGCGTTTGGCGGTTTAAGCGTTTTTGCTATGAATACAAAGAGAAATTTCAGCACTTGGGGTAAAGCGCTTTTTATCATATTGATAGTGGCAATTGCCGCACTGTTTTTAAACTACTTTTTTGTTGAAAGCACGATATTTTCTTTGGTGATCTCAAGCGTTTGTGCTGTTTTATTCAGCGCATATATTTTGTATGATACGCAAAATATCATCAAAGGCGCTTATGAAACTCCGATAGAAGGGGCTATAGCGCTTTATCTTGACTTTTTAAATCTATTTATTCATCTCTTAAATATTCTCGGAATCTTTAACAGTAATGATTAAAATATATAGACGGATTATCCGTCTATATATTTATTTACGAACAGCACTCACTTCAATCTCTACAAACCATGCCGGATTTGCAAGAGCTGTAACTTGAATGACTGATCTTGTCGGTAAATTCGGCTGTTCTTTTGTGCCGAAAAACTTACGATATCCCTTCATGAAGCCTTCAAAATCCATCTTCCCCGACAACTTTGGATCGCCAACTAAAAACACTTGCATTTTAATCACATCGCCCATTGTCAAACCGATATTGTTTAAAGTTTCCTCTATACTTGCAAGCGAACTTGTAGTCTGCTCTTCCGTGTTGCCGTATGCCTCAACCGATCCTTTTGCAGCTTTTGTATTTATTACTGTCGGTACCGCACCGCTCAAATTAACCACTTTTGCATTGGCTGGAATCTCTATCGCCATTGCGATTGGAAAAGTTGAACCCGGCGTTTTATACCGAATCACATCATCGGCACTTAAAACAGATGCAACAAATGCCGAACACAGTATGATTTTGGCAATTTTATTATAAAACATTTGCATTTTCTCCTTATCAAAAGTTATTTGGGTATATCCGCTACCGTAACAGGGCTTTTAAAGTTGTTTCCGAAATTTGTACGAATATACTTCACAACTTCAATAATCTGTTCGTCAGTGAGATACTCTCTAAAAGGGGGCATACCTCTTAATCCATTAGTAACTATCTCTGTTGTCGTTTTTGCCGACATCAGTCTGACATTATTTACCAATGAAGGATAAAATCCTGCACCGTTATCTCCTTTGCCGTCTGGCATATGGCAGGCTTGACAACTTGCTTTATATAACTCTTCGCCCGCCGTTGCATCAAATAATCTTGAGCCGGCAGTAGTAGAGAGCTGCGGATCTCCATCTGCAAAAAGCGCTGTCGCAAACAGACTTGCAGACAATAACGGTAACAATTTTAGTTTAAAGTTTCTTATTTGCATGTAAACTCCTTTCATCATTTAAGCTTTTTTGGCGACAATTGTTTCATGTAGCCTTTTAATTGCATCTTGAGCAGACAATACCGCACCTTCCAACCATGCAGGAATATATGAAGTATGTTCACCCGCCAATACAATACGACCATCAACTTGGCAGAGATTTTTATAATGTTTTTCTCTGCTTTCATCTGACCATATACCGTGACAGCCGTTTGTCCATGGAACACGATGCCAGCCTACGGCAATACCCGTATCAAACTCTTTAAGATATTGCTCATGTACCATTGCGCCGTATTTGAGCGCTGCATCTATACGACCTTTGGGACTCATGGAGGTGAACTCATACGCATTGCGTCCCCATATATATGCGCCAAGCAAAACGCCCTTGCCGGGTTTACCGTATTCGGTATTCGGATAACCTATCGTGGATATCGGCGTATTTGTGTATGTGATACCACCATAGATATCGTCATCTTCTTCCCAAAATTTACGCTTAAACTGCAATCCGACTTTAACCGAAGCTTCATACGGCACAGCATCAATTGCCTCTTTTGTTGTTTTGCTGACAGTTACGGGTATTTGGCTGAGGATAGACAAAGGTATGGTACATACGCAATAATCCGCTTTTTCCGTCAAGGTAGTTGTTGGTTTATTGCTGTCTTGGTAGCTGACAGTAACGCCCTTTTCATCTTGATGTATCGCCGTAACGCGCGCATTGTATTTGATGAGGCTTTTAACCTGTCTTTCAAATCCTGCTGCTACTTGATCCATTCCGCCTACAG
This sequence comes from Campylobacteraceae bacterium, assembly GCA_031270285.1. Lineage (GTDB taxonomy): Bacteria > Campylobacterota > Campylobacteria > Campylobacterales > Campylobacteraceae > JAIRKW01. Next base: position 2,771 of record JAISXY010000059.1, read on the forward strand.
GCTGGAATATCGTGCTTTGGAATTCATGGAATTGACCTGTAATAATTCTAGCCCAAAGTCTTGATTTAATCAACTCTTTACCTTCCAATATATCTTTTGAAGGCGTAGCAAGAGGCATCAAACCGCCGCCAGGCCATATTTCAAAACCACGTCTTTCAGCGCTTTCCAAAGATGCCGTATATTTACCGTCATGATCTAACGCTCCCCATCTTACAAGAGCGTTCGTTAACGCCTTTTTATCTTCTGCGCTTAATGTTTTATCCAATGCGCCCTGATTGACTGATTTATTTAACAGTTCAGCGATATAACCTTGAAAGTCAGCCTGTACTTTGCGGAATCGCTGCGGTTTTCCGCCGTATGCTTCAGTAGAATGTACAAACGCATTGTAATTAACTTGTATGAACGGTTCTAACTGAACGCCGAATTGTTTGCAGTAATTTAATATAGCAAAGTGATTATACGGGATACGCCATGGACCAGGATTAATATAGAGACCTTTATCAAATTCACACTTTTGAACAGCTCCTCCAAGCTCCCTAAATGTATCTCCGCCACGCAATGTCCAGCAGCGGCCTCCCGCTTTGTGCCGATACTCAAGAATCTTCACCGAATAACCCGCTTTGCGTAACTCATAAGCGGCAGTCATGCCAGCTATTCCCGCACCTAAAACTAATATACTAGCACCTTTTGGCGCATTCTTAAGCTGCTCAAATTCTTCACCTTCTTTAATAGGCGACTCAGCAGCAATACCGAACGAAGCCATAACTTGGTACATAGCAGCAATTCCCGCCGTTTTACCAATAAAACTAAGCGCCTGCCGTCTTGTTAGTTCGTTGTTGTCCATTTTTGCCTCCATGCTTTAGTTTGCCTAACAATTTAATTGTGTGAGCCGCATAAATTGTTGTAATGCAAGTATAATACAACTTTTTCACAATCAATTGATTAAATTTTAATCAGTTTTATGATTTTTATATTATCATAGTATTGGTTATAATGCGGTCATAATTTTTTTACTTGAAGGAGCAGATCATGAAACAAGCAAGGTTAAGTTTGTGTGCTTTTATCGCAATAGGCGCATTATCCCAATTAAATGCGGAAACTTCTCTTGAAGAGACTCTCAGAAAGGCTGTAGAAAATGTCAAAATCAGCGGTTTTGCACGAACAACATACAAAGCCTCAAAAGCAGGCAGTGCCGATACATCTGAAAGCTTAAGGTATTCCGGTCAGTTAAATGTCTTGTATAAAAATTTAGACGATTTACATTTTGGCGCAACGCTTGCGGCCGATGGATACAACTACCCATCTTCTGCTGCAAGCGTTCCAATGGCCGGATATACCGCAAGTAACAATAAAGGTTTATATGTAGACAGATTTTACTTAAAATATCTCATTAATGACTTTGAACTTATAGGCGGTAAATATGACATAATATCTCCATGGACGGAAAGAGGATATAACTCTTCAAGAGGCAACGGTTTATCAGCGCTTTATAATGGTATCCAAAACTGGACTTTTGCAGGACTCGTATTTCTTCAAACAAATGGATTTGACGATACAAATTTAGGCGTTGATCTTGGCAGTAATCACAACTACTATGCCGCAGGCGTTACGGGCAATCTTAAAGATATAGGTTTGGATGTGCAGTTATGGACAGGTGCTTATGAAAATGTCTTGGAATCAATGATATATACTGATATAAGATATACGATCGGCGGATTTAGAGTAAGAGGTCAAGCAAATTATGCAAAAATCAACACACGTTTTGCTTCTTCAAAAGGCATTGCGGGCGAAAAAGGTATATATTACGGATTAGAACTTAGATATGTACATGATCTCTTTTGGTTAAAGGGTATATATACCAAAAATGACAAAGATCAGCCTTTCTATACAGTTGACGGCGATAACGGAGGATTTCTTACCAGCGGCGAATATGAAGCGATTAATATTGCCGATGCTGCCAGATATTCTATTACTGTCGGCAAGAACTTCGGCGACTTGCGTTTAGAGGGAAGTTACACGGATTTTGATAACGGCACAATAAGTTCAAACGGAGAGAGTGTTGAGATCGGATATAGATACAAAAAAGTTTTTGACGCAAGTTTAGAATTGGGATACAAAACAAAAACATTAGCAGATGGAGAAAAAGTAAAAACAAAAACAGCAACTTTGGAAATGTATTATTTCTTTTAGAAATGGTTTCAGACGGACATTGTCCGTCTGACCTTAAAATATGATTTTTGCAATAAATAAAATCAGAAACAGCCGCTCATGTAAGCCTCTTTTTTGTACATGATAATGCAGCAATGATATTTGCATTTTAAGCTACTTTTGATACAATAATTAAAAACCGTAAAGAAGTTGCATGTATGAAAGTTTGCCTGCTCCCATTTTGCGTTTGATTGATGCCAATCTTAACCGTTTAAGAGAGGGCATTCGCGTAGTTGAAGATATAAGACGCTACTGTTTTGATGATGAAAACAGCGCTAAAGAGTTAAAAAAGTTGCGTCACAAAGCAAGACTTGAACCGTATCTTGCGCTTTTAAAAACCCGCGATATTGAACATGATGTGTTAAAATCTACCACCAAAAGCGAATCATCAAGAAAAGATTTGCTCTCCATACAAACAGCAAATTTGAAAAGGGTGCAAGAGAGCGCAAGAGTGCTTGAAGAGACATTAAAACTGTATGATGCGGAAGATGCGGAAATTTTTAAAGAGATAAGGTACAGCCTTTATGCAATAGAAAAAAATCTATTAGAAAAATAGCAGTTCGCCGTTTTTATTTATTTGATACTGTAATCTGCGGATACGGTATTGTGATTTTTTCTTCATCAAAACGCAATTTCACCGCCTCATTTATGGCAAAATAGATATCCCAATAATCGTTATTTTTTACCCATACTCTAAATGCAAAATCCACGCTGTTGCTGCTTAGCGATAAAACCGCTACAAGCGGGGAAGGCTCTTTTAATATTTTTGGAGTAGATAAGGCTATCTCTTCCAATATCTTTTTTGCCTTTTTCAAATCATCTTCATAGCTAATGCCAAACACTAAATCAACCCTGCGTATAGATTTTGCGGAATAGTTGATAATATTATTCGTAACTATTTTGGAATTTGGTATGATGATTTGCTTATTGTCTGTTGTTTTTAAAACGACGCTGAATATATTTATAGCCTCAACATATCCGACTACTCCTGCAGCTTCTATCAAATCTTTGACTTTAAAAGGCTTAAAAAAGACTATCAAAAGCCCTGCGCCTATACTGGAGAAAGAGTCTTTTAAAGCCATGCCTATAGCAAGACCCATCGCTCCCAAAAGAGCGATAAATGATGTAGTCTCTACGCCCAATGTTCCAAGCGCCGCTAAAATAATAAGCAGTAATAAAACCATATAAACCGCACTGCTTAAGAATGATGCGGTTGTTTCATCAAGCGAAGTTTTGCCTACTACTTTTATAAATAGCTTGGAAAGCCATGAGGCTGCTTTTTTGCCGATAAAAAATATCAAAAGAGCGCCTATTATACGGATACCATAGGCGCTTAAAATTGATATTATCTGTTCTTGTGTTAAAAAATCCATAAAATTACTTAATAAAAATAGCCTCTATTCTTCTATTTTCAGCCCTGCCTTCAATATTTTTATTGCTCGCTATAGGTTTTTCGGAACCAAACCACTCCGTGATTATTCGTTCTTTATCAACGCCTAAACGGATAAGTTCTTCCGCTACGCTTTTGGCTCTCTGTTCCGAGAGTTTTAAATTTAAATCTTTGGACCCGGTTGAATCTGTGTGCCCTTCAAGTATAACTTTATAATCTCTTTCATTTTGCAATATCTCGGCTACAGATTTTATTTGCGGTTTAAATTTATCGGCAATATCGGCTTTATTTGAAGCAAAGTTAATTTTCAGCGTAATAGATTTTATGCAGCCTACAGAATCAACCTTAAACTCTGCGGGAGTATTTGGGCATAAATCATCATCGTCAAAAACTCCATCATTATCGCTGTCCGGTTCTTCGGCTATTTGTGCTGTTTGCGCCGGTATATATTCGGTCTGCTGCGCACTATCGTTCTTTTCTATCGCTTGTTCGTTGGCTTCAACAACCTCAACAACAATATTCTCCTCTTCTGTTAGTTTGTTTTTTAAAACATCGGTGGAGAGACTATCCTCTTTTGACTTTTCTTTTAAGGCGTAGGAAACGCCTAATGTTGCAAACAGGTTATTGTCGCCATGTCCGTTATGCAGTTTTATAGCATGTCTAACTTCTGTTCTTAAATAAAAATTATCCGTAAAGGCATATCTGAAACCAACGCCATAATTACCATACGGGCTGTCATTATTGCCATATCTTGTTTTTTTTCTAATATTCTCATATCCTATGCCTGCAAGAGCATAAAAATATGCATTTTCAGTAATTCCAAACTCTTTAATGCCATGAGCAAAATAGCGGGTAATCAACGCCTGTCTTTTGCCTGTGCCAGGACCCATATCTTCATAATATGTTTTTGTAAATTCTATACCGCTTTCAACTTTATTGATAAATTCATTATCAAAATATTGTCCTACTCTTAATCCAACACTTAATTGATCTTTCAGATCAGTATTTCCTTCCGGAAAAACCCCGCTGATTGTAGGGGTAATTTCATATCTGCCCTCTACGGCCATTAATGTAAACCCCAAACTAATAATAATGAAAAACACCCTTTTCATATTTAAACCCTTAAAATATTATTTGAAACAATTATTTTATCAAATCTACTTTAAAACAAAATTATTTTTTATCCCATTCTATAATATTATGCATAATTCCTATAATAGACGGGCGAACAGGATATATATCTTTTTTAACTGCTGTAATCGTTTTTGGTATGTACAAAAAAAGATATGGATTATCCTCCGCTATAAGTTTAAAAATTTCTCTGTATATCGTGCTAAACTCTTCTTCGTCAATTACTTTTTCAGCTTTTTTTATGAGCATATCCACTTTATCGTTTTTATAATTTACTAAATTAAACCCGCCTATTTTTGCCGATTCGCTGTGCCAAATTTGATAAGCATCGGCTTTGATTCCCATTTGCCACCCCATTAAAATCGCTTCAAATCTGCGCGGATTTACAACGGTATTTAAAAATGCCTGCCACTCCATGACTCTTATCTTCATATTCACGCCTGCATTTTTTAATTGATGCTGCAATATTTGAGCTATATAAGTTCTGGGTCCTGAATTTGTTATAAGTTCAAATTCAAAAGGATTTTTTTCATCATATCCTGCCTGCTTGAGAAGCTCTTTTGCTTTTTTTATATCATGAGCGGGCGCTTTTACATCCGGATTAAAAACTTTTGTATGAGGCATAAACGGTCCCGTACAGATAATACCCTCACCAAATAAAAGCAAATCTATAAGTTCTTGCCTGTCTATAGCAAGCGACAGAGCTTCTCGCACGCGCGCATCTTGAAACTTCGGCAGATTGAGATTAAATCCGACATAAGAGTATGAATGAGATATCGTTTCATATATGTTGAACTGCTCATGAAACTTTTCATCAATCTGTTTTTTTACCTGTAGCGGCGTTAAGCTTCCTATATCCAATTCGCCTGATTTTAGCATTAAAAATTCGGTTGAACCATCAGGAGCAAAATGATAAACTATCCGCTCAAGCTTTGGAGAACCCATAAAGTAGTTCTGGTTTGCCGTAAGTATAAAATTATTTGAAATAGAAAAATCTTTTAAAATAAATGCGCCTGTACCTATAGGTTTATGATTGAAAGAGCTTGTCATGATAGAACTCTCATTGTTTAAAATATGGTATGGCAATATTCCCGTAGTCCAAGTTTCAAGTGCGGCAAAATAGGGATATTTATAAGTAATTTTGATATTTAAATCATCTATCGCTTCAACTTTATCAATATGTCTAAAACTCTCGGCGTAAGGCGTAAATACTGTCGGCGAAGTTATCGTCTCATAAGTAAAAACCACATCTTGCGCACTAAAACTTTTTCCATCGCTCCAAAAGATGTCATCGCGAAGCGTGAAGAGTAGCGTTTTATTGTCTAAAAATTGATAGGATTTGGCAAGTTCAAGTTTGATAGAGGCATTCTCGTCATATGTAATAAGGGAGTTGAAAATATATTGTGCGATTTCACTGCTTACCGTATCCGTGGAGAGTATGGGGTTGATGCGGCTCGGATTTGCGCTCATGCCGATATGAAGCGAAGCACAAAATAACAACTGAATAAAAAAAGGTAAAATCGCTAAAAGTTTCATGAAAGACATTATAGCAGAAGTTGCAGCGTACTTTTAAAGGATGTGAGGAAACGCTGCAACTCCCTATAATGCTACAAAAAGGAGGTTTGTCATTTAGACAAAGGAGATTATATCATAGTTAAGTTAAATTGTCAATTAATGTATAAAGAATACAAAGAGCGATACATGGGATAAGAGTCGGTATATCCGACTCTTATAAAAATTTGATTAGCGTTTAGAAAACTGTGGAGAGCGTCGCGCTTTATGTCTGCCGAATTTCTTTCTCTCTACTACTCTTGAGTCTCTTGTCAAAAGCCCTTTTGGTTTTAAAATAGCTCTAAAGTCTGCATCCATATTTGCAAGAGCTTTTGCTATACCATGCCGTAATGCTTCAGCTTGGGCAGAATATCCGCCGCCCGATACGACAGCGTTTACCTCTATTAGAGATTCTTGTTTTGTAAGCAGTAAAGGCTGTATAACTTTCAATTTAATAGCCTCATGACCGCCAAGCCATGTGTTCAAATCAATACCATTTATGACTATTCCGCCTTTTCCTGATTTCACTCTAACTTTCGCGACTGCCGATTTTCTTTTGCCCGTTGCATAAACTATTGCCATAATTATTTTCCTTCCGCTTTACTAAATTGTGCCGTATGAGGATGTTCGCTAAATGCGTAAACTTTAAGTTTTTTCAACATAGCTTTGCCTAAAACTGTCTTTGGAAGCATACCGCGTACCGCAATTTTATACAATTTCGCAGGATTTTTTTCAAGCAGTTCGCCAAGTTTTTCACTCTTTGTACTCCCAAAATATCCGCTGTGTCTATGATAGAATTTATCCTCAATTTTTTTACCGCTGAAATCTGTTAATGCCGCATTTATTATTACAACAAAATCTCCGCAATCAACATTTGGCGTGAATGACGGTTTATGCTTGCCGCGAAGCAACGTTGCAACTTCAGTCAGAATGCGTCCAAACCGTTTTCCTTTTGCGTCAATCAAGACCCATTTTCTCACAACTTCGTTTGGTTTTATAATTTTAGTAGCGCCCATCGTGTTGCCTTTTATTCTTTAGTTTTAGAGATAGGATTGTATTTAAATAATTCTTATATCTTGCTGAATTTAAAATTATTATAAGCTTATAATTTCTACCTCTTTTTCATGCAGATAATAAAGATATGGTTTTACTCTCTTTTGTTTTATAAATTCAACAGCGCGCTTATACTCCAAAACCTGTTTTATGTTAGACTCTTTGGCAGCAGAAGATGTCTTATAGTCTATAATGACGATTTCGCTCTCTTTTTCAATCAAAACGTCTATCTGCCGCTGCTTTCCTTCAAACATGTAGGGCTGTTCTTTATATAATACGCCGTTATTTAAAGCTTTTTTGAAATCTTCGCTGTTTATAAGATTTGAAATCCTGCGTTTTATCGAAATAAATGCTTTATCCTCAAGTAGTTTTCCGTAATGGTTTTTTGCAGATATGAGCGAATTTTCAAGCTCATTTTCATTAAAAGCACTCATCATTTCAAGGCTGAAATGCAGCGCCAAACCAAAATAAATATTTTCAAAACTCTCGTCAATATGCTCTTTTTCCACTTTTACATTCTGTTTTCCAAAACTCCTGCCCTTATATGACACACTGGCGGATTTACTCTTTTGTTCTTCGTTTTGCGGCTCTATTTTACCTTTTTGCATATCACAGAGATTGAGTCTTTCAAATAACGATTTTTCATTTTTGCGCACTATAAAAAGTCCATTTTTCGCGCGCGTAAAAGCAACATAAAACCGATTTAATTCATCTTCCTCATCTAATATCCTGCTTCTCTCTTTTGCCGCTCTATACGCTTCGTCCACCAAATCTCTACCGTTCATTGTTATAAAAAGTCTCTTTAACTCTATACCATCATAATCAAACATCAACAAATCATCCATATTATTTTTATTTTGTATCCTGTCCGCAATAATAACAAATGAAAATTCCAGCCCTTTTGATTTATGCACGGTAAGTATGCGGATACCCTCATTTTTATCCAAAGAGTGATCTCTTATATCTTCGCATGCAAACAACAGTTCCTCTATATCTTCATATTGAGATACAATTCCCAGAAATTCAACAATATCACTGTTGGCTTCTATCTTAAAATCATCAATACACTTTTTAATAATTTCAAGCGGCATCTTATTAATATCAAAGTCTTGAATATTCGGCAGCACTTCAATATCCAAACCTAAAAATGCCAGAAAATTGCGACCATACAATTCGTCTTTGAAGTATAGGTATTTTAAAAATTCCAAAATTGCAGCGACATTTGGGTTTTCAACCAAAAATTTATGACTTTCTGTAGATACCGCTATATCGGGGATCGCTTCAACAATCGCCTCTTTTATATCTATAGCGTCTTGATTTGTACTGCAAAGAATAGCTATGTCGTTTGGCGAAACGCCTTCATGTAAAAGCTCGTTTACACTGTTTATAACGCCGTCCTGTACATTTTCATAAGTTTTAATCTTTACAAAACCGTCATCACTTTTTTTATATGCAATTTGCGGTTCATAATTTGCAATTTTATCCTTAAAAACCTCGTTTATAAACTCTACGACTATACTTTTACTGCGGTAATTATATTTTAAATAATCTACCGTTACGCCAAATTGATTGATTATATAACTAAAAAGCTCTTTCATGCCTCCACGAAAACGATAAATAGCCTGTTTTATATCACCGACATAAAAAAAACTTTTAAACTCTTTTGTCCCAATTCCTGCGGTAATCTCTTTAATAATCGGCTCTAAAATCTTATATTGAACAATATTTGTATCTTGAAATTCATCTATCAAAAGATGTTCAATTTGAGCATCCAGCCTAAAATACAGAAAATCGCTCTCTACATGGTTTTGTAAAAGTTCATATACGGCATTGGTTATGTCGTCAAAAGAGAGTTCTTTGTTCTGTATTGCCATATTTTTAAGACTGTTTTTATATATCTTAAAAAGGTAAAACAATTCGCCCAAAAAGTAACTCTCCTGCTCCTCATAAAAAGTTTTAACGGCACTTTTTAATTCAAAAAATATCTCGTCCAAGCGCGGCGTATAAATATTTTTGAAATAAGTATGCTCCATGAGAGTATTTTTGGTTAAAAACTCGCTTTTAATAATCTCGTCCACATTTTTATCTATCAGTTTAACAGCTCGGCTTGCCGCATCTTTTTCAATCAAAAAATCTCTCATGTCGCGCACTATTTTTAATATTTGCATTGATTCCGGCGGATTTGTTTTTGGAAAATTCCATCTGCTTATTTCACTGTTTTTTTCATACATTTGAGATAAAATTTTAAAAACATAATTGATATTTTTTTGAGATTTAAGAGCAAAAAAAAGCAGAAATTCATAAGCTCTATCTTTTTTTACCATTTTTATAAAAAGTTCTTTAAATTTATTTTGATTGTGAATCTCTTTTGATGTAAAATCGGGCATCAATCCGACATATAGTGCAAATTTACGTAAAATTTGACCCAAAAACGAATCAATTGTAGAGATTTTAATATTTGCCCGTAAAAAAAGAGGTAAAACTGCATTTTTACGCGCCAAAACCTCCTCTTTTTCTATCTGCAAAAATTCGCAAAGTTCTATTAGTTCGCTCTCTCTGTTTTCAAGTTCCTGCAGTGTTTGATATACTCTGTGCTGCATCTCGTTGGCAGCTTTTTTTGTAAATGTCAAAGCAACTATATTTGAGGGATTTGCGCCCATTAATAAAAGCGCAATATAACGCACGGTAAGCGCAAAAGTTTTACCGCTTCCCGCACTTGCATTTAAGGCTAACCTGTTTATAAAATTCATACTCTTGCTCCGCAGACTATTTTATACGAACAAAAAAAGCACTGTTTTTTATCTTCGGACGCTTCAAATATGAACTCTTTTTTATTCTTTAGTACATGCAGATGTTCCATCAAACGCATCTTTTTTAAGTCAAAAAAATTATCTTCAATAATCTTTGCTTTATTCAAATCATAAAATGCCGCACTGATACTGCCCAAATCAGCACACAAAAGTGTATAAAATTCCAGTTGAAAATTATTTGCCTCAAGAGCTCTGTTTTCACTTTTTTGTATATCAATTCTGCCTGTTTTATAATCCAGCAATAGATACTCATCGCCGCACTTGTCTATTCTGTCTATCTTGCCAACAATCCATATGCCGTCTGTTTTGCGCTCAAACCACTCTTCGCGCTTAAATACTCTCCACCCATCTTTATATCTTTTTATCTCATTGTCAAAAACTGTTTTTAATTTTGCAAGCCAGATATCTGTTTCTAATTTCCAAAGCGCACTGTTTGGGTATTTATCTTTTATCTGCTCTGCGACTTCATCTGCCTTTTTTAACATATTTTCAAGCGAGACGGGATCCTCTTCAAAAACGCCGTACAAAATGTCATGTACAAAATTTCCCGTATCTTTTGCATCATACTTAAACTGTTTTGGTTCTTCATAATGTTTTATATATTTGAAAAAATATTTTAAAGAACACTCAAAATAGGTTTTTAAGCGGCTGCTTGATAAAGGTTGTCCAAAAAAATCATACTCCATAGAAAACTGTTTTTGGTCGGCTCTTTTTGTTTGATTTTTTTGAATGATAATATCAACATATGTACTTTCATCATAATTTAATCTTTTGATATCATGAAGTGTTTTTAAAAATCTTGAAGGAAGTTTATTTTCGTTTTCTACAGCGCTGATAGTAACAATAGAGGCGTTATTTATAAGCCTGTCATAAAAAAATCTTTGTAGATTTTCTCTGTCTTCTATGCTTGGCAAACCGCATTTTGCTCTGATGGAAGAAGAGATAAAAAGGTCTTTACTGCTGCGTTTTGGCACAATATCATCATTAAAATGAGTGATTATCACGCCTTTATATTTAGCCCCGCGACTTTCCAGTACGCCCATAACAGTTACTTTGCCGCCTCTATTGTCATCTAAACTTTTATCTTTAACTCTTTTTAAAAAAAGCTGTAAAGTGTCTAAAAATGGGAGTGGTGCTGTTTTATTTAAAAATTTTTCAAATAAAAACAGTTCGCTTAAAATAATATCTGTCTCATCTTTCGGATCATCTTCTTTGATAAATGTTTTTAATTTTGCAACGGCATCCAAAGCTGCGGTTTTTTTTGATAACTCATTAAATATTTCCGCTTGTATCGCAAGCCGCTCAACTCTTTTTCTCTCTTCTATTTCGCTGTTTTTCGCATACTTTAAAACCGCCTGCGCTCTTTGATAAAAAAAGCTTCTTTCCATGCTAAAACCCATAGCAAAATTTAAATTATGAAATCTATCAAACTCTTTTAACACAGGCGCGAAACTCTCATCAGGTAAAACAACGGCTATATTTTGAGGCTCTATACCCAAATTTACCATCATCTCTATCTTTTCAAAAACAGATGCGGCTTGAAGAACCGACGAGGAAAATGATTGATAAAAAATCTCTGGAGCACCGCTATACAGGCTAACCTCTTTTATAAGTTTGCGCTCATTTAAATCACACTCTGCCAAAGTATTTAAAGATGTTGCTATGCCCTCGCTCTCAAGCCATTTTTTAACCTTTTTATTGTAGGCAGTTATGGGAACTAAAAGATGTATATTGCAAAACTTTTTAGCTTCTTCTAAAAGTCTTATCTCAAATGCGTTCAAATATCCTTCCAAGTGAATTCTAATCTCTTTTAAAGATGCGAGATAGGAGCTGTTAATGCGGGCTGATTTAGGTAAAATTATACTGTCATGCAGAGAGTTTTTTTTCAGAAGAGCGCCATATCGTTCTGAAAGTTCTTTTAATATCGTTATATGCTCGCTAAATTCAGCATAAGTGTCATAAATATCAAGTTCTTCTATCTCTATCTCTTCATTTGCCAACTCTTCAAAAAAGCGAAAAAGATACTCTGAATTTTGTAAAAATGCCATAAATTCATGCGGAATTTTTAGTTTTTTAAAATTTTCAAACGATGCGGCTTCGCGCATCAAAAGCATTCTCGTGTCTTCATCTGCCAAAACGCTTTCCGGTACAGACCATGCTTTGGATTCAAACTCGCTTATTGTAATTGCTTTTGTTAATAATTGACTGTTTTGTGAAAATGATTCGTAAAACTCACGAACTTGTCTTGCGGTAGAAAAAATTTCTATCATGAACTCTGCTCTTATTTTGATAGAGACTATTTTAGCCGTTTAGCTTTGTTTTGGGCTTAAATAGACCTTGCGCAAACTATTTTTCTTTTGGGCTTTTAAGACAAACAATAAGGAGCTTAACGCTCAATGCGACTGACAAAATAATTCCCACTATTGGGATAATCACAACAAGAACAATCGCCAATATTTGCTGCGAAACTGGGTAAATTGTTTTGCCGTTGTATTTATTGATTGCCTTGATAAGCGCAAAAACCAATACGGCTATTACCGCTCTTATAACCCATTTTGCAATCGCTACATACTCCATCTAAAGCCTGTTTATTTATTCAGCTGTAGCATTTACTTCATGAGTAAAAAAACCAACATCTTCGCCGATTGTTATTTTAGTTTGAAACTGCCATCGCCCGTTTTTTTCTACATTGACTGGAGCAAAAAACCATCTGCATTTTTCGGTGTAAGAGCTCGTAAGATTTTGATTGTATCTATTTGTTTCGGGTCTTGTCAAAAGAAGTTTCGCATCGGCGTCAAAATCACATGTATTTTCATCTATTTTACTGTTTATGACAACTCTTATTCTATTGTTATCCCCAACATGTAAAGCGCCGTTTTGTCTGTCGTTAACTTCTAAAAAAGTCGTATATTTTTTTTCAAAACTCTCTTGAGCAGCTTTAATCTTATCGTAGTTTTTATCTACATTCTGTTTTGTGTCAAAATAGTATGTATCCAGTTCTACGGGATATTTTACCGCTTCTACTATTGTATAAATGCAAGCGGCAACAATCAATAAAATACTTATAATAATGCCATGAGGCCAATAATTTTTACTTCTCTTTTTTTGCATAATGATATTGTACTTTCTTATATATATAAAATAAAAACGCTAAAGCAAACATGCCATAAACGATAAAGCGTATCCATCCAAGTGTTGAACGATTTGAACTGCCAATAGCGCTTTCAAGCGTTATCCCATAACTTACGGCTATCTGTTCTACAATGTCTGCAAAACCGTTCAAAATAGCCGCCGTAAAATTGTCATAATCTTTTTTTAGTACCAATAACGGCAAAATACTGCCTATTTCAGGGTAAGGGCTGAGGATTTTGTCTTTATCAAATCTGCCTTCAAGTTCAGGCGAATATAAAATATCCACCACCTTATCATCTGTGAGCATAACCAAAAGTGCATACGGCTCTTGAAGTTCTTTTGTAAAATTGCTCCAATATTCCGTCTTATTTACATCGCCGATAGATAGACTCACAAATGTATAAACGCTGACATTGCTTTTACTAAAAAGCTCTGCGCCCATTTCGTTGATTTTATCTATAGCTTTTTCGCCGACTATTTTGTTGTCATTAAAAATATAACTTTCGTGCGCACTGCATGTAAGTAAAGGAATAAAAAAAAGAAGAGCAGCCGCGATTAAACGGCTGCTCTTAAAGATGTCTGATAAAATCATCAGACAACGACCAGATGATTTGGGGTCAAAACCGCAAAAGCCATCAAAGCGGCAATTGCTATAAGTACTAATACTATTAGAGCGCTTACTAATTTTTCCATATTACTCTCCTACCAATACTCTTTTATTCGCATTATCATAGCTATTCATTTGAATACTTTGAGGTTCTACGAATTTATATGGCTTATCAGCAACACTTCCTTGTGTTAGTACGCCTAAAAATGTCAATACTGCCAGGATTGAAAGCAATAGAACCGTAGCTATTAACATACCAGTAATTCCGTGAATGTGAAAAATATGTCTGCTTGTATTTTCCATTGTTCTTCTCCTTATTGCTTATCTAGCACGTAAGTGCTGACAGCTTTCTTTTGGATATCAGTTAAACGTCCATCATCAAATGACGGCATACTGCCGATATAACCATCTTTACCGCGATTTAATACTTCTGTGACAAAAGCAGATTTACCATAATTTGTCAAATCAGGAGCTGCCGCATCCATACCTGCGCCATCTATGCCATGGCATGAAGCGCAAACTTCCCAAGCTTCAGCTTCCACCGCTTTAGTAGCTTCGTCAGCAGATGAAACAGGCTTTGTCTGTGCGATATATTTTACTAAATATGCCGCAGCAAGTTTTACAGCGTCTTCACTTGAGACAAGACCACCGAGCATCGGCGCCATTTCACCAAGCGGATATTCCATGCCTTTAGAGCCATGTATAACAGAATCTATCGCCGCCGCTTCTGAACCCCATGTGGTTAAATCGGCAGCTTTGCCGCTTATACCGCTTTTATCAAATCCATGGCATGGAGCACATTGTACAAAAAATACGCTTTTGCCTATCTCTTTTAGAGTAGCTTCATCAGCATTTTGCCACTGTGCCGTAAATTTATTGTTATAGGCTGCTATCTCTTCATTATACTCTCCGATTTGGGAGTATGCTCCAAGAGGATATGTAAAAGGTAGTCCTGCAGGAGCAAGCATATACCAAATAGCCCATAAACCAAGAAGTAAAAAGGAGACCGCCCATCCAAGAGGTAAAGGATTTTTATACTCTTTGATGCCATCCCAACTATCTGCACTCAACTCGCCGCTTTTTTTAGCGCTTTTAATATTTTTAAAATATATAGCCGCTACAAATGCCGTAATAACGACGGTAGCTGCTGCACCGGCAATTGCAAGCAAGTTGATATAACCATAATATTCGCTAAGCCAACTCATTTTGTTGCTCCCCTTTGCTGTTCAATTTTGCTTTGTTTGACAGGCATGGATTCTACTGGCTCGTCTAATACATTGTCTTCAAGAGCTATCTTGCCATACTGTTCATAATTTCTTCTGCCGCTTTTTTCGGATTTGTAGAGGTGAAAAATATACCAATACAATATAACTACCAAGAAAGTCAGCAAAAAATAATATCCGTACGCTTGATACTCAACTAACGCAGCCATTATGTCTATGCTCATATCACACCTTCTACTTTAGACCGTTCATGTAGGCAGTAAGAGCAACAATTTCTAAGATTTCGCCGCGTGCGAATGCTTCTTTGACATCATCGCCTTTCATACCATCAACAATCACTTTAGCCTCTGCAAGAGCTGCAGTTTTTGCTTCATCAAAACTACTACCAAGTTGTGTCATACCAGGAGCGTCATATGGAGTCTTGAACACTGTTTTAACAGTAAGCGCCTCAGCATAAGCCGTCTCCAAATCTGCAACACCTGTATATAAATTTTTATAAGCAGGCATAATTGAACCGGGAACAAGGGAGATAGGATCTTTCATATGATTGTAATGCCAATCAGATGTTCTGTAATTTCCAACTCTAAACAAATCTGGACCTGTTCTTTTTGAGCCCCATAGGAAAGGTCTGTCATAAGCGTACTCGCCGCTTACGGAATACTTACCATACCTGTCCGTCTCAGATTTAAACGGTCGTATCATTTGTGAGTGACAGCCGTTACAATTTTCTCTTACATATATCCTTTTGCCTGCAAGCTGAAGTACCGTATATGGCTGTGTGCCTTCAACAGGTCGGGCATTTTCCGCAAAACTTGGAAGTATCTCCACAATGCCTGCATATGCGATTACTATAAATAAGAATACCGCAAAAAAGAATGGGTTTTTCTCTAGCCAACTAAACATCATTGCCTCCTTTACGCTGCTATGGGCGTAGCGCTTTGAGGTTCTTTCTCAAATGCTCTGCCTGCAGTGATAGTTTTAACGATATTGTAAACGAACATGAAGAATCCGACTACATATAGCGTACCGCCGATTGCGCGGACAATATAGTAAGGCTTCAATGCAACAACAGTATCGATAAATGAGTTAGCAAGACTGCCGTAGGCGTCTGTCGCTCTCCACATCATACCTTGTGAAATACCGGCTATCCACATACTCGCAAAGAATAGAACGATACCGGTCGTTTGAATCCAAAATTGCGCTTCCATTAAGCTCTTGCTGTAAAGCTCTTTTTTGACAAATCTTGGAACCATGTGGTAAATTGACGCCATTGTCATAAATCCTACCCAGCCAAGCGTACCGTCATGAACGTGTCCAGGAACCCAATCAGTAAAGTGTGCAAGAGCGTTTACCGACTTAATAGAGAGGATAGGACCTTCAAGAGTTGAGAACATGTAGAAAGTTGAAGCGATTATCATAAATTTGATAAGCGGGCTTGTTTTCAACTGATCCCACTCGCCTTTCATGGTTAAGAGGATATTTACAGCGCTTCCCCAGGAAGGTAAGATTAGAACTACTGAAAATATTGAACCCATCGTCTGTAGCCAATCAGGAACTGCTTGGTATAACAAGTGGTGTCCGCCAGCCCATAGATAAACAAACATCAATCCCCAAAAAGCGAATAGTGAAAGTTTATATGAGTAAACAGCCTGTCCTGACTCTTTTGGCAAGAAGTAGTAGAGTTGAGCAATAATACCGACAGTAAAGACGAATGCAACAGCATTGTGTCCGTACCACCATTGTACCATAGCATCATTTGCACCAGAATACATAGAAACTGAGTACCACCAATCTCCAATTCCTGCTATTAAAAATGTAGGAATGGCCATATTGTTAAATAGATACAGCATAGCTATACCCAAAAATGTGGCTATATAGTACCATACGGAGATATAAAGCGCTTTTTCGCGTCTGATACCTATGAGTCCGAATATACTAATTCCCCATAAAACCCAAAAGACAACAACCACCAAATCCAAAGGCCACTCTAATTCAGCATACTCTTTTCCTGAGGATATGCCTAAAAATAGGTTTACAACTGCAACCAATATGAGTAAAAAATATACCCAAAAGTGCAATTTGCCGATGAATAAAAGAAACGGCGACTCAGCCAGTGAGACTTTAAGTACGCGTTGTCCAACATAGTACCATGTTGCAAATATTCCACTCAACATAAAGCCGAAGATAACTCCGGATGTATGCAGAATTCTTAACCTGCTGAATGTACCATACTCGCCAAGTAGGTAATTCAAATCAGGAAAAGCCATTTGCAAGGCAATCACAACACCCAAGACCATACCTATAATACCAAATAATATGGCAGCAAAGGTAAAGAGCTTGGCAACCGAATAGTCGTAGTTCAATGCATTCGTAGC
>JAISXY010000074.1 GCA_031270285.1 Campylobacteraceae bacterium
GGCACGGTTCTGCTGGCTCTTGGATTGACCTCTATCATGTAAATATCGTCTTTATATACGGCGTATTGTATATTCATAAGTCCCACAACGCCAAGATTTAAGGCAATCTGCCTTGTCTGATTTTCAACCTTTTTTATAATCTCTTCACTAAGACTGACAGCAGGCAGCGAGCAGGCGCTGTCCCCGCTGTGAATGCCGGCTTCTTCTATGTGCTGCATGATGCCGCCGATATAGACATCTTTGCCGTCGCTTATCGCATCTACATCTATCTCTACAGCTCTATCCAAAAATTGGTCTATCAATACAGGAGACTGGTTGCTGACATTGACGGCTTCGTTCATGTAGAGTTTCAGTTCGCTTTCGTTATAGACTATTCTCATAGCGCGCCCGCCTAACACATAGCTTGGTCTTACAAGCACGGGATAACCTATCGCATTGGCTTTTTCTATAGCCTCTTCTTCGCTCATGGCGGTTGCATTTCGCGGCTGATTGATACTATTTTCTTTTATAAATGTTGAAAATTTTTCCCTGTCTTCCGCTATATCTATTACATGTGCGGTTGTGCCGATGATCTTTGCGCCTACGGCGGTAAGCTGTTTTGCCAATTTCAAAGGCGTTTGACCTCCAAAATGTACAATAACGCCGTCAGGTTTTTCAAGTTCAACCACGCTTCTTACATGTTCAAAATCTATAGGCTCAAAATATAAAATATCGCTTGTATCGTAATCCGTTGAAACCGTTTCGGGGTTGCAGTTGTACATTATGGTTTCAACATCCAAATCTTTCAAGGCATAAGCGGCATGAACGCAGCAGTAATCAAACTCTATGCCTTGTCCTATTCTGTTTGGTCCGCCGCCTATTATCATGACTTTGTTTCTTGTCTTTTGAATGTTTTTTGCTAACGCGTTAGGACTAACGTTAGTAGTAGAATAGAGATATGGCGTTAGCGCTTCAAACTCCGCAGCACAAGTATCTACGTTATTGTATTCCAAGCTGATATTTGCTCTGCTTCTTGCATGATATATATCATTTTGTGTTAGTGAAAGGTTATCTTTGTTATTAATAATCAAGGCTATCATCTCATCTGAAAATCCATAAGTTTTTGCAAGCCGTAAAAGCGGAGGATTGTTCAAAATCTGCATATCTATTTTATTTTCAAATTTCACTATCTCTTCAATCTGCCTCAAAAACCAACTGTCTATTTGGCAGAGATTATATATCTCGTCCACTAACAATCCATGTCTAAAAGCTTCCGCTATATAGAGTATTCTATTGGCATTTGCTCTTCTAATCTCATTTATCAATATATCGTCTTTGCAGGTGATTTTATTAAACCCGCAAAGTCCCGTTTCAAGCGAACAGAGCGCTTTTTGTACAGACTCCTTAAAAGTCCTGCCTATCGCCATAACTTCTCCTACACTCTTCATGGAAGTAGTCAGTGTGGATTCGGCTAATGGAAATTTTTCAAATGTAAATCTGGGAATTTTTGTTACTATATAATCTATCACTGGCTCAAAGCTTGCCGCCGTTCCCGTAATATCGTTTTTTATCTCGTCCAATGTAAATCCTACAGCCAAAAGCGTCGCTACTTTTGCTATCGGATAACCTGTAGCTTTTGAAGCGAGAGCAGATGAGCGGCTGACTCTTGGGTTCATCTCTATAACCGTCATGCGTCCCGTTTTTGGATTTACGGCAAATTGAACATTACTTCCGCCGGTGTCCACGCCGATTTCCCGCAAAATTGCGAAAGAGGCATTTCTCATCTTTTGATACTCTTTGTCCGTCAAAGTAAGAGCGGGGGCTATTGTAATGCTGTCTCCCGTGTGAACGCCCATAGGGTCAAGATTTTCTATAGAGCAGACTATGATACAGTTATCGCATTTATCTCTGATAACCTCCATCTCGTACTCTTTCCAGCCAAGCAAGGATTCTTCTATAAGTATCTCATTTATCGGGCTGATATCAATACCGCGTTCGGCTAATATTTTAAACTCATCTATATTATAAGCAACGCCGCTTCCTCCGCCAGCCAGCGTATATGACGCCCTTATAATAAGCGGAAATCCTATCTCTTCGGCAGCTTTCAAAGCCTCTTCTACCGTATATGCGTAACGAGATTTGGGCAAATCCATGCCTATTTTTATCATTGCCTCTTTAAAAGCTTGTCTGTCTTCGCCTTTTTTTATAGCTTCAGGATTTGCGCCGAGAAATTTTACATCTCCTGTCTTGCCGCTTTCATAAAGCTTCATGGCAACATTTAAAGCAGTTTGTCCGCCCATGGTAGGCAGTATGGCATCTACTTTCTCTTTTTTAATAATCTTTTCAATTGTATCAATAGTTATAGGTTCTATATATGTCCTGTCTGCAAATTCCGGATCCGTCATAATCGTAGCAGGATTCGAATTGATAAGAACGACTCTGTATCCAAGCTCTTTTAAAGTTTTTGCCGCTTGAGTTCCGGAGTAGTCAAATTCACAAGCCTGTCCTATAATAATAGGGCCTGAACCTATAAGTAAAATAGTATTTATATCAGTGCGCTTCGGCATAAAAATTATCCTTTTTTAAAGTTCACAATAGAACCCGCTTGGCTCTATTCTAATCTTTTGTTTTTTAATTAATTTATAATATAACATGAAAAAATCCGGGCATTTCAACTCTGGCATACGGTTCAACAACAGCCGTAAAATACGATTCGTTTTTATAAACAATCACGATTTTTCCTACTTTTAATCCTTCAAAAAATATATTGTCCAATCCGCTCGTTATAACTTCATCATCTACTTTAGGCTCGCTCCACAGAGGAATATAATGTACCTCTATTTTATCTCCCGAACCAAACGCTATGCCTTTTATCTTATCTGCTCCCATGTACACCGAAAAGGTAGATTTAGGGTCTTGCTGCAACAGCGCTAAAGCTTTCCCTCTATTTGCCGTTACTATGCCCGCAGTGTATCCTTGATACATTAGACCATAAATCTTATTTTCGTCAAAACCGTCAAAATCAATCCAGACTTTATTATAGTCGCCAAGTTTTGCATACGAAAGCGCTCTAACAACTTTTGTTTTGACATTATAACTGCTAAGATTTGCTTCTTTAAGCATATCATTCAATTTGGTTGTATAGGCGGTTGAAACCTGTACTAACTCTAAAAGCTCGGCATTTTTTGCTTTGAGCTCCCGTATTTTTTCGCTTTGAGCAAAATGTTCGTCTATCGTATTAGCCAAGCCGTCTTTTGCATTTATATAGATATTTACAACAAATGATGAAATATCGCTTGCTAACCCCCTTAAGCCATTCGCATAATTAATCGAGATGACGGTTAATATTATAATGACCGAAAGAAACTTAATCTTGTTATTCATTAGCTAATTGCTGTAACAATCCTATCTCTTCAAGCACTTTGCCCGTACCTTTTGCTACTGCTAAAAGCGGTTCTTCGCCTATAAATACAGGCAGTTTCACCTCATCGCTTAAATATTTATCAAGCCCTCTTATCAGAGCTCCGCCGCCTGTTAATACAACACCATTTTCAACTATATCGCCGGCAAGATCGGGCGGAGTAACTTCAAGCACATCTTTTAGCGCTTCGGTTATTTCACGCAACGGCTCTTTCATGGCTTCTCTTACATCTTCGCTTGTCATCTCTATACGGCTTAAAAGTCCGCTTACCTGATCGCGTCCTTTTACCATCATTGAGAGTTCCGGATTTAAAGAGATTGCGCTTCCTATCTCTATTTTTATCTCTTCGCCGCCTCTTTCGCCGATTAAAAGATTATATTTTTTCTTTACATAATCTACTATTGCCATGTCTATCTTATCGCCTGCAACTCTTATGGATTTACTGATAACGAGACCGCCCAAAGAGATGACGCCAATTTCTGTCGTACCGCCGCCGATATCCACTATAAGACTTCCTTTTGGTTCTCTTATCGGCAAATCCGCACCAATAGCAGCCGCCATAGGCTCTTCAATCAAAAATACCTCTCTTGCTCCTGCGCTCATGGCAGATTCTCTGACTGCTTTTCTTTCAACCTGCGTTAATCCGTAAGGAATAGATATAATAATGCGCGGTCTTAGAAAATTTTTTCTTTTGTGTGCTTTTTCAATAAAGTAGCGGATCATCTTTTCCGTCATATCAAAGTCAGCTATAACGCCGTCTCGCATAGGTCTTATAGCCTCAATATCGCCTGGAGTTTTGCCTACCATATTTTTAGCTTCATGTCCAACTGCCAAAATATCCTGTTTGCCGTATTTATCGCGCTGAACGGCAACAACAGAAGGCTCGTCTATAATAATGCCTTTACCTCGTACCAACACAAGCGTATTTGCCGTACCTAAATCTATACCCATATCGTTTGAAAAAAAACCTATCAACTGGTCTAATATCATAATTTTCGCTCCTTATGCGCTTTTTTTATTGTTTTTAATAAAGAGAGGTTTTTCGCCGCCCTTTACAACATCTACCGTAATAACTATCTCATACCCTTTAAAATCAGGAAGTTCAAACATAATATCCGTCATCAGCTCTTCCATAATAGTCCTAAGTCCTCTTGCGCCTGTTTTACGCTTAATGGCAAGTTCGGCTATCGCTTCAAGCGCTTCGGGCTCAAAACTTAATTTAACTTCATCTATGGCAAAAAGCTTTTTATACTGCTTTACGATAGAGTTTTTGGGCTCTGTTAAGATTTTCACCATACTTGCTTTATCTAAATGTTCCAGCACGGCATTTACATGCAAGCGTCCAATAAGCTCAGGAATAAGTCCGTAATGTATCAAATCATCAGGTTCTAACAAGCTTAAAAGTTCCGCATCTTCACTTTTAGTGTGTTTTTCTTGATTAAAACCTAAAATATTTTTACCCACGCGCCGTTTAATTATCTCTTCAAGTCCGTCAAAAGCTCCTCCGCATACAAAAAGTATATTTGTCGTATCTATCTGTATAAACTCTTGATTCGGATGTTTTCGTCCGCCTTTCGGAGGAATATTTACAACGCTGCCTTCTATGATTTTTAAAAGCGCCTGTTGTACGCCCTCTCCCGAAACATCGCGCGTGATGGAACGGTTCTCGCTCATGCGGGCAATTTTATCAATCTCGTCTATAAAAACAATGCCCTGTCTGCATTTTTCCAAATCCCCGTCGGCAGCCTGCATCAATCTGGTTAAAATATTTTCTACATCTTCCCCCACATATCCCGCTTCTGTAAGACTTGTAGCGTCGCATATAGCTATAGGAACATCTAAAACTTTAGCCAAAGTCTGCGCCATGAGCGTTTTACCGCTGCCTGTCGGACCTATCAGCAAAATATTGGATTTTGAAATTTCCGTATCATTATCTTTCATGTTCTGCTTAAAAATGCGTTTATAATGGTTATAAACGCCGACGGAAAAGACTCTTTTTGCATATTCCTGCCCTATAACAAAATCGTCCAAAACTTTTTTTAACTCTTTCGGCGTCAAAAGCTTTTTATCGGACAATACACCTTTTATATCCTCATTTAAATCGCCTGAAAAGATTTTTACCGCCGCAGCAGCGCATCCCTCGCATATATAAACATGCGGTCCGACCATTGCGGCCAATAATTTTTCATTCTCATACTCTTCTCCGCAAAAATTACACGTTTTCATTATTTGCTCTTTCGTATGGTATTCCTCGCTTTGTGTTTAAAACAAATTCGCACATGAGGCGCACTTTTTCATTTGTGGTCGTATTTAACAGCTCTTCCGCACTTTGGCGCAGAGGATAAGCGCTTTTAAAGAGTTTTTTATATGCGCTGTTTAGGGCGTTTATATTCTCTTTTGTCTCTCTTCTTCTAAGTCCTACGATATTTAATCCTCTAAGATAGGCGCGGTTGCCTTCCGCTAAACAAAAAGGCGGTATATCTTGAGACAATGCGCTTGCTCCGCCTATCATGGATCCCTCTCCTATTTTTACAAATTGATGTACGGGAGTAAGTCCGCCTATAACAGTATCCGAACCTACCTCTACATGTCCCGCTAAAGTAACTGAATTTGCCAAAATAACATTATCGCCGACAGTGCAATCATGAGCAATATGACAAAAATTCATAATAAAACAGTTTTTCCCGATACGAGTAATAAAATCGCCCTTTTGAGAACCGCCGTTTATTGTTACAAATTCTCTAACGGTAGTATCGTCGCCGACAATAACAGCTGATATTTCGCCTATTTTAAATGAGATATCCTGCGGGTCGCCGCCAATAATTGCATATGGATATATTCTTACTCTTTCGCCTATGACGGAGTTGCCTAACACTTGCGCGCCTTGTCTTATTTCGCTGTTGCTGCCGATTTTACTTTTGCCCGATATAAAAGCATGCGCTTCTATCGTTACATTTTCGCCCAAAAAAGCGCCCTTTTCTACGATTGCCGTTGCATGAATTTTATTCATCTATTTATCCACTATCATGGCTTTAAGTTCAGCTTCTGCGACAAGTTTCTCATCCACATACGCTTTGCCGTCCAAAACCCAAATATTGCCCTTATGTTTTAAAACGACAAGCCTGTACTCCAGTCTGTCGCCAGGTGTTACGGGAATTCTAAATTTAGCATGATCTATGCTCATGAAATAGACTACTTTATTTTGTACGCTCTTTTGCGTTTCCGAACACATACTCTTAAACGCTAAAACGCCGCCTGCCTGCGCCATACCTTCTATGATCATGACGCCGGGATATATCGGGTGATCGGGAAAATGTCCCTGAAATATCTGTTCGCCTATAGTTACATTTTTATAGGCTTTGATTGAAACGCCCGACTCTAACTCAACAACTCTATCTATAAGCAAAAATGGAAATCTATGAGGGAGTATCTCTTGAACTTCTCTAACATTTATCATATCAAACCTTTATTATAAAAGTCTTTGAATTTTATCAAAGTATTGCTAAAACTTCTCTAACATCTTCGTAATTTACTGATTTTGCCTCTATTTTGTAAGTTGTTTTTTCTATCTTGTCAAGCACAATAATGGGTGAATACTCAAATAGCCTGTACTCTATGTATGAATGTTCCTGCAATGTTATAGGATTATAAACCAAATCTTTCACGCTTTTGTAATCTTTTCCGATTATTTTATTAAAACGCTCCAGACTCAAAAACAGCGTATAGTTTCGGGTAAAGCCAAAACCGTCTTTTATCTCTGTGATTTCAACTTTTAAAGGCTTATCGTCAAATTCATATTTTCCTATAAAATAGCTGTGAACATTTTTTAAATCTTGCGATACCAATCCCCACAACAGCCGATAGTTTCTAAATCTCTCTTTTTCTATTTTAAACTTTTTGGCGTTATCTTCGCACCGGCAAACTTTTTTATACAACTCTGTTCGCTCGGCGATAGAGCCTTGCAAAATCTCTTTTCCTATGGGATTTAAAAGTTCGCTCGCAACTCTTTTTTGCGCCTCTCTTTGCTGTAAAAGCGCATACATGCAACCGCAATAATTTTGACGATACAATCTGTCTGTACGCGCCAATTCAAACTGTGCCTGCGTTCCGCCACCTTTTCTAAAGTCAAAACATAAGACTTCCAAATTATGCGCAAAAGCTACTTTTTCCGACGCCTCTTTTAACTGTTCAAAAGATTTTTTAGGGCTCATGAGAAGTGTGGTCGTGATACTTTTTTCTCCAATCTCTTTAGCTTTTTTCGCCGTAACTTCAAGTCTTGTCTCAAAACAGACTTCACATCTTTTGCCTCTCTCTTTTTCACACTCAAGTCCTTTTACGGTTTGAAGCCAGCCTTCAAGGTCATACTCTCCCTCAATCAGCTCAATATCATATTTTTTACAACTTCTTCGTGCGTCTAAAAGCCGCAGTTTGTACTCTTCGTAAGGATGAATATTGGGATTATAAAAAAAGCCTGTTATCTTCTCATGAGGCAAACTTTCATGCAGTTTTTTCAAAAAATAGTGGCTGTCCACCGAACAGCAGATGTGAACTAACATTTAATCTCTTTTATTGATAGCAGCTTATTATGATAGCGAAGCCCCCAAAGCCGCTTTGACTTCATCGCTATGTCCTTTTACGCTCACTTTTCGCCAGATTTTAGCGATTTTCCCATCAGGATCAATCAAAAAAGTAGAACGCTCCACGCCCATGTACTCTTTGCCGTAATTTTTTTTGAGCTTCCAGACATCATAAGCTTTTGCCGTCTCTTTTTCCTCGTCGGACAGAAGCGTAAAAGTGATATTTTGCTTGGCAATAAAATTTTGATGAGATTTTACGCTATCCGGACTTACTCCAAGCACAACAGCGTCCAACTCTTTAAAATCAGGTAAAGCCGCACTAAATTCACAAGCTTCCGTTGTGCATCCGGGCGTATTGTCTTTCGGATAAAAATATAAAACTACCCATTTGCCTTTCAAATCTTTCAAACTTATCTCTATACCATCCTGATTTTTAAGCGAAAATTGCGGCGCTTGTTTTCCAACTTCTACTGACATCTTTTTCTCCTTAATTATTTAAAACTTTTGACGATTTTGCTCTTATCACAGTGATACTCTCGCCGCCTATACCCCAATTGTCCGTATCTACTTCATCTATCGTTACAACAGTAGTTTTAGGATTTTTGCCAAGTATGTTCGCCAGCAAATCCGTTACGCCTTTTATAAGGGCTGCTTTTTGCTCTTTTGTAGCGCCTTCTTTAGTGATTTTTATATTTACATACGGCATTTTTTCTCCTTTTAGCAGGTAATTATATCCAAGCAAAGTTAAAATAGTAACATTTATAAAACTTGCCGCTTTTTGTAAAAGTACAATTTATCTTGCATGCAAAAACTCTTTTAAACCTGCCTTTAAACTTTTTTTAGATAACATTAAAATTTATCAAAAATTACTCAAAAGGCAAGACTATGGCTTTAGTAGAGTCTAAATTTATATGGTTTGACGGTAAATTGATTCCATGGGGTGAAGCAAAAGTTCATGTATTAACACATACGCTTCATTATGGAAATGGTGTTTTTGAAGGCACAAGAGCTTATAAAACAGACAAAGGTTTGGCAATTTTTCGTCTGCAAGATCACACGAAAAGACTTTTAAATTCGGCAAAAACGGTTGCTATCAATGTCAAATACACACAAAAAGAGTTGGAAAATGCGCAGATAGAGCTTTTGAAAGCCAACACTTACAATGGAAACGTATATATAAGACCTATCATATTTTTAGGTTACGGCGTCATGGGCGTAAATCACAGAGAAGCGCCTGTGCAGACAGCCATAGCTTCATGGGAATGGGGCGCTTATCTTGGAGACGAGGGACTTGCTAACGGTATAAAGGTTAAAATCTCCTCTTTTACGAGAAACTCCGTCAAATCCATGATGGGCAAAGCCAAAGCGGCGGCAAACTATCTAAATTCGCAAATGGCAAAATACGAAGCGTTGGACGCAGGGTATGAAGAGGCTTTGATGCTTGATGATGATGGTTTTATAGCAGAAGGCAGCGGGGAATGTTTCTTTATCGTAAGAGACGGCAAACTTATAACTCCTCCAAATGATAACTCTTTGGAGAGTATAACGCAAGATACCGTCATCCAAATAGCTGAAAAACTTAGGGTAGAGATCATCAGAAAACGCGTAACAAGAGACGAGGTTTATATAGCCGATGAAGCGTTTTTTACGGGAACGGCGGCTGAAGTTACACCTATAAACAATGTTGACGGAAGAGTTATAGGAGACGGTAAACGAGGCGAGATTACTAAAAAACTGCAAGATGCTTATTTTGATGTTGTGTACGGAAAAGACGCATCATTTAAGCACTTTTTGACATACATAAATTAAAAAAGGAGAAGATATGCCGGCAGATTTGAACGACTATTTTAAAAAAAGAGGCAACAG
>JAISXY010000075.1 GCA_031270285.1 Campylobacteraceae bacterium
AGCTATGACTTAAGCGATATCGGCGTAATTTACAAACTTAAAAATGATATGAGGATAAATGCAGGTTTGTATAATGTATTTAATAAAGAGATTACCAACGATACGCACGGGAAATTTATAAACAGCAGAAGGGTTATGCTGGGCTTTGTTTCTGATTTTTGATTTGGTATTGCATAAACGGCAAGGGTTGGGTAAGACTCCCTTGCTTGTTTTTGGCACAAACATTTAAGATTGTACTTTTGTGTTAATTGTCGCAAATCAAGCAGTATTCGGAAGGTTTTTTTAGATACCCGTTTGCACGAAAATGACGGAAATAGTGCAGGAATAAATAGACACAACTTTATTATTCCTGCCGTTTTTGCTCGATTTTGCAAATTTCATACACAAATGCTACACAAAATCAGATATCCAAATTTGCCACATAATCATCAAACGCTTTGTGTGCTTTTTGCAGACTCTTTTCAATCTTGTCCATATCAGCGTTAATCTTATCTATCTCCACATCAAGCGCGGTCAATCTTTTGATATACTCCTGTCCTTGCGGCGAACCGTTGCCGACAGCCGTTATATTTTGGCGTATTCTTCCCTGTTCGCTGATGCTCTCCGCAAGCGCATTTTGCGCATTGCTTAATTTGCCTTTTTCGGCCGTAACGGTATTCATAAGTTTTGCCGCCTCTTTGAGCACATTTTTCACGGAAGATGGAAAATCTTTATTGGTAGAAAATGCCGCTATAACCGTATAATCCATCTGTGCTATGAGGATTGTATTTTGAATGGGTCTCTCTTCTTTGACGCTGTATTTTAACTCTCTATTGGGTGGCAGAGTAAATTCAAACCGATAAGCCGAACTCGTTTTTTCTGCGTATTTGGCGGGCGTTATCAAATTTGCATCGGCTGTAAACGGATGCTCCAGTATAATATCTCTACTCTTTTTATCGCTGTTTTTTAGCGTATAAACTTTTTCATAAACCATTTTTTCGGTTATTGTCATAACGCCTTTTGAGATTTTGACGCTGTCAAAGCGAGATTTTGAAGAGTATGCAACAGTGCCTTTTACTGCCAAATCATCGCCGTACGAGATAAATCTTTTTTCATTTTCCCCGAAAAATTCTATCAGCGCATCGCCCGCAAAAGTACCGCCCTCATATACGGCTATCGGACCCGCGGGCAGTTTAAGTCCTAAGTCATTTGTAAGTTCTGCACCAAGAGATGGATTGACGCTTACACCTTGCGGAATGTGTGTAAAGATAGATACTTTACGTGCTTTTAAGTTGCTTTGTACAAATGGCAGCATCGCACTCTCTTTGTGTTTTAAAACAACAGGATTTTTGAGCGTAAAAACAAACTGTTCTCCCGCACTTTTGGACTCGGGAGTATCATAATCTACATTTGAGAGCGCATAATCCGCATCCATTGTTGGCGCAGCGGCAGCCTCTGCCAGCGCCATTGTTTTGTATGCTACCTTATTTTGTGCCTGCTTGGATGATTGAAAGCCGCTTTCATAGGTTTTTGCTTCGGCAAATCCCGCTATGGACAGAGGCAAAGACGGGCGGTTTAAAAAGTACGGAGTGTATAAAGGTTGTGTAAAAGATACGGGTCGTCCTACTATAAGCGAAAGCTCTACATTTTCCCAATCCGAATCTCCCGCATTGTCTACTATCGCCCATCCTTGCAAAAACGGTCTGGCATTTGACAAATCAAGCCTGTAGGTTGATTTCCAGACGGGTGCAGGTATAACGTAACTGATGGAGACGTTGCGTTTTTTGGAAGAGGGCAGATAAAGGTAGAGGTTTTTAACATTTTGTCTGTGATTTAGTATGGTATCCAGAGCGAGCGTCAAATCCTGCGATATTTTAGCATCTGTAAACTTATATGAAGTTACATTGTTTAAAGGTACAACATGTATATTGTTATTAACAAGAAGAGACAATTCGTCATAGTTTTTCTCTCTGTTTACCTGCGTGCCTATGATTTTGCCGACGATTTTATCGGGCGCATATATCTCTAACTCGGCGCCTTTTAAAGAGTGTAAGATTTGTGTAATGCTTGGATTGCCCGAGAGGTTTATCTTAAGTTCGGACAGCGTTTTTTGCAAATCTTCAGATGCGTAACTAACTAAAGGCGCATCGGATGCCGGATCATAGACTATAAGCGACTTTAATGCATCATTTATGGCAGCAGTTTCAAACGGCAGCAGAAGTTTGACAGAGCCTTGAAGTTCTCCGCTACGCTCAAAATAACCCACGCCGGAAGAAAACAGCGATACCTTTTTTATGGGCAGTTGCGCTACTATATCGGCATCCAATGCCGCACCTGTTATGATAAATACCAATAATAAACGAGATAGTTTTATCTGCATAACCGTTCCTTAAAAAAGATAATTTAAGGACAATTATAGCCAAAAAGTTAAAAAACTTTATATCATAATAACTTTTACTTAGATATAATTTTGCTATTAAAAAAAATTAGGAAATTTTATGACGCAAGAGACAAAATATATATTTGTAACAGGAGGAGTTTTAAGCTCGTTAGGTAAAGGTATTGCAGCGGCGAGTTTGGCTACATTGCTGAAGCACATAGGGCTTAAAGTGAGTATATTAAAAGCTGACCCTTACATCAATGTGGACCCTGGGACCATGAGTCCTTTGGAACATGGAGAAGTGTTCGTAACAGATGATGGAGCTGAAACGGACTTGGATTTGGGGCATTATGAGCGGTTTTTGGATGAAAATCTCTCGCAGGTAAATAACTTCACCACAGGCAGAGTTTATTCGAGCGTTATAGAAAAAGAGAGACGCGGGGATTATCTTGGCAAAACTATACAGGTTATCCCGCATATAGTGGGGGAGATAGTAGAGCGCATCAAAAAAGCGGGCAATGGCAAAGATATGCTTATCGTGGAGATTGGCGGTACGGTGGGCGATATAGAAGGATTGCCGTTTTTGGAAGCGATAAGAGCTTTAAGAAATGAAGTCGGCAGAAAGAGAGCTTACAATATTCATCTGACGCTTATCCCGTATATCAAGGTGGCTGGAGAGCTTAAAACAAAACCCACGCAACACTCAGTTCAAGAGTTAAGACGTATTGGTATCACGCCCGATATGCTTATTTGCCGTACAGAGATGCCGCTTCCAAAAGAGCTTAAAAACAAACTTGCATTTTCATGCGGCGTGGATAAAAACAGCATAATAGAGTCCGTGGATGCTCCCACTATCTATCAAGTGCCTTTGAACTTTTTGAAACAGGATATCTTAACGCCGATAACGGATACTTTGGATATTGTCAAAAAAGAGCCCGACATGGAGGTTTGGAATACTCTGGTAAAAAGAGTTATTGCGCCCAAAGATGAAGTCAGTATAGCGTTTGTAGGTAAATATCTGGACTTAAAAGAGTCGTATAAATCTTTAACGGAGTCTTTTATCCATGCGGGAGCAAATGCGGACGCCAAGATAAACCTGAAATGGATAGACAGCGAATCCATAGAAGAGGAGAGTGCGGAAAAGATTTTAAACGATGTGGATGGCATTTTGGTGCCGGGCGGTTTTGGCGCAAGAGGCATTGAGGGTAAAATGCGCGCCATAAAATACGCAAGAGAAAACAAAATCCCATATCTTGGCATCTGTCTTGGCATGCAACTGGCTTTAATAGAGTTTTGCCGCAATGTTCTTAATATAGAAGACGCCAACTCTACAGAGTTTGACCAAAATTGCAAAAACCCGATTATTTATCTGATAGACGAATTTAACGACAGTTCCGGATTGAAGCAGGTGAGAACATTTCAAAGCCCGCTCGGCGGCACCATGAGACTTGGTTCTTATAAATGCAACACCAAATCGGAATCGCTTTTAAGAAAGATTTATCATGACAAAGAGCATATAAAAGAACGCCACCGCCACCGCTATGAAGCCAATCCTAAATACAGGCAAAAAGCCGAAGAGAGAGGATTTATCGTTTCAGGCGAGAGCGATGGGCTTATAGAGGCGATGGAGTTGAAAAATCACCCATGGTTTTTAGGCGTACAGTTTCACCCCGAATTTACCTCGCGCCTTACAAATCCGAATAAAGTAATTTTGGCATTTGTAGAAGCCTCTATTAAGCATAAAAATGAGTTATAAAAACAGCGATAAATTAAGATTTTTAAGCAGACATGAGAACAAAAGCGTAAAAAAGCAGGTGCATTATGACTAAACTTAGCAAAGAGATGATCAAAGAGATACTGCAAAAACGCTTTGAAGGAGATTATCATACGAAACTCTCGCTTATTCCTTCTCCATTTACATTTAAAGATATGCAAAAAGCGGCTGATCGCATAAAAGAGGCGATAGAAAAAGAAGAAAAAATCGTCATAGTGGGCGATTATGATGTGGACGGAGTTGTCTCGTCAGTGATATTATCGGAATTTTTTGATGATTTTGGCATAGATTATGATATAGAGATACCAAACCGTTTTTCTGACGGATACGGACTGAATCCCGCTATAGTTGAGCGCATCAATGCCGATGTGGTTATTACGGTAGATAATGGCATTTCCGCCCTTGCTGCCGCAGATTTTTGCAGACAAAAAGGAATAGATCTTATCATAACCGACCATCATACTCCGCCGCCTATACTTCCAAACGCTTTTGCTGTGGTAAATCCAAAACAGCGGGACTGTCATTTTCCAAACAGCGAAATATGCGGCGCGCAGGTCGCATGGTATTTAGCTGCTGCGATAAAAGATGTTTGCGGGTACGAATACGATCTTGGGAAATTTATGGATCTGCTTTGTGTTGCGATTATTGCCGACATGATGGATTTGAAAGATATAAACCGCATTATGGTGAAGCGCGGACTTAAACTGCTAAACAGTTCAGTACGCCCGGCTTTTGTGGCAATCCGTGAAATTTTTAGAAAAGAGCGTTTTGACGGCGATGATATATCGTTTCTAATCTCCCCCTTATTAAACAGTTCGGGACGCATGGAAGATGCTCTGTTTTCATATGGATTTTTACGCTCCAAATCCAAAAAAGAGGCTCTCGCAAGACTGCATGAGATAATAGAGATAAACGAGCGCAGAAAAGAGGAGGAAAAGCTGCTTCTTGAAACTTCCTTAAAACTTGTAGATGAAAATGACGCTCTTATAGTTGTGTGGGGCGAAGAGTGGCATGAGGGAGTTATAGGCATAGTTGCTTCAAGACTTGCTAAAAGATTTAAAAAACCCTCCATCGTATTTTCATTAAAAGATAAAGAAGCCAAAGGAAGCGCAAGAAGTATAGCAGGCGTAGATATATTATCTCTCATATCTAAACAGGCGGATTTACTGCTTGGATTCGGCGGGCATTTTGGTGCGGCAGGCGCTTTGCTTTTAAGGGACAATTTGGGACCGTTTAAAAAGCGGATAAACGAAAGCGCAAAAGAGCTGTGTCTGAATGAAACTGTTTTAAGCGACGAGAGTCTTGGTGAAATAGATC
Organism: Campylobacteraceae bacterium; assembly: GCA_031270285.1. Taxonomy (GTDB): domain Bacteria; phylum Campylobacterota; class Campylobacteria; order Campylobacterales; family Campylobacteraceae; genus JAIRKW01. The sequence continues at coordinate 5,451 of JAISXY010000075.1, forward strand.
CCGAAGAGATAGATTTTGAATTGCTGGAGATTTTAGACGATTATGAACCTTACGGACAAAAAAATCCCAAGCCGACATTTATTTTACGCGATATAAAAGTCAAAATAGACAAACCGATAGGCAAAGACGGACGGCACAAAAAATTTATTCTGCAGCATAGCGGCAAAACAATGGAAGCGCTCTACTATAATTTCAAGCAGGAGATTAAAAGCGGGGATACGATAGATATACTATTTACCATTTCAAAAAACAGCTTTAGAGGACTTATCACGCCGCAGTTGTTAATCCGCGAAATATTAGAGATAAAATAATAATAACATTTTAAGTATTTATAAACTAATTTTTTAGCACTGTTTTAGCTCTTTAGTGTATAATTTTCAAATTTAAAAGCTTCACAAAAAACAAAAGGTTCTTTATGCTTACAACAATACTTAAACGCAATGGAATTACGCAAGAGTTTCTCCCTTACAAGATAGAAGACGCTGTACGAAAAGCTTTTAAAAGCGAAAATGTAACTTACGACCATAATGTCTTTTTAAATCTCATGGAGCGTTTAAAGACAAAGCGTATTGCGGCTGTTGAAGATATTCAGGACATGATAGAGCAGGAGTTGTACCGCGCGCGATATTTTGATGTAATGCGCTCTTTCATGATATACCGACATACGCACAAAATGCAGCGCGAGCATATTTTCGGACTAAATGAAGATACGACCTTTATAAACTCCACGCAAACTATAGAAGAGTATATAAACGGCAATGACTGGCGTATAAAAGCCAACTCAAACACAGGATACTCAAATGCGGGACTCATCAATAACACCGCAGGTAAAGTCATCGCTAACTACTGGCTTGATAAGATTTACTCAAAAGAGGAAGGGCAGGCTCACAGAAACGGCGATTATCATATTCATGATTTAGACTGCCTGACTGCTTACTGCGCAGGATGGAGTCTTAGAAATCTTTTGAATGAAGGATTTAACGGCGTCAGGGGACGCGTAGAGAGCAGAGCGCCTAAGCATTTCAGAGAAGCTTTGGGACAAATGGCAAACTTTTTGGGTATTTTACAAGCAGAATGGGCTGGCGCACAGGCGTTCAGTTCGTTTGATACTTATCTTGCGCCGTATGTTTTTAAAGACAATATAAATTTTAAAGAGATAAAAAAGGCCGTAAGAAGCTTTGTTTACAACTTAAATGTCCCTGCCCGCTGGGGACAAAGTCCGTTTACCAATATCACTATAGATTGGGTTGTGCCGCAGGATTTGAAAGATCAGTATCCAACATCAAATGATTTGCACCTTTTCAAAGGCATAACGGACGAGCAGTTGGAATCAAAGGCAAAAGAGCGCGGTGCGGATTTGCTTGAAGATTTGACATACAAACATTTTCAGCATGAGATGAATCTCATCAACCGCGCATATTATGAAGTGATGACCGAAGGCGATAAAAACGGGCAGCCTTTCACATTTCCGATACCAACGGTAAATATTACGGAAGATTTTGACTGGTACGGAGAAAATACTGATATTTTGTTTGAAAATACCGCTAAAATCGGCTCAAGCTACTTTCAAAACTTTATAGGAAGCCAGTATGTCAGAGATGAAAAAGGCAATCTCGTTCCAAACGATAAAGCGTATAAACCAGGACATGTAAGAAGTATGTGCTGCCGCTTGCAGCTTGATTTGAGAGAGCTTTTAAAACGAGGCGGCGGACTGTTCGGAAGTGCGGAGATGACAGGAAGTATCGGCGTGGTTACGATCAACATGGCAAGACTCGGCTATCTTTATAAAGGCGATAAACAAAAACTCTATACCGAGCTTGAAAAATTGCTTGATATGGCAAAATCCGCATTGGAAAAAAAGCGCGTTTTTGTACAAGAGATGTATGAGCGGGGGTTGTATCCTTACACGAAAAGATACTTAAAAGGATTTAACAACCACTTCTCAACTATCGGCGTAAACGGCATAAACGAGATGATTTTAAATTATACAAACGGCGAATACGGCATAACGGATAAAAGAGGCGAAGATATAGCTACGGAAATATTAAATTTTATTCGTGAGAAAATGACGCACTATCAAGAGAGCAGCGGCAATCTCTACAATCTTGAAGCAACTCCTGCCGAGGGTACGACTTACCGTTTTGCCAAAGAGGATAAAAAACGCTACCCCGACATTATACAATCAGGCGACGGAGAGAATATTTACTACACAAACTCTTCGCAACTGCCTGCAAATTTCACGGACGATCTGTTTGAAGCTCTTGACAGACAGGACGGGCTTCAATGCCTCTACACAGGCGGAACGGTTTTGCATCTTTACATGAGAGAGCGCATAAGTTCGGTTGAGGCTTGCAGAAAACTTGTAAAAAATGTCATAACAAACTACAAATTGCCCTACATTACGGTAACGCCCGTCTTTTCTATTTGCGAAAAACACGGCTATCTGGCGGGAGAGCATGAGTATTGTCCCAAATGCGATGAAGAGATTTTAAAACAGTATCAAGAAGAACAAGGAGAGTCAAATGATGAGCGAAAAATTAGCTAAAGAGTTAGCCCACAAACGTACAAAATGCATGGTTTACACGAGAGTCATGGGTTATCACCGTCCTATTGAGAGTTTCAATCTGGGAAAAAAAGGCGAACACAAAGAGCGTGTAAAATTTACCGAAAAATGCTGCGGTTAGCGCATTTCATTAAAAGACAAAGCTGCCGTTATTGGTAAAAAATACCAAACCCATTTTTGATATAACCCCCTTTACAATGCTGGATTTCCCTGACCATCTGGCATGTATTGTCTGGTTTGCGGGGTGCAATATGCGCTGCTCCTACTGCTACAATCCGCACATAGTTTTGGGCGAGGGGAGCATCGGCACTGATGAACTTTTGGATTTTTTGCGTAAAAGAACTGATCATCTTGAAGGAGTAGTCTTAAGCGGCGGCGAATGTACTTTGTATTCGTTGCTTCCAGAGCTTTGTCGCAGTATAAAAGAGCTTGGATTTAAGATAAAACTTGATACGAACGGCAGCAAACCGCAGGTTTTGAGCCTGCTTTTGAAAAACGCCCTGCTGGATTTTGTATCGCTTGACTTTAAATCATCAAAAACTCTTTTCAAAACCGTTACGCTTTCAAATTTTTACGATGCATTTATAGAGTCTTTGCAAATTTTACAAACTAACATCGTGCCGTTTGAAGTGCGTACGACCGTACATGCGGATTTTTTGAATGAAGAGGCGATAAA
>JAISXY010000076.1 GCA_031270285.1 Campylobacteraceae bacterium
GTGGCTATTGAGAGTTGGAAACGCCCTGTCCCATACCGAACCAGGAAGCTAAGCAACTCATCGCCGATGATACTGCTCTTTACTAGAGTGGGAATGTAGGTCGCTGCCGGCTTCGTAAGTTAAAATACTCCCAAAAATAAAAAATCATTTCAATATTCTTAACTTCTTACATTTTCACATTTTATACTTTCAAATCACTTTTTAAAACTCTTATATCAAAATCAAATTACTTTTCACTTCATTGCGTTTTAAATAGTCGTGAGAGTTGAGGAAGAGCTAAAACAGATAAATTCTATTTTGTATTTAAAGTTTTAAAATTAATAGCATGCAAATTTTAACGCATTTTGATAATCTGCATGTGTTATATAAAGCAACCGCAAAGCTTAAAAAATAGCGCATATCCAAATTTAACCCAATGATTTATGAAAACCTCTCTTTGTGAGATTGTATTATTATTAATTTTTTAGTATTTTTAAAGTTTGTAAATAGAGATAATATAGAAAAATTGTTATAAATTCTTAAAATTTTGTAATAAATTTATACTAATCAATGTTTCAAAAGGTTACATAAAAAATAGCAAAAGAGCTCTATTTTTAAAGTATTTGCGCAAAATGGTAAGAAAGTGTTGCTTTATTTTCAAATCTCTAATATAATGCAACAAATTTTTTTTACAAAGGAGTGTGAATGGCGATAAATCTTGAAAACAGGACACCTCACGAATTAAGAAACTTATTAGACCAAGTTAAAATTTCTGATTTGCCATTTGACGAAAAAAAGAGAATCATTGAAGAGATACAGGCAAGACTTACAGGCGCACAGACTGTCAGACAATCCCAAATTTTGCGGGATATAGACGAGGGTCAAGGCGATATGGATGATATCGGCGGCGAATAAAAGCTAACTTGTCCGTCCTGATTTAATTTTGCCGCCATGAACTATTATGAATTATCAGAATGTGTCAGATTTTTACAAAGTTTCAAACACATAAGCTCTATCTCAAGAGCAGAAGATAATATTTTAAAAATAGATTTTCAAACTTTTATACTTTATGCGAATATGAAAAGAGGCGCATCTTCACTCTTTACATGTTCATATTTTTACGCTTCAAAGCGTTATTGTGCGCCTTTTGATATACTTTTGGCAAAGAGATTTACAAATGCGGTCATCAGCGCTATAGAGATAAGTCCCAACGACCGCGTGATAATAATAAAAGTTTTACAAAAAAACAGTTACAAAACGACCGCTTCATCACTTCGTCTGGAATTTACAGGCAAACATGCAAATGCAATTATTTTAGACGAAAATGAAACGGTAGCGGAAGCGCTGCGACATATAGACGAAAATATCTCGCACAGAACGGTAAAGAGAGGCGAAAAACTTCTTCCGCTGCCCCCGTTTACGATAAAAGAACAGCCGATAACAATAGATAATGTAGAAGCTTTTTTGTATGCTTCTTACGAAAAAATGCAGCATAGAGAATTGGAGAGTTTTAAAACAATAAAAAAAGCTTTTTTAAATAAAAAAATAGATAGATTGCAAAAAACAGTTGATGCGTTAGGGGATGAAAACGATTTGCAAAAAACGGCGCTGCATGAGAGTAAAAAAGCAGAGCTGCTAATGACATATAGATATAATTTAAAAGATTATGCGAAAGAGTGCGAATTGACGGACGCTGACGGTCAAGATTATAGAATTGCGCTTGATGGAAAAGTGCAAGAGACGATAGACAATCTTTTCAGCAGAGCAAAAAAGCTAAAGCAAAGAGCAAAATCGCTCCATAAAGAACGGCAAAATTTAACCGAAAAAATAGACTTTATAAAACGGTTGGCGGATGCGCTTGCCGAAGCAAAAAGCAAAGAAGAGGCTGAGATATTGTTGCCAAAGCGTAAAGCGGCAGTCAAAAAAGAGGAAGCAAGCGATGCATTTTGCACATTTTTTGTAGAGGGATATAAAGTAATAGTCGGCAAAAATGAGCGCGGTAATGAGCAGATCTTAAAATCAGCCAAAAAAAATGACATATGGTTTCATGTAAAAAATATTGCCTCTGCTCATGTATTACTAAAAACCGATAAAAACAGCGTTTCTGCAAAAGCGTTTGAGTTTTGCGCAAGACTTTGCGTGAATTTCAGCGGTTTAAATGCGGGAGTATATGAAGTGGATTATACGCCGCGCCGCAATGTAAAAATCATAAACGGCGCTCATGTAACATATACGGACTTCAAAACCATCTCCATTTTAAAATCTTAAAATACTATTTTAGGCAAAACTCAAGCGCAAGTTTGATATGATAAGAGTTAAAAAAGGATATAACATGAATATCAATATTTTTACTTACCAAGAGCGGCTTATTACAGGGTTGATTTTGGCTGCCGCTGCCATATTTATAGTTTGGCTTAATTGGGCTTTCGTTACATGGATGATACTTGGCTGTATAGCAGGCATAGCGCTTTATGAGATGGTAAAAATATTAAAAATTGAAGAGCCTGTTATGATATATATTTATGCCGTCGCTGCATGGATATTGGCTTATTTTTGTTCATACCCGCAGATGCTTGTTTTCGGACTTTTAGTATTGGCTATAAGTTCTATGGCATTTAAAAATAATATAGATTACAAATCACTCTTTCCGCTCATGTATCCGCTTGCGCCGATGCTTTTTGTGCTTTCTCTGCCGCAGGATTTTGGCATGAGATATCTTGTATGGCTTGTATTTATTGTATGCGCTACTGATATAGCGGCATTTTATGCAGGCAAAATGATAGGCTCAACGCCATTTTCTCCCGTATCTCCTAAAAAAACTTGGGAAGGCGTTTATTCCGGATTGGTTGCGGGCGTTATATTTGGCGTGATAGTTGGGATTATCATAGATATTGACTTTTTAGTGGCGCTGTTTATCTCCATTCTTGTATCGGCGGCATCTATTTTTGGAGATCTGTTTGAGAGTTATTTGAAAAGAATGGCGGGCGTGAAAGATAGCGGTACTATTTTGCCCGGTCATGGCGGAATGCTTGATAGAGCCGACGGATATCTGTTTGGAGCGGTTATTATGGTTGTACTCTTGAGTCTTTTTGGCACTCCTGTTGAGATTAGCGCCGATACTGCTTCCACGATAAAAATGATAGAAGATGCGCTAAAAACCCTTAAATAATGGTACTTTTAGGCTCTACGGGTTCTATCGGACGCAATACGCTTTTTATTGCCAAAAAGTTTGGACTCAAAGTAAACGCTTTGTGCGCCAATAAAAATACCGAACTTTTAAACCGTCAAATAGAAGAATTTTCACCGAAATTTGTCGCAATAGGCGATGAAACTAAAAAGTGCGAAGTAAATCATAAAAATGTATTTGCCGGATTTAACGGTATTTTGGAGATGATAGACGCCGCATATGAAGATGGTGAGGTTTTGGTAAATGCGCTTGTAGGATTTGCAGGACTCGCTCCTACCGTAAAGGCTCTTGAAAAAGGCTATAAAATAGCGCTTGCCAACAAAGAATCGTTAGTAACCGCAGGCGCTCTTCTGGATACAAAGCGCATTGTTCCTATAGACAGCGAACATTTTGGGCTTTGGTATCTTTTGGGCGGAAGAGAGCCGAAAAAACTTATCCTGACTGCGAGCGGAGGAGCTTTTCGCAATACGCCTTTGTATAAAATGAAAAATGCAAAAATAGAAGATGCGCTAAATCACCCGAATTGGCAGATGGGCAAAAAGATAACGATAGACAGCGCTACGATGATAAACAAACTTTTTGAAGTGCTGGAAGCGCGGTGGTTATTTGATTTTGATAATATAGATGCGATTATAGAGACAAAATCTATCGTACATGCGCTTGTTGATTTTGCAGACGGCAGTACTGCGGCGCACTTGGCAAAAACAGACATGAAGCTGCCTATAGCGTTTGCGCTTTTAGGCGAAGTTGGCGAGCCGATACTTTCGCCCGTAAATCTTTTAGAGATACAAAATATAACATTTAAAGCTATCTCTTTGAAGCGTTATCCTGCATGGCAGCTTCGCGAGATATTGCTTCAAAAGCCGCATCTGGGCGTTGTACTAAATGCCGCAAATGAAGTTGCGGTAGAACTTTTTTTAAAAAATCAAATATCTTTTACCGATATAGTCTCTTATGCGTTAAAGGCTATAAGCAAGTTTGAAAATATACAAACGGCAAATCTTAATGAAATATTTTTGGCAGATAAAGAGGTAAGAGAGTTTTGCGCAGGAATTTGAAAAATATGATACTATCTATTTTTTAAAAAGCGAACAAAAGGTGATAATCATGAGAAGACGACTACAAACGGCAAGCACAAAGGCATTAAATCTTATCAAAGAGTTTATACGGCTTGAAAGTTTTGGCGGCATACTGCTTTTGATCGCAACTATTTTAGCTCTTATTGCTGCAAATATTGCGGGAGTGAGCGAAATATATCACGGATTTTGGGAAAGTTCATTAGGAGTTATTTTTGGAGAGTTTAGTGCGGCTTTGACAATGCATGAGTGGGTGAATGATGTTTTGATGGCGATATTTTTTCTCTCTATCGGACTTGAAATAAAAAAAGAGATGATTATAGGCAATCTCGCATCTGCCAAAAAAGCGGCCTTTCCGATTATTGCGGCATTTGGCGGCATGATTATACCGATTTGCATATATTTTAGTTTTAATATCGGCGGAGAATATGTGCATGGCTTCGGCATTCCAATGGCAACCGATATAGCTTTTGCGCTTGGCATTTTGATGCTGCTTGGAAAACGCGTACCGCTGGAGCTGAAAATCTTTTTGGTAACATTAGCTGTTGTTGATGATTTGGGAGCGATAGTAGTTATAGCCCTGTTTTATTCAAGCGGTGTTATTTTACCGTATCTTTTTGCGGCGGCAGGAACAATGATTTTACTGTTTATACTCAACAGATATGGCGTGAAAAATATTTTTGTATATGTTTTTGCAGGTATAATTTTGTGGTATTTTGTACGTCATAGCGGCATACATGCAACGATATCGGGCGTTTTACTTGCCTTCATGATACCTTTGAGGATTGATAATATGACAAGCAGTCCGCTAATCAAAATGGAACGGGCACTAAATCCTCTGAGCGCATATTTTATAATGCCTCTGTTTGCGTTTGCAAATGCGGGAGTTGCGATCGGCGGAGAATTTGCGCTAAATAATATTACGCTTGGTATCATGATAGGTCTTGTCGCAGGAAAACCCGCAGGCATTTTTCTTTTTACCTTTTTATCAGAAAAGTTCGGCGTAGCAAAAAAGCCCGACTCTCTTTCATGGCTTCATATATTAGGAGCAGGATTTTTGGGCGGTATAGGCTTTACAATGTCTATTTTCATTGCAACGCTGACATTTGGCGGCACGCTTTTGGAAGAGGCTAAACTATCTATCATGATAAGCTCTCTTATAGCGACTGTCATTGGTGCGCTGTTTTTTAAATTTATACTTTTTAAAATTAAAATATAGAAGCGCCTGAAGTAGAGAGATTACTGAAAAAAAAGGGATATTTTAGAAATATTATTTTAAATATCATTATCATTAATTTGCTGTTGTTTTCACTCTTTTGTACTATGAAAATATAAATTTTTGTGTTTCGCAAGGTAACAGTGAGTATGCTATTTTGGTAAATTCGTAACTATTTAACCAGTTTTTTTAACAACCGAACATATAATAATTTCATCATCATATAAGGAGAAATAATGAGAGATTTTTTGAAAATTTTACTGGGAGTTGCTGTTGCCGCAACCATATCAAATGCGGCCGAATATACTATCAAAGTTTCGCATGTTGTTAATGCCAATACGCCAAAAGGCAAGGCTGCCGATTTTTTTGCCAAAAGAGTTGAAGAATTGACTGGCGGCAAAGTTAAAGTAGAAGTTTTTCCAAGCGCACAGTTAAGCAAAGATGAAGATGTTTTGAGAAAACTTCAAATGGGGAATGTGCAGATTGCCATGCCGAGCCTTTCGGTTTTTACGAGAGTAACGCCTGAAATGCAGTTGTTTGATTTACCGTTTATATTCAGAGATAAAGAGCATTTATACAAAGTTATGGATGGCAGCGTTGGAGACAAACTCAAAAAGAAAGTAGAAGAGAAAGGTTTTATTGCTATGGAGTATTGGGATGCGGGATTTAAAAATTTCTCTTCCAGTAGAAAAGCTATTGTAGAGCCTGCCGACGCTAAAGGGCAGAAGTTTCGCTCCATGAGTTCAAAAGTGCTTGAAGCGCAGTTTAAAGCTATAGGCGGCAATCCTCAAATACTTCCGTTTTCAGAAGTCTATTCTGCTTTACAGCAGGGCGTTATAGATGCGGCTGAAAATCCGTATGCAAATTTTTATAACTCAAAGTTTCATGAAGTTCAATCAAGCTATACGATAAGCGACCATGGATATTTAGGCTATCTTGTCATCATGAGTAAAAAGTTTTGGGACGGCTTTCCCGACGATTTGAAACCGCTTGTTACGCAAGCCATGAGAGAGGCTACTATCTATGAGCGCGAAGAAGCGGCAAAAGATGATGAAGAGATTTTAAAGCTTTTGAAAGAGTATGAGGCAAACTCTAAAGGCAAATTTAAAATTTATACTTTGACTGAAGAGCAAAAAGCTAACTGGAGAAAAGTTATGGAGGTTATATATCCGCAGTTTTATAAAGTTATAGGCGAAGATTTGATAAAAGAGGCGATAGAAACGAAATAATTCTTTGTTGGCGGTTTAAAACAGGCATAAAGTTCATTTTTTGAGTTTATGCCTTAATTTTTTGGAAGGCATTTTATGTTTAAAAAAGCATTTGATTTTGTGGATACGATTGTAGTTACTATGAATAAAACTATAGCGGTAGGCGGTATGGTTTTGGGTGTTTTGCTGGCATTTATCAATGTTGTATTGCGATATGTTTGGACTAATATATGCTTGATTGCCGGCGACAATACGACAATAGCAGGAAAAATATTGGGAATATTTTTCAATTATCCTTGTTCCGTATTTGACGGCGGTTTGCCGTGGGCATTTGAACTTACAAACTATCTTTTTATCTGGTCTGCGCTTTTTGGTGCGGCGTACGGATTTAAAAAAGGCATACACATCTCCGTAACTCTGCTTTTACACGCATTTCCCGTTAAAATTGCAAAACTATTTGTTATATTTTCAAGCGCATTTTCATGTCTGTTTTTGCTGGTTATGGCATATTACGGAGGTGAGATTTTGCTGCTTACGGCAAGTTTCGGCGAAACAAGTCCGGATTTATGGAATATGCCGATATGGATACCCATGATAGTTCTTCCGCTCTCATTTGCCGCCGCATCATTCAGGGCAGGCGAAAAAGTGTACGAATTTGCAAAAACACCGGCTAACGAAATATTAAAAACAAGCGAAGATGAGTTGGTACACGACTCTGCCGTGAAAGAATAGGGTGAAACCATGATGATACTTACATTAATGGGCTTGCTGTTCGGTTTAATGCTTATCGGCGTTCCCGTATCCGTTTCGCTTGGCGCAAGCACCATAATAACCGCTATATTATTTACCGATTTGGATGTTATGGGTCTTACAATGCATGCATTTGACGGACTTAATACATATACTCTTATGGCGATACCGATGTTTATTTTGGCAGGCTCGTTTCTTTCCAAGGGCAGCGCAGCGCAAAGAATAGTGAATTTTGCCAAATCGCTTGTAGGACATCTTCCCGGCGGTCTTCCGATATCGGCGATATTTGCTTGTACGGTATTTGCGGCTGTCAGCGGTTCGTCTCCCGCAACGGTTGTTGCTATCGGTTCGGTCATGTACGGTGCGATAAAAGAGGCAGGATATCCTGCAAAATATGCGATAGGAACGATTGCTACAAGCGGAAGTTTGGGTATATTGATACCGCCTTCGGTTGTTTTTATCGTTTACGGCGTAACGGCGGATCAGTCAATAGGAAAACTGTTTATAGCGGGTATAATTCCGGGCATTATGCTTAGTTTCATGCTGATGGCATTTGCTTTTTTCGGCGCTAAAAAACTTGGTTTCAAAGGGACTAAACCTTTGAGTTTTAAAGAGAGATTTAAAGCTTTTAAAGATGCTTTCTGGGCGCTTTTGATTATCGTTATAGTTATCGGCGGCATATACGGCGGTATCTTTACGCCGACCGAAGCCGGAGCTGTGTGTGCTGTTTATGCCTTTGTCGTCTCATTTTTCATATACAAAGATATAAAACTGAAAGATGTATATAAAGTTGTGCTTGATTCGGCAATGACAACATCCATGATATTTTTTATTATCGCCAACGCTATGATTTTCGCGCACTTTTTGACTGATCAGACGATTCCTCATCAAATTACACAGATGATTTTAGATGCCAATGTCGGACCTATCACATTTTTGATTATCGTAAATATAATGCTTTTAATTATGGGACAGTTCATGGAACCTTCTTCCGTTGTCATGATAACAACTCCGCTGCTGCTTCCTATCGCAATTGCATTAGGGATAGATCCTGTACATCTTGGCGTTATCATGATAGTAAATATGGAGATAGGTATGGTAACGCCGCCTGTGGGGCTAAATCTGTTTGTCGCAAGCGCAATAACCGGACTTAGTCTCAAAGATGTTGTGGTAGCCTCTCTTCCTTGGGCTATCACGATATTTATAGGACTTATACTTATCACTTATATACCGGGCATCTCTTTATGGCTCCCTAATATGCTTGGCTTTTAAGCAGTTTTTAACTTTTATATAGCGGAGGAGACGATTACTCCTTCGTTATATTTACTTCTTTGTTACGAAAAGTAACCCCGTTTCATTTAAAAATGTTTTTTTAGTGCGATGTCATATAGAAGTCGTTTCTGTTCTTTATAATGAACAGTTTTATTTAAAAATTTTAAATTATGATTGGCGAGGAGAGATATTTTTATGAAGAGAATTAAAAGTTGGAAAAAATATACTATTAAAAGTTTAGTTTTTTGGGTAGTTTTTGGTATTACGGCGGGTATTATATTGGGATATGCCAGACCGGATATTGCCACAGCGGGCAAAATAGAAGCCGCTCTCTCACCCCAAAACCTCTTTATCATAAAAGGCGAAAATCAAAATGTTGTTAAAGAAAACGGGCAATTTATCATAAAAGGCGAAAACCTCACGCTTTCTATCGCCGCAAAAGATAATGACAAAGAGAGAAACGATATTTTACAAGAAAAGCTTAAAAGTTTAATTCTCTCGCAAGATGCGGATCGCATCATTATAAAAGATACAAATCAAAACATAAAGCTTGAAAAAGATCAAGTTATCATTCAGGATGCGCCTAAAGTCGGCGGCAGGCTTGTGATAAAAGACGGCATAGACTATTTTATAAAAATGTTGAAATTGCTGGTGGGACCTATCATCTTTTTAACTATAATTTTGGGTATTGTCGGGCTTGAGAGTTTGAAAAAAGTAGGCTCAATTGGACTTAAAGCATTTATCTATTTTGAAATCGTAAGTACATTTGCGCTTGCTATCGGTATCTTGTCGGGAAATATACTCTCTCCGGGCAAAGGAATGAATGTAGATGTAACTACGCTTGACGCTTCCGGCGTGAGCGCATTTACGCAGACATGTCCGGGCGAAGTAAAAGAGATAGGCGTTTGGAGCGAAGTAAAAGATATATTGAAAAACGCTGCGCCGGTAAGTTATATAGCCACAGAAAGCGGACCGTTTAACTTCAAAAAAAGCAGGGTGGAAACCGACAGCGCCGTCTATTTTGTTTATAAAAGCTTTGCCGCAAATCCTCTTAAAGCGGAAAAATGCGGCGTTACAAGCGGCTGGATAATACCCGATCCCATAACGCCGTTTTTCAAAAGTAAGACGTTGCAGGTTTTGGTCATGGCGCTGACTTTTGCGATACTCATATCTGCATTTGCGGGAAGATTTAAGAAAAAAATATTAAAACCTCTGGAAAAAGTGCAGGATCTTTTCTTTTTTATACTTAAACTCTTCATGTGGTTCAGTCCGGTTGCCGCTTTTTGCGCAATGGCGTTTTTGATAGGAAAATTCGGCATAGCTTCGCTTATCAATATGGGCGGACTGCTCTTGGTTATGCTTTTATCATGCTTGGTATTTATATTTGGAGTTTTGGGACTTATTTTGATGTTTTTCAAAATCAATATTTTTAAATTCATGTATTATATCCACAAAGAGGTGCTGATAGTTTTCGCTACATCTTCAAGCGAGAGCGCATTGGCGCCTTTGATGAAAAGACTGGAGCAGGCAGGCATCAATAAAGGTGTTACGGGACTTGTGCTGCCTACGGGTTATTCGTTCAATCTTGACTGCACAAATATCTATCTTGCGCTTTCAATTATATTTTTGTCGCAAGCTGTTGATGTTCCGCTGACACTGATTCAGCAGATAAGCATACTGATTATTTTGATGGTTACTTCTAAAGGCGCCGTTGGAGTTACGGGATCAGGATTTATCGTTCTTGCGGCTACTTTGCAGGCTGTTCCTGATTATGGAATATCCGCAGTTGCAGTTGCGATACTGCTTGGCGTGGATAAGTTTATGAGCGAAATGAGAGCTGTAGGCAATCTTTGCGGAAATGCAGTCGCAGCAGTTGTTGTCGGGGCATGGGATAAGCAGATAGAGATGAAAAAGTTTAAACATACGCTGGATAATCCGAAAAGCGTTCACAGTATTTTATAATTTACTGTTTTTAAGTTTGCCTTGATTACTGTTTTAGCGTCAAGGCAAACAAAACTCCTTAAAAGCTTTTTCTTAAAATATCAGCCGCACAGCAGCGGTAAGATGAAGCGCATGATACAAATAAAATGACGGATAAAACCGCAAAAAAGATAATTATGAAGTTAAAATCGTGCAGTTTCAAAAAAACATCAACATGAAATCCTAAAGAGAGCTTACCCGATATAAATTTTGCGCCCAAAAATCCAAGCGCACTTCCCAGTATTACGCCTGTGGATATAAGCAGTATAAATCCAGACCAAATGAGAAAAAATATGCGGTAAAAACTAATGCCCAA
>JAISXY010000099.1 GCA_031270285.1 Campylobacteraceae bacterium
GAAGAGATTGACGCTAAAGTAAAAGCTTTAACCGAAGCAAGCCATAAATTGGCGGAAGAGATATACAAAAAAGAGCAGGGCAATGCCGGCGGCGAAAATAAAAATGACGGCGCATCAAACAAAGATGACGATGTTATAGACGCTGAAGTAGAATAATTTTTTTGGTTGATTTTCTTTTTGTAGAAAATCAACCTCTCCATTTTTTTAACCGAATATTTTTCTGATATAATTTCTCATTTGATAAAAACAGTCATTTAAAGGGGATAACTTTGCAAAATTTTTCTAAAAACCAACTTACTATGTCTATTTTGATGACGCCAAATATGGCAAATTTCAGCGGTAACGTTCATGGAGGCGAGATTTTGAAAGCATTAGATCATGTAGCTTATGCATTAGCCGCAAGATACAGCGGAAAAAATGTAGTAACGCTCTCTGTGGATAGAGTGATATTTAAAAATCCTATGCATATAGGAACTTTGGTAACCTTTTTGGCAAGTGTGAATTATACGGGTAGAACTTCCATGGAGATAGGTATAAAAGTTGTGGCGGAAGATATAAAAAACCAAACCGTTACTCATACAAACAGTTGTTTTTTTACGATGGTGGCAGTTGATGAAAACGGCAGACCAACGCCCGTAGAGCCTTTCATACCGCAAAGCGAAGATGAAAAAAGACGCTGGGAAAATGCGAAAATAAGACGCGCAAATCTGCTTAAAGAGAACGGCAAATAAGTTTTAGTATCTATTTATTTGCATGCATAACGGCATTTTTTAGCGAGTTTACTTAATTTAGTGTTGAAGTTAAGATAATTGTTGCATGATAAAGAAACGAAAAGAGCAGAGGAGGATTTTGTCATTTTTGCGACCGAATGACAATCTGATGAGCGCTACATGAAGGTAAGTTCCCTAAAAATCGTTTGCGATTTTTAGGGCAAAATGGCGGAAATCCATCTTAAAACAGCATATTTAATTCAAACATTTCTCTTAATTCAAAACTTCTCAACTACTTCTGTATTTCGCTTTTTTTGTAAAACCTCTTTATCTCGCCGATATATACTCTGTGATAATCTTTTGCAGGATAGAAATTATTTATCTCTTTGTCTAAAAAATTGTTCGGATTGAAATCGCCAAAATATATCTTTTTGCAGACTATCGTCTCTTTTGCCTCTTCAAACCCTATGATATTTTCGTCAAAATATATGGGCGTTACGGCTGCCTCTTTTGCTTTATCTATATTGCGTCCTGATTTATTGCCGAAGATTTTATGTACTTTAGCCTTTAACGATTTGTCAAAAAAAGTGAGCGTGAAGCAGTCCTGCTTTTCCATTAAGTCGTATGTATGGCGCGTAGGGCGCACATATACTATAGCGATGCTTCTCTCCCAAAGATACCCAAGCGCTCCCCATGAGGCTGTCATGGTGTTATATTCGTCTTTTGTGCCACTACTTAAAGCTATCCACTCTTGACTTATTTTTCGTATCGGCGAACTGTCAAAATCAGTGATTATATTTTTTTCCTGCCATAATTTTGAGGCTTTTACCGCTTTTGTCTGTTGCATGAACACTCCTTTTTAAA
Organism: Campylobacteraceae bacterium; assembly: GCA_031270285.1. Lineage (GTDB taxonomy): Bacteria > Campylobacterota > Campylobacteria > Campylobacterales > Campylobacteraceae > JAIRKW01. Next base: position 1,575 of record JAISXY010000099.1, read on the forward strand.
ATCTACAATTATACAAAAATATTCATAAAATATGCTGCTTTTAAGTTTATTCATATATATATAATTGCTACAAAACTTTATCAGGAATTTTCTATGGCAAAAGTATTCGTAACGGATAGGGAAAATAAAGCGACCATTAAGGTTTTCGCTGTAAACAGCGAATCTAAAGCAGACTTGGTCTATCAAGAGGTAAGATCAGAATATCAGGCGAAAACAGATGGGGATTGGTTTTATGTTAATTCCGAAAGTAATGCAACATCTGTCTTATATTGGGTAACGCAAGAGTCCAAAGCCGATGTTAAAGTATTCAAAAGCAACAAAAGCAAATGGTTGAAAAGCAACAAATTCATAAATAGATTTTAGTATTTGCCAAATACAAGTTTTGATATTATAAAAACATAGAAAGGTTAAACAATGAGTAAGTATATTGTCAAATTTGAAAGCGATTTTAGAGACTATAAGTCCGACAGTATAGCGGGAGGCAGAAATACAAAAAAATTTCTGGAAGAACTTAGCAAAAATGTGTTTGAGCAGTCTTATAAATATTTTGAAAACTATAATAATAGCATACCCTTGCTGCTTGAAAGCGAAAGCAAAAGTTATTCCACATTTGCCGCCGCTATAGATAAAATTACGCCTGTGCATTATTCGCAAGTTGCAGATGAGGTAAAGGGGAGATTTGTTGATTTTTGGTGCAATGTCCAAGGTAGAGATTACTATATAGAGTTAAAAAAGGCATGGTGCAATATCGGCTTCAAGTCTCAAGGTAGATTTAAAAATGTCGGCGATGTTACTAATGAACTGTTTAGACAATTGAAGAGTTTGAAAATAGACCCTGCAGATTTTGAAAAAAATGCAATAGGCGCCGTAATCATTAGCGGCTATCATCATAAAAATGACAAACACAAAGAAGAAGAAAAAGAAAATTTATATAAATATATTATTGAAGAAAAACAGAAATGGAATTTGCAAACAGCCGTTTTCACTTGGTATTTGCCGCAAGATATAAAAGATAGCATGGATAAAGATGAATATTGGGAATATATACAAGAATGGGTATCCATATATTATTTTGTCTATTCTGATAAAGTATAGTTTTGTAAAATCACTTAAAACACAACCTCACGACAAAAACAGAGGGGATTAATCTTCACGCTGCAGTGAAAAACCTCTCTATCTCTTCAAGTAACTCATTTACGGCGGTGATGGTGTTTATTTTGTTGCGAAAAGCAGAGGCTTCGGGAATGGATTTTGAGTATGCATGTAAATGTTTTCTAAATAAAATCACTCCCATTTTATCGCCGTAAAACTCCATCATCAGTCTTAAATGCTCCAAAACTATCTCTTTTATTTTGGATTTTTCCACGTTTTTTAGGTTATTTTTTAATTGATAAAATATCCAAGGATTGCCGATACAGCCCCTTCCTATCATAACTCCTTCGCATTTTGTGAACTCTTTGACTTCAAGCGCTTTTTCATAGCTTGTGATATCGCCGTTCGCAAATACAGGTATTTTGACGCTCTCTTTTGCCATTTTTATGGCTTCGTAATCAACTTTGGACTTATATCCGCCGCTTCTTGTGCGTCCATGCACGCTTATAAAATCAGCCCCAGCATCTTCTATGGTTTTGGCGATAATCTCGGGCGTTTTTTCGCTAAAACCGATACGAGTTTTGACGGAAGTATAGCGTTTGTTTGAGTGTTTTTTGACGGCTTCTATTATCTTTGCCATGTGTGGCAAATCACGCAAAAGCGATGAGCCCGCATCTTGCGCTACAACTTTTGGCACAGGACAGCCGCAGTTTATGTCAATACCGATTATGCCGCTCATGCCATTTAAAATTTCAACAGCTTTGATGATACCGTTTATATCGCTTCCCGCGATTTGTACTATGTATATATCTTCATTGGATGCGCGCTTTATCATGTGAAAAGTTTTTTTGGAGTCTCTAATCAATGCATTTACGCTTATCATCTCCGAAAATGTGATGTCTGCGCCGAATTTTTTGCAAATATATCTAAAAGGCAGGTCTGTAAAACCTGCAAGAGGAGCCAAAGCGGTAAGACTTTGGCTAAAATCAATATCAAGCATTAAATGATAAGATCCGTATCTACGGTTTTTCCATTGTCGCGCAAAAAGAGAAGTATTTTAAATTTTTCAAATTCGCCCTCTTCGGTGCTCTCCAAAAATTCTCTTGCCTTGTCAATGAGTCTTAATTCAAACAGTATATATAAATATGCAAATGCCACATGGTGATTTTTTTGCTGTAAATTGTCGTACAGCTTCAAAAGAGTATCCGGTTCTACTGCTGTTTTGAGTATTTTGGCGGTTGCCAAAAACTCTTCGGAGGTCAAATCGCTTTTCCCCAATACCTCCTTAATCTCTTCAATATCCAGCGTAAATTTATCTTCTTTATCGGCAAATCTTTTGAGTATAATTAACGCCACATCTCCTGCAAGTTTGTATTTATAGGATTTAATTTCAGCAAACGAAGAGAGCATCAAAAACGCATTAAATGCCTTTTTGCATGCTTCGCTCTCAAGCGTAGGGCAGTGTTTTAAAACTTCGCCGATAGATTTTTTATCATCTTTGGAAAAGTTGAGACGATTTTGGTTTAGCAGTTCATTATCGCTTCTTAAACGAAATTTTTTCAAATCCACATAAGCGCCGTCTCTTATCTTTTCTAAAATATCAAATATTTCGTCGAGATTTTTTTCACCCGTTTTTGTATCTTCGCTTTTGGGGTTGTATCTCATTTTTTTGACTGTGGCAGCAAGAGTTTTAAAGGAGTCCGATTTATACTCAAACTCTTTTTCTTCGCCAAGCAGAGCGTATTTTATCTCCAAAAGAAGCGTTTCGTACTCTTTCTTCATGAGCCGTTTTATAAAAAAGTTTTTAATGGAGTAAAACAGCATATGCGCTACGGAAGCTGCCAATAATACCAATGATGGAATGATAAGCCACACGGCTATCGGAAGATTTAGAGAGTAGCCGAATATACTCAATTCATAATATGTATTTTCGCTTGGAACGATAGAATATGTATAAATTCCTACAATTGCCAACAGTATAAATGAAAAAAACAGATATATTTTTATGCCCATTATAAACTCCTCCTATTTTTTGTCTGTTCCGCTATTTCACGGCAGATAATGCAGTATTTTGCATGCGGCTTGATTTTGAGCCGCTGAATACTTATCTCTTCCTCACACATTTCACATATGCCATAAGTACCGTTTTCAATCTTACCCAATGCGTACTCTATCTCAAAAAGCTCTTTTGACTGCTGGACACTTAAAGCTTGCCCTATAAATTTACTCGTATTTAAACTCGCAAAATCAGCATCGTCTCTTGCATCCGATATGTCCACATCTCTTATCTCTTTGGCCGCACCGTCTATATTTTTCAAAACCTGTTCTCTGCGGCTTGAAAGCAGTTCTTTAAAAAATGCGATATCGCTTTTTTTCATCATTGTCCTTTAAAATTGTTTACTCTTTATGATATGGGTGATTGTTTTTTATGCAAAGCCCACGATAAATCTGCTCAAACAGCACCAATTTCGCTATTTTATGCGCATATGTTAATCTACTTAAGCTTATAACTCTTTGAGTGCGTGCTAAAAATTGTTTTTCAAAGCCATAAGCGCCGCCTATAAAAAACCTTATATCGTTTTGAGTGTCAAAAATTTTGCTAAACTCCAAACTTGTCATCTCTTCGCCTGTTTCGTCCAACGCGACAGTATAGCCTTTAAGATATGGTTCGTAAGCTGTCATGTAAGACTTTTTTGCCTCATCTGCATTTTTACTTTGCGCCTGTGCGATAGAAGCGTTAAAAAGCGTTATCTCTTCTGTTTTGGCAAAACGGGAAATCATTTTTATAAATTCACCGTTCAAACATTTAATATTCTCATTTTCAGACTTTTCTATAGAATAAACGCTAATTTTCATAAAGTCCCGAACCTACTACAAGATATGCCGCATTTGCAATATCATCATCAATTTTTACTCCGCCTATTGCCGCTACGGGTTTTTTTGATAAAGCTGCAAGTTGTGAAAGTTTGCCGCCTAAAATATTGTCCGTATTTTTTGAAGCAGTTTTTCTATATGCACCAAGTCCGATATAATCAACACTTGTCTTATTCGCTTCCAAAATCTCTTTTTCATTATGCGTTGAGATGCCAAATATTTTGGAACCTATCATCTCTCTTACATGATTTACCGCCGTATATATATTTTCGCCGTATTTTAAAAGGTCTTCCTGTCCTAAATGCACACCTTCGCAAAATGGGACTAATGATATATCGTCGTTTACTATTACAGGTACATTCAAATACTCTTTTATAGTTAAAATATCGTCTTTTTTTTCCTCAAAATTACCCGTTTTATTTCTATACTCTACTATCGCAGTTTCCATATTTTGAATCCGCCGTATAATCCAAGATAGAGTTTTATCATATCTTTTCATAGTCGCGGTATCTATAAGCGCAAAGAGTTTAGCGGACACTGTTTTTAAGCCTTAATATTTGATTTTTTATCATGAACGGTTTCGCTTAAATCGGTTTTTATGTCCAAAAAATATCTAAGTAAATCAGCTATCGTATGTTTTAATTCGCTTCTTTTTACTATCATATCTATAAGTCCATGTTCAAGCAAAAATTCGGATCGCTGAAAACCTTCGGGCAGTTCGGAGCCTATCGTTTGCTTGATAACTCTTTGTCCTGCAAAGCCGATCAAAGCTCCGGGTTCTGCTATTATCACATCTCCAAGCCATGCAAAAGAGGCGCTTACGCCGCCCATTGTAGGATCTGTAAGTATGGATATATACGGCAGTTTTGCTTTTGAGAGTTTTGTTAGAACCGCTGAAGTTTTTGCCATTTGCATTAATGAAAATGTACTCTCCTGCATTCTGGCTCCACCGCTCGCACTTACTATAACGATTCCCTGTTTTTTCTTAATCGCACGATTTACAGCGCGTACTATCATCTCGCCTTCTACAGAGCCGAGACTGCCGCCCATGAAACCAAAATCAAATATCACAAGCTGTGTTTCTATACCATCTATGGCGCATTCGCCCGCTATTACGGCAGAGTTGCGTCCGGTTTTTGCATGAGCCTCTTCTATTCGTTTTTTGTATGATTTTTTATCTACAAATTTCAGAGGGTCAATAGCGCAAAGATTTTCATCAAACGGCATAAAACTATCTTTGTCTGCCAAAAGAGTTAAGCGTTCCGTTAAGCTTATACGCATATGAAATCCGCATTTTGGGCAGACATAATGTTGGAGCATAATCTCTTTTTTATACATTAATGCGCCGCATATTTCGCACTTAACCCAATGACTTGGCGCCTCTGCCGGTGCGGGTTGAGTTCTGCGGCCTTTGAAAAGTTCCGTAAATTTCATAAAGAAGACTCCACTATAAAATCACGAATTTTATCAAATATTCCCTTATCTTTGCTTACAAGCAAAAAATTATCATTTCTAAATCTAAACAAATCTTCGCTCATGTACCATCCCGCAGCCACATCAAACTCTCTAATATTCCCCTCAAAAAGTACAAAATCTACTTCATGAGAAAGAGATAATGAAAGCGCCAAAGCGCCAAAAACTCGGTATTTAAATGAGGCTTGTCGTAATTTAGCGGCAAGTTGATCGGATTGATACGCTTTTTCAAAAATGCCAACACCACAAAGCGGAGTCGAGACTATTTTTTGTGCTTTTTTGTCAACAAAAAAACGACGCTCAAAATAGTTTTTTTCTTTTATGCAGATATATCCTGCGGCAAAATTTGCGATAACGGCGCAAGCAGTTTCGCCATTTTTTTTAAGCGTAACGGAAGAACCGAAGCAGGGAATATTTAAAGCAAAATTTTTACTGCCGTCCAACGGGTCTATGATAATAATACTATTATCATCGCCGTCCACTCCTATTATACCGCTCTCTTCGCTGTAAATGCGTCCGAATTTTTGCAGATATTTGATAAAAATTGCCTCCGCTTCCAAATCCGCTTTCAAGCTTATATCTCCGCCATAGCCTTTTTTGCACTCTAATCGTAAATTTTCACCGTTATTCAGCAAAAAATATATTTCACGGTTTGCCATGATACACGCTTGTAAAAAATCCATCATCTGCCGCCATTTTTTTCTTTAATATTAGCCAATATTTGTTAAAATAAGCGACTGTAAAGGAAAAAAGTGCAGGGTTTTATCATACATATCAACAGAGTCAAAGAAGAGGACTTGGTAGTTACGATACTGACAGAGAAGAAAATCAAGGTTGCTTATAGATTTTACGGAGCGCGTCATTCGGTAATCAATCTTGGATATTTGATAGATTTTGAGACACAGGTATCTATGCGTTCCAATCTCATGCAGTTAAGAAACATTATACATCTTGCGCAAAATTGGAATCTTGATAGAGACAGATTTTATTTTTGGCAATGTTTTGTAAAGCTATTTCATGAACATTTAAAAGAGGCAGAAAGTATAGATAGCTTTTATTTTGATTTGCTTGTGTCATGTTCAAATAAATGGCATAAACAAAACCCCAAAAGAGTCGCTGTAGAGGCGTATTTGGAACTTTTGCAATTTGAAGGAAGACTTCACTCTTTGGATTACTGTTTTTTATGCGAAGATAAAATAGAAGATGAAAATATAGCTCTCGCAAGAGCTTTTTTGCCTGCTCATGAAGAGTGTATTCATGATAAAGGACTTAATGTGGAAAAATTAAAACAGCTTTTCAGTAAAAAAAAGACGCTCTACTTAAATGATAATGAGATAGAATATTTATATAGAGTAATGAATGAGGGATTTTAAGAACTCATTAAAAGCGTTTTAGTTTTATACTGCGGCAATATGACAAATACAATAAATTCAATACAAAATCCAAAATAAATTTATACATGAAGCTTGAAAGTTTTATTTTAAAGGATTATTTGATACAATATTTGAGTTATGAAATTTGCAGTGGGGAGTTAGATGAAGCGGGTATTTTTGGTAGTGGCGCTGTTTATCACTTGTACATGTACCGCAAAAGAAAATATGTTTGCAGATGAGATGAGCAGTTTTTGCTTAATACAGTGCGGCTTTTTGAACTCAAAAGGCAATATAGCGATTGACCCTGTGTTTGATTATGCAAATCCGTTTTCCGATATTGGATTAGCGCTTGTAGGCAGCGGATATAAAGGCGTTTTTATCAATTTTAGGGGAGAGTGGATCGTAGAAACAAAGTTTGACGATGCCGAAGGTTTTTCTTCTAATTATTTAGCGGCTATCAAATTAAATAACAAATGGGGATACCTTAATGATGACGGTTTTATCGCTATAAAACCTCAATTTGTTGAAGCTAAAAACTTTGCTGAAAATGGTTTGGCTCCAGTACGATGGAAAGATGATTGGGGTTTTATTGATGAAAAGGGCAAAACGGCTATAAAACCGCAGTTTGAAGATGCTTATCCGTTTGATGAGAGTGGATTGGCAAGAGTTAAAAAAGACGGAAAATGGGGTTTTATAGATAAATACGGCAATTGGGCGACAAAAGCAGAATTTGATTTTGCGCATGGTTTTGCCGAAAATGGTCTTGCGGCAATCAAAAAAAATGGAAAATACGGCTTTATAAACATGGAAGGCAAGATAGTAATAAAACCGCAGTTTGACTATATATCAAATTTTGTGCGCGACTTTTCAATCATGCAAAATAACGGCAAATTGGGCTATATTAACAATAAAGGCGCTGTAGTGATAAAACCCATATTTGACGGCGCAGTAAATTTTAATCTAAATGATGTGGCGGCCGTGAAATTAGATAAACATTGGCATTTAATTAATAAAAAAGGAAATATAACAGCCACATTAAAACACAGCGGTACAATAGAAGCTTTATCTAACGGACTTTTTTTGATAGAAGACAGCGCTTTCAATCAGTACTGGTATAATTCAAAAGGGGAACTGTTGTTATATACAGACACAGTATGTACTATAACGGCGCTCAAAAGCGTTAATGGCACAATCATATATCCAAGAATGACCAAAGAAGAGATTTGCAGAGAGTGATTTGACTTTTACCGCTTGGTATATTTACCATACTTAAGTTGTATGCATGATATAAGTAACGCTATTATTATAAATATCAGCGATACGGCAAATGTCGTATGCATGCCAAATATAAAAAGCTCCTCCTCGCCTTTTACATAAGTAGAGATGTGTTCGCCTGCTTTGAAGCTCATTGCTGTAAAC
>JAISXY010000106.1 GCA_031270285.1 Campylobacteraceae bacterium
TACAGCGACAATACGCCCATGATGTATGCAAAAGTCAAACTCTATCCGCCGTCCAATCCAAAAATAGAAACGGTAAAAAGCCTTACCGACAAGAACGGCTTTTTTGCGTTTGTGCCTGACGAAGAGGGCGAGTGGAGAGCAGAAGCATTAGACGGCATGGGTCATAGAGGGGAGATCGTGATAAATGTGTCCGAAAACTTTTCCGTCATAAACGATAAACAAAGCGCAGCATCAGCCTCTACTCTTTTTCGCATAGTTTTGGGACTTAGCCTCTTGTTTAACATTTTTGCTCTTTATGGGTTTGTATCAAAAAAACTATCTTCAAAGCAGCAAAACGGCATCAACTAAAATTATACTAACAGTTTTAGTTGATTTATTGCCGCACTTTACTTGCAATGGCGGAAGCAGATATATGCCGCGCCGCAAGCGGTCAGCTCATGACGGAAAATGTGTAAATTACCGCACTGTAAACGCTTTGCAATGAACAGATTACAGAACCCGACTAAAATTTCCCCTGTATCCTTGCCCAAAATTGCCGTCCCGGTTCGGATATCTGAACGCCTAATGGTTGATTGTAGCCCGCAACATCGTAAGAGCCTTTGCTGATAAATTCGCTGCACTCTTTATCAAAAATATTGTCCGCACCCAAAAATAGCCCCATATTTTTATTTATTTTCCAGCTTCCGTTGATTGATATCACGGCAAAATCGCCGCTTTTGGCAATATCCTGTCCTATTATATTGCCCTCGCCGACAGCAATTCTATGCTTGGCGGCAACATATCTTGTAACAACGGCAGCAGAGACAATGTCATTGTCATACCCAAGTGAAACTTTCGTCTCAAAGGGCGGCGTTTGTCCGAGTGCCTTATCATCGCTTCTATTTTTACCGTAAGTGTAAGCTGCCGCCAAGCCCAATTTATAATTTTTTACAAATTCCCATTCGGCTTCGCCTTCAAAGCCGTATCGCTTTGCATCTATATTTTTCGCAGTACTGTTGGAGTAAACCAAAATAAAATCATCTATCTCGCTTGCAAAAATATTAAACGAACCTCTTATGCCGTCGTTTTTATATAAAATGCCCGCATCAATCTGTGTATTGCTCTCTTTGTCCAAATTTTTATTTTTGTTGCGCTCCCAAAAATCAGGAATCCTCTGGGCAAGTCCGATACCTGCAAAATATGTAAATCCATCGCTATAGTATTCGTAGCGCAAAAAAGCGGCATTCAAATCAAATTTTTGCTCTTTGCTTTTTGTGCCGTTAGTAAAATAGTCCGCATTGCTTCTGTCATGACGAACTCCCGCCACTAACAGATGCTCGTCTGTTAGCCTAATGTTAGCTTCGGCAAAAATGCCCATATTGTCGGCTTCTTGGTCTGTGGTTCTATCGGCATATTTATAACTATTGGCTGCCGTTGCGTTCATTCCGCTGCCGCTCCTTGCTCTATGTCTGTCGTCCAGCCAGTCTAACCCAGCCTTAATCTCTGCCGCGCCCACACTAAAATCTACGCCTAAATTTGCGCTTTGTGTCCTGCGGTCGGGGTTTGAAGCTCTATATGTGCCCATCGCTTCTCTTAAGTTATAATTATCCATTACGTGATCAACATAACTGTATCCGTACTGAAAATTTACCCTTTTGAAAGTGTCGCTTATGTCGTCTTTTGAAAGCTTTATCCTGTAAGCATCCTTGTCAAATTTTGAGCCGTCCATCATCCTGTCCGCATACGCCGCTTCACCGCGCGATACATCGTATGTGAACTCCGCAAGCGTGTACTCGTCGGGCGTTAAGCCTATCTGCGCCATTTGGGAGTTGCGCTCAAACTTTGAATGTACGCTTTCACCGTTTCCGCTTTTGTAGTCGTCTTGTTTACTGTACACACCGTTAACTCTTACATAGCCAAATCTCGCTCCTGCGGTGATATCCGCAAACCCGTCAAACCTGCCGAAACTTCCCGCTGTAACTCCAGCATCCCCCTTGGCTCCCGATTTTTCAAAATATACATCGTCTCTTACAAATTGCACCGCTCCTGTGATGATGCCGGGATATATAACTGTTTGCGGACCTTTTGTTATCATCACTCTGTCGTAAGAGCTTGGGAAAATATATGCCGTAGGAGGATCCATGCGCCCGCCGCATCCGCCGTATAAAAAATTGTCGTCTGTAGTAATAGGAAGTCTTGAGCCGCCAAGTCCGCGAAAGAGCGGATCACCCGAACTGCCGCCTTTTCTTGTAACGCTGAAATTTGGGATATTTTTTAAAAGTCCGGCGCCGTCAGAAGGCGGGATCGGCGAAACGGGGGATTTGGGGTCTATATGAACTCTTAAACTCTCATCTTGTGAAGCTGTCACCGTAATACCTTCCAATTCCACCGTTCTATTTTCATCAAAACCTGTTTTGGCAAAAGCAAGATCCGAAAAAATTGCTAACAAAGCTACTAACAAGGCGTACTTTTTCATATTTTAAAACCTTTTATAAATAAAATATGGCAATAATATCAGAAAATAGATAAAGTATGTCTTAATAAGTATTATCAATAAATGAGCTTGCTTTTATTTTCTCAAAATTATACTTTTTGCCCTGATTTACGGCTTTGGTCGATAACTCAAATCTGTTTTGATGATAAAAAATTTCATTGAAATTTGTATTTATACAAGAAATTATACTATACAAAATATGACACAAATGTCATAAAGCTTAACTGCAATTTTGTTTTTAAGATAAGAGTATAAAATCTACAGGCAATCCACTTTTTGCGTCATTCTCGCACGAACAATGCGACTGATAGTCGCGTTGTGAGGTATGCGGAAATCCAAATACGCCAAAGACATAATTAAAAAAAGGGGATGTATTCCCATTTGCACAGGCATGACGGAAAGAGGTTATATTTTCGCTTCCCATTATGTTATTCCCGCGACCTACGCCCAAGCTTACGAAGTAAACATATGCATGAGGAGTGGCGGGAATCTATCTTGATACAATTTCCCTTTTAAGTAATCATATTTAATTTAAATGCTCTTTTTGGATTCCCGTTTTCACGGGAATGACGGAAAGACGGTGGATTCCCGCCCGCCTTCATATCTTGTGCTTTTTCAAAACTTGACACTTTGCGCGGAAATGACGAAATGGTTGTGTCTTTTTGGATTATTTATCGTAAGGGAATGGCGCTTAACTCCTCTCTGTCATACCTGTGAAAACGGGTATTCAAAAGAAACAATAAAAATGTTTTTGATACATAATCGTTTTATGGGGGAATTCCCACCGCCCCTCATGTATGCGCTCATGAGCTTGAATACAGATTGCTGGAATGAGGAAACTAAAAGTTCTGTAGCAATGGAGCGGAAATGACGAAAATGCGAGCATGAATGCAAATATCCGTATTTTTATATTTTATCAATTTTCCAATATGAAAAAATTGTTTTTTATGAGCGGCTTTTACTGCGGCAAAAATGGAATTTTATCTTGGTAAGAAAAAAAGCAAAAGAGGCAACCAAAATGATAGAAGCTCCCGAAGTCAAATCAAACATGTAAGAGAGCGCAAGTCCTGTCAACATAAACAGAGCGGACAAAACAGCGGAAAGCAGCATCATCTGCGACAATCTTACGCAAAATTTTTCGGCTATAAAGGGCGGAATGCTTAAAAGCGCCACAACCAAGATAAGCCCCACGGCGCGGATACAAGCCACGATGCAAAGTGCGGTCATGATCATCAAAAAAGTATAAAAAAGCTTTGTATTTAGCCCTTGAAGCTTTGCAAACTCCATGTCAAAACTGATAGCCAAAAACTCTTTATAAAAAACTGCGGCAACTGCCGCTGTTAAAACGGACACTGCGCCCATCAACTGCAAATCGCCTTTGGAAACGCTCAAAATCGCTCCGAACAAAAAGCTTGTCAAGTCTGTATTGTAGCCTTTGCTGATATCCGTAAATATAATACCCACAGCCATTCCAAACGCCCAAACAGCGCCTATCACGGCATCTGTTCTCTCTTTGTTAGTGTAAGTCAAAAATGCTATGACTATAGACAAAGCTATAGAAAATCCCAGCGCGCCGAAAAGCGGCGAAATACCCAAAAACAGCGCCAGTCCAAGCCCGCCGTAAGCTCCATGAGCTATACCGCCAGCGATAAAAACCATGCGGTTTACCACGACCAAGCTTCCCACGATCCCGCATGTTATGCTGACCAACAGTCCCGCAAACAAGGCATTTTGCATAAATTGAAAACTCAAAGCTTCTATCATGAGCCGCCTTTATAGTTATCGTGGGTGCATGTATTTGCTATAAATATATCAACGGGACAATTGTGTGCACCGCTTGATTGAAGTTTTTCAAAAAACGCCTCTTTGGTAAGAGCAGAGGGTTCATGCATGAAAAGCGTGCGGCTGAGATAGGCTATTTTTGTAGCGTATCCCAAAACCACATCCATGTCATGACTTACTACGATGATGCCTTTGTCGTGATTTAGCGATTTTAAGATATTGTAAATCTGTATCTGCCCCTGCATATCAACGCTGGCGGTCGGCTCGTCCAATATCAACAACTCAGCCTCGCATACAAGCGCTCTGGCGATAAAAACTTTTTGACGCTGACCTATTGATAGTTCGCCTATTTTTTTACCCGCAAACTCTTGCATACCGACTTTTTCAAGCGCTTCAAACGCTTTTTGCCTATCATCTTTTCTATAAAATCCAAAACCGCCGCTTTTTAGTCTGCCCATGAGCACAACATCCAAAACGCTTATGGGAAATTCGCTGTTTGACATGGTATTTTGCGGGACATAGCCAAAGCTTTGCGAAGAGAGTTTTATCTCGCCTTTTGTCGGCTTCAAAAGCCCCAATATAAGCTTTAAAAGAGTGCTTTTTCCGCCGCCGTTTGGTCCTACGAGCGCCAAAAAATCGCCTTTATTGTACTCAAAATTTATATCTTCCAGCACAATCTCTTTATCATACGCAAAAGACAGGTCGCAAACCCTCACCATCATTAAAACTCCAACAGCATATCCGCCAATTCGTCCAAATTTTTAATCAAATCTTTTTTCACAGGGTCAGCTTTTACGATCTTTGCCCCTATTTCATCAGCCGCTATTTTAGCGTTTTTTTCTGAAACCTGAGGCTCAACCAAAAGAGCTTTTATATTTTTTGCTTTTGCGGTTTTTAGTATTTCTATGAGTTCCGCCGCTTTTGGCTCTCTGCCTTCAACTTCAATAAATATCTGCTCCAAGCCGTATCTTTTGGCAAAATAACCCCATGAAGGGTGAAATACAAAAAAGCTTCTGTTTTTCAAAGTGCCGAGCTTTTTAGCAAGTTTTGCGTCCAATTCATCCAATTCTTTCGCAAAACTCTCATAATTTTTCGCATAAAGCGCAGCATTTTGCGGATATTTTGAAGAGAGCGCATCGGATATGGTTTTGGCTTGGACTTTAACCAAAACAGGATCAAGCCAGATGTGCGGGTCAAGCTCATCTTCGTCATGCTCATGATGAGCCGCATGCTCTTCATCGTGGTCGTGGTCATGATGAGTCGTATGTTCCTCGTGTTCGTCATGTTCGTCCTCATGATCTGCATGTTCGTCATGATGGGCGTGGTTATGCTCCAATAACTCTATTTTTTCAACTTTTCTTCCCGTATCTATGATGCTCATTTTAGGAGAAGCGGTGATAAATCTCTCAAGCCACACTCTCTCAAACGGCAGACCGATAGAAAAATAGATATCCGATTTTGCCAAAAGTTTCATTTGACTTGGTTTTGGTTCGTAAGTCTCATGATTGGCATTCGGACTGACCATGACCAAAACATCTACGCTACTGCCTGCGATTTTTTCCACCATGTACTGCTGCGGCAGGATACTGACCGTAACTGTCGGTTTTGCATAAAGCGCAAAAACGCTTACACATATACAAACTATAATGCGAAACATCGTTAAACTCCTTTATAAATGCAACTTAGTTGCAAGATTTTGCGTGCATAATATATAAATGCAACTTAGTTGCAGCTTAATAAAAATTCTGCTATCATTTCTTCATGCAAAGGAGCACAGATGAACGATAAAATGAAAACTATTTTCAAAGAGAGAGGTATCAAACTTACAGCCGCCAGAGAGATGATACTGGATATTTTAAGCAAGGCAAACGCCCCGCTAAATTATGAGCAAATCCGCTCCAAAATGAAAACCGACATGGACAAAGCGACATTTTATAGAAATATATCTCTGTTTGAAGAGGCAAATATCATCCAAAAATTTGAATCAAGCGAGCGAAAATGGTATTTTGAATTTTTGAAAAAGACTCATGCTCATTTTATGTGCGAAATCTGCCATCATATCATATGCGTTGATGTCGCTCTGCCGGATATTGAAGGACATGAGATAAAAAATATCATACTAAAAGGCGTCTGCAAAGCATGCCGATAATCATTAATCTATTCATGTTAAAATAGGGAAAAATTTAGGAAAAAATATGATAAAAATATACCTTGCCGCCTTTTTTATCGGCGTTTTATTGACAGGCTGCGCAAATATCTCTGAAAATCAAGGTGTAAATATCAGCGGACAAGTCAGCTACGAATACCAAAAATCGCTCTAATCTTGCCCGCACTGTTTTTTAAATCTTTTTGTTATTCATGCAGGCTTCCTTCCGTTATGAGCTTGGAGTACAAAGAATGACAAATCGCTGCATTGCTACAGAACTTTTAGTTTCCTCATTCCAGCAATCTGTATTCAAGCTCATGAGCGCGTACATAAGGGGCGGTGGGAATCCCCTCATAAGACGATTATGTATCAAAAATATTTTTATTGTTTCTTTTGGATACCCGTTTTCACGGGTATGACAGAGAGGAGTGAAGCGCCATTTTCTTACAATAAACAATCCAAAAAGATGCAACCATTTCGTCATTCCCGCGCAAAATGTCAAGTTTTGAAAAAGCACAAGATACGAAGGCGGGCGGGAATCCACCGTCTTTCCGTCATTCCCGTGAAAACGGGAATCCAAATGCGCTGAAGGCATTATGAAAAGTGGATTGCCATGCTTTACATCCATAACTAACTTAACTTCGGCTCGTAACTCTCATCTGCGATATATTTTGCTAACAATTCATCCGGTATTTTGCTTGGTCTTCCATCTGCATTTAGATATATCCATACGGTTTTTGCTCTTGCCAATAGCGCTTTATCGCTTTTTCTGAAAAATGCATATTCGCGGTTAGAGCTGGAGCGTTTGATAAAGCTTACCCATGTCTGCACTATCAATTCATCTCCCAAGAATGACGGTTTTAGATACTCTATATAGTGCGAACGGGCGACCCATGTACCGCCGATTTTTTCATAAAATTCGCTGTCAAATCCCAGCGAATCAGAATGCGCCGTAGCAGCGTCTTGCATCCATTGAATATACACAACATTATTTACATGCATATTTGTATCGATAGCGCTTTGCGGCACTATTATTTTATGTTCATAAACTACTGGCATAACTGCTCCAAAATTTTATAAAATCACTTGTGCAAAATATGCAGATATTCAAATGTATAATCCGCGCTATACGCCCTTTTGCTGTCTGCCTTGTAACGCTGATGTTCTTTTTTGACCAAATCATACCCGCCGTACTTTTGCATAACCTGCTTTATCTCATCTTCGCTCATGAGACCTTCGTTATTATAGCTCAAAAAGATGTATTTAAACTCTGCATTTTTTATCAAATCCTCAAAATTTTCAAGCACTTTTGACTTTTTGCAATAATTTGAACGATAATATTTTCTCATACCCGTTTTTCCCTCAGGCACGAAATTATCGTATTTGGCGATAGTATTTAAAATGTGATAATTCGCCCCGTACTGCCTTTCATTGTACGGAGGGTCAAGATACAAAATATCGCCGCTGATTTTCCTTATCAAGACATTGCTGTCTTCTTGATATGCCTCATGAGCATTGTCATTCAATTCAAAAGTTGAGGGCAAAATATCCATAGGTTTTTGTGCGGAAAGTTTTAAATTTTTCAAAAAAGCTCCGTAAACAGAAGCTGTATTTGCGACTTTGTCCGCACTCTCAAGCAAAGAAGAGAGCAAAAAATAGTACGCATCGTCTTTTATCTTGCCGATTTGCTTCCACTCTCTTATCGCTATTCTCGCCGCATCTATTTTTTTGCCGTTTTCATCGCTGAAATACTGCCTGCCGCTGCCGCTGCCCAAACAGTAGTTTTTATATATAAATCCGTCTTCGCGCAAAGGCAGCGCATTAAGTTCTTGCAGTAATATATCTCTATTTGGAATCTCTTCATGATTTTGTATATAATTTCTGCAAAGAACATAACTGTACTCTTCTATGTCATTACTGATGACTTTTTTGACGGTTTTTTTGAATATCCTGCCTATTATGCCCGTACCTGCGAACAAATCGCAAAAAACTTTATCTTCTATCTTGCCGTCCGTTTTGTTTGTTATCTCTTCTTTAATCCATTGTGAAAGTTTAACTTTTGAGCCTATATAATTCATTGCGACAAGTCATTTTTATTATTGGTAAATTTTACAATATCCATATATGGAGGATGCATCAGCAAAAATTGCGCCTTTTCGGCATCTATTTTTTTCAGTGCGCTTTGTAAATTTAAATCCACTTGTTGCTTATTGGAAGAATCCAAACAACAAAGAACAAAGTCTTTTTTTGATGAATTCTTCATGGCGTTATTAACATATTGCACAATATCTGTGTTTATATCAAAGCCTATATATTTTCTACATAAGTCCTCACACTCAAAAAGCGTCGTACCGCTTCCCATAAACGGCTCCAGAACTACTTCATTGATTTTTGTGTATCTTTTGATGAGATGATTTGGAATTTGCGGTATGAAATTGCCGTGATATATATTTTTATGTTTGCCGCTTTTATCGCGTTCGCTTATTATCCATAAAGAATTTACATCTATATTTAAATCTTTCCAATGACCAAAATCCAAATCGTTGTATTTAGGAGTCAATTGCTGTCCTGTTTTTTGATGGATAGATTATTGCATGTTTTTGTTTAAATTTTAGTTTTGCTAAAGCGTTTTATGTCGTATGGCAAGCACTAAAAAACAACTCTGTTTTTTATCAAAATCACCTCCAAAATATATAATTATCATGCCCAATCTTTACACACATTTATCCACTTTTTATTGCGTGTGTATTTTTCCATATCATCTACACTAAGCTCTATCGCACTGTTGGTACTGCCGCATGCGGGAAAAACGCTCCGAAAGCGCTTCAGTGATATATCAAGATAGATATCTATATCGTCGTTTACGCCAAATGGGCAAACGCCGCCGACTTCATGCCCGATATTTTCCAACACCTCATCTGCGGAAAGCATCTTTGCCTTCGCGCCAAATTCCGCTTTGTACTTAGCGTTATCCAGTTTCGCATCTCCTGCCATGACGATAAGGATAAACCTCTCTTTCAGTTTTAAAGACAAGGTTTTTGCTATCCTTTTACCTTCGCAATTCAAAGCTTTTGCCGCAAGCTCAACGGTGGCGCTTGAGACGCTAAGCTCTATTATCTTATCTTCCAAACCAAACCGAGCAAAAAACTTTTTTACTTTATATAATGCCATGTAAACCTCTAAAATGAAAAAATGAGTTTAGCAGATTTGGCAAGAGTTGTAAAGAAACAGATAATAATGAAAGCGATGCAACTTCTTTTTTTAAAAACGGGCGCTATTTTATCCCTTGAAAAATGATATAAATTTTGAGAGATAAAGATAAATCTTTGGTCTCCATCCGCTCTTTTTCCCCGCCAAATACTTCACTATATCATAGTTGCCGAACATGGAAGCAAACATGATGGCCTTCATGCCAAAACCGTTGTCTTCGTTAATGTCCGCACCATTTTCCACTAAAAGCTTTACGATATCGATATAACCTTTGAAGCAGACTCCGGCAAGCGGAGTCTGTCCTCTGTCGTTTTTTAAATTTACATCTGCTCCCATATCTATCAACATTTTAACCGTATCCCTATTGCCATTGTACGCAGCAAGCATCAGTAAGGTATTGCCTTTGTGGTCTTTGAGATTTACGGGCAATTTTGCTCTTATCATACTCTCAAGCTCTTTTGTCTGCCCGTATCTTGCAAAGTCAACAGCTATAGCAAGCAACTCTTCGTAGCGTTTTACATCGGTGTCGCTTAAAGACATTTTCAGATTCCAAGCGCTTTTTTGACGCCTTGTGCATAAAGCGGATCGACTTTATCGAACAGGGCTATTTGTCTATCTATTATCTCTCTTGGAACGCCATTCATGGATTCTGCTATATTGTTAAATAACTGCTCTTTTTGCACATCGCTCATGAGATTAAACAGTGCACCGGCTTGTGAAAAATCATTATTTCCAACTCTGTGGTCGTATCTGTTCGCATCTCCTTCTATCTCAAGAGGCGGTTCAAGTGCGCTCTTATCCTCAACTGCACCGCCAAAACTGTTCGGCTCATAATAAGCATCTGAGGGTTCTTTCACCTCATAATTCATGCTTCCTTCCGCATAGTACGTATTTACATCTACTATAGGTCTGTTTACGGGCAGTGATTCGTAATAAGTTCCAACTCTGTATCTGTGAGCGTCTGCATATGAAAATATACGCGCCTGAAGCATTTTGTCGGGTGAAAAGCTGATTCCCGGTACTACATTTGAGGGGCTGAACGACGCCTGTTCTATCTCGTTAAAATAGTTTTTGGGATTTTCATTTAAAACCAGCTCCCCAACCTCTATCAAAGGATACTCTTTATGAGACCACACTTTTGTCAAATCAAACGGATTGAACTCGGCTTTTTTTGCCTCCTCTTCGCTCATTATCTGTATCAAAAACTTCCATCTTGGAAAATCTTTTCTCTTTATGCTCTCGAAAAGGTCTCTTTGATTGCTCTCTCTGTCTTTTGCTATAACAGCTTCAGCCTCTTTGTTTGTAAGATTTTCTATACCCTGCAAGGTTTTAAAATGAAACTTGACCCAAAATCTCTCATTACTGGCATTTATAAGACTGTATGTATGAGAGCCAAATCCGTGCATGTGTCTGAAACTTTTCGGAATTCCCCTATCAGACATAAGAATAGTCACTTGATGAATACTCTCGGGCGACAAAGACCAAAAATCCCACGCGGCGGTACTGCTCCTCAAGTTTGAATGCGGGTGTCTTTTTTGCGTATGTATAAAATCAGGAAACTTGTAAGCGTCTCTGACGAAAAAAACGGGCGTATTGTTGCCAACCAAATCCCAATTTCCCTCTTTTGTATAAAACTTGAGGGCAAAACCACGCACATCTCTTTCTGCGTCTGCCGCGCCTCTCTCCCCTGCCACAGTTGAAAATCTGATTAGAACTCTGGTTTTCTCTCCTTTTTGAAGAACTTTCGCTTTTGTATATTTTGAAATATCATGCGTTATATTAAGCTCTCCATACGCGCCGCTTCCTTTTGCATGCACTACTCTTTCGGGCACTCTTTCTCTGTTTTGATGGGCAAGTTTTTCAAGAAGCTGATAATCTTGCACTAAAAGAGGACCTCTCTCTCCTGCGGTCAATGAATTTTGATTGTCCGCTACTCTATTTCCTGCCGTTGTTGTTATAAACTTTTTCATGATCTCCTCCAAAATATGATAATTATTATTAAAAGATAATTATTATTAAAAGATAATTATTATCTAATAGGAGCATTTTATTACTTATTGTCTTATATAAAGATAAATTTATCTGTTTTTTATAATGAGATGATTTTTGCGGTTTATTTTGCAGGTAATAACAGACTTGCATACTATTTCTATTTTCGGTATGCCTATTTTTTGCGTAATAATTTTTTAAATTAATAACTTTGGTGGAAATATTTTTTAGAGGGCAAAGAAATATTTCGGCGTAAAAATACGCCGAATATTTATCTCTCTATGATAGTTGCCGTACCGTCTTCAACAATAACGCGCAAAGGCTGAGCGCTGCTACCATGTATGTAATTATGAGGCTTTACTTTTCTGTGCATTGGAACGCTTGTATCCATTTCCACATATATAATCTGCGGTTTTGGCTGTTCAACCTGTACGACTACAGGCGGAGTATTCACGACTGCGGGCGCATAGTGGCGTCCTCTATTATAATTGTAATTATAATGATGTCTATCGGTATATGTCGAACCATAATAAGAGTTGTGATGCCTGTGAACAAGCATATGCGGCAGAGTCAAACCGACAGCTGCACCCCATAAAAAGCGCTGGTCTTTTTTGCTCCATGCGTTTGCATAACCGGCACAAAATATTGTCAAAAGCGAAATTATCGCCGCTGTTTTTACTACTTTCATGCTACTCCTCCTCTAAAAGAAGTTTTAATGCAAAATATTAGTCCTACATTGTGAACTATTTGTGAATTAAAGGCGCATGAAGCGCCTGTATTATCGGATATTTTCTGCATTCGGATAGATAAATGCGGCCTCTTTTTCTATAAATATTTTCTCCTTATCATCTATCGCAAAAGCTCTGATGATAATGGGCAGCGGCTTGCCATTTTGTACTTTAAGAGGCGAATTAATATCTGTGGAAAGTATTGCTATTTCTATTTTCACTTCACCCGCTTTAATCTTAAAAGGTTTGCTCGGCGTTTTGATTTTTATATCAGGATTTAGCACTTCAAAATAAAACATATGTTCTTTTGAGTCTATATTTTCAAATTTTAGTTTGTATGCGTTTTCAATGCTTTGTTTATCGCTTGATATGCGAAACAGCTCTGTATTCCGGTTAATATTTAATATCATGCTCTTTTTTGTCGTACTCATGAATAAAAATCCGACTAAAGCTATAGCAATCACAACACTGTAAGCCGCTGTCCTAAAACGGATAAATTTAACTTTTTCTCTGTTTTGCACGGCATTTGGGCTTGTCCAATTGATAAGAGAAGGGAGTTTGAGTCTGTTCATTACTTTTTTACATGCATCTGCGCACTCAAGACAGTTGATACACTCCAGCTGCATTCCCGCTCTTATATCTATATGTGCTGGACAGACTTTAACACATGCGTCGCACTGGATACACTCGCCGCTATTTTTTTCTATCTTCTGTTTATTGTCGTCATATATTTCTCCGCCTCTGATCGGATCGTAAATAGTCTGCACCGTATCATTATCCATCATTGTGGATTGGATTCTGACATACGGACATACATATGTACAGAATTTCTCTTTTAAAAAAGCTGCTGCTGCTAATATCAAAATCGTAAATATCAGCCATACAATAAATACAAGACTATGCTCATGCGGACTTTGTATATAAACAAAAAAGTCTTCAGGGGGAATAAAATACCACAGCAAATCTGCTGCCGCTACTATTGCAAATGCCGCAAAAACTAAAAATGCAAGGATTTTTTCTATCCACTTGCCCTCGCTGACAGCTCTTTGTCTGTTTTCCGTACTTTTATAAAGCCCAAATATTTTTGTCTGCAGCAAATCACGGTAAATAACCCTGAATATTGTCTGCGGACATGCCCAGCCGCACCAGACGCGCCCGCCAAGTGTGGTTATAAAAAATATTCCCAGAAAAAGAATAATAAGCAAAAACAGCATAGGCCAAAGTTCCGACATATTAAATGTCATGAAGAATAGCTGCAACTGTTTTTTATCAAAACTGAGCAGGAAAAAGTGTTTGCCATTAATCATTATCCATGGCAGTATCAAACTCACCAAAGTTATAAGAGCAAAGCCTATATAACGCATCTTTCTGTATGTCATAAAATACCCTTCATTTTAAATTTGCGCTATTAAAGCGCACTCTTTTTCAGATTTTTCAGCCTGTTTGGCTATTAGTTTATCTATTTTTTTATTATTGTCATGATTATGGAGTCTCTTTTTAATATCCGCCAACTCTTTTAATCCTCTTGAATTTATATAATCCTTCAGTGAACTGCGGCTAAAATCAAACTCTTTTGCGATATGATTTACCGATATGCCCGACTCTAACATGTTTATTATTTCCGCTCTGTTGTCGTCAAATTTTGACCTTGACATTCTGCCTTTGGGTCGTCCGATACATACGGTTTTATTGGGGTGCAGGTTTAATTCGCGCTGTTTTGCCAAAAGGCTCAAAACATCAAAAAGCGGAGTTTGATTTGAAACGATAAAATGTTTATTGCAGATGTGAAGAGTGATATTTCGGCGAAGCAGGCACTCAAATATCTTAACCAATTCGTCTATTTTACTTGTAAGCGACCACAAATCATATATAAAAACAGTGTCATTCGGCTTCAAAGAACGCAAAAACCCTTTCAAGCTTTTTCGCTCTTCCAGTAAAATTTCACTCGAAGAATTATCTATCTCGGTTGAATGTACGCTAAAGCCATGAGAAAGAGCGTATTTTAATATCTGTTTTTGCTGGGTTGAGATATTCTCTTCGCAATCTCTGTTTTTAAGCAATATAACCGCCACGAATTATCCTTACTCTCTTTAAAGCTAATGAAATTGGTATAGTATAACCGATTTTGGCGTAAAAAGTCAATAAAAAAACTTATATTTTCGTCAATATTCTCTAAAAATGCGGGGTTGCAATTTATTGCGCTTTTTGCTACAATACCGCCTCAACCGCATTTTATGCGGAATCAAATGAAAGGCGGTGATAAGGATGCCTGGAATCAAGGTTCATCCGAATGAGTCTTTTGAAGAAGCGTACAGAAAGTTCAAAAAGCAAGTTGATAGAAATCTGATAGTTACAGAAGTCAGGGCGCGGAAAAATTTTGAAACTGCGACTGAAAAACGTAAAAAACAGAAAATCAGCGCACGAAAAAAAATGCTTAAAAAACTTTATATGTTGCGCAGATACGAATCAAGACTCTAATCGCACATAGCCAAGCTAATACCTTGGCTATTTTTTTATTCCCTAAATTTTCTTATTCTCTCGTCTATTGCGGGGTGCGAATTTAATATTGAATATTCAACTGTTTTATTGTCTGTTTGCTTTTGTGATTCTTCTCTTATCTTATCAAACAAATCTGCCATGTATTGCGTAGAGATACCGTTCTCTCTCATTGCTTTTATGGCGTACAAATCTGCTTCATCTTCATAGTCACGCGAGTATTTGGCATTGATTGCGGCTGTGGCAAATCCTGTGGCAAATCCTGAAAAATCTCCTGTCAAATAACCCACAAGCGCAGAAGAGATGGAGGATTTTATCAGCATTTTAAGACCATGCATATGGATTACATGACCGCTTTCATGCGCCAAAATGCCGATAATGCCTCTAAATCCGTCATCTTCTTCAATCTCTACCAAATCATCAAGCAAAATAATATCTCCGTTTGGCAATGCAAAAGCATTTGCGCCGAAAATTTCAGAAGAACGGAAATGGAGCTTAAAATCGGAGTTTTTATTTAGAATCCTATCAAAATGTTTTTTTATAAAATCTTGTCTTTTTTTATCCAATTTGGTTTCAAAAACATAATTTTTATCCAAAAACTCAAGCGTTCGGCTGCTTATCTTTTCTACTACATTTTGAGGGATTTTAGGAGCCAATGTATTTGCCAGTATCGTACTGCCATAAGTCAAACAAAACAAAACAAACGCAGCCAATACGATAAACGACATCACGGCGTATTTCATTTTTGATTCTATTTTTAAGATAAATTTATCTCCTTTGCTGTTTGGCAAAGAGAGAAAGTCGGAAGTTTTCAACTCGCAATACGAACCGTCCGCAAAATTTACAGTCTGCGAAGTGTTTTTCAGTTTTGCTCTTATTTCAATCTCGTTGAAGCTATACGAAAGATTTAATTCGGCTATAAGCACAAAGCTTTCATGCAGTTCTAAGGTAACCTTTTTAGGCATTGACGATTTTCCGTCAAAATAGTACGCATCAAACCTTTGCATCAAATGGCCTTTAATTAAAATCCTATATCAAAATCAAAAAAGTCTGCCGTTTCTTCGCCGACAGCGCTTCTATTCTGCTCTGTCTGTCCAGCAAATACTCTTAAATCCAACTCTTCAAAACCAATATTTTCAAGTTTATATTTTGCGGTTCTGATTTTTGCCCAAGGATACAATAAACCAAGCGAAAACAGCATAGCGAAAAAGTTGCTAAAATATATCCATGAGAGTTTAAGCACACTCCATTCGTTCAGCATCTTGTACTCTTTAATGGAAGTTTCATTATAAACGGCTCTGCCTATCCATGCATCAAATGCACCTTTGATTACAAATGAATAGAGCAGTATCAAGATATAAATCAATATATAAATCAATACTAAAGAAGAGATAAGCATCATAAAAGCTTGGGTAATTGCAATGAAGACTGCGCCCACAACAATAAACACGATATTTAAAAGCGCCATTTTTATATAATATATAAAGAAAAACTCCGGTGCGCCGCCATTATAAGAGAGGCTGCTATCTCCGTAGTAAGTGTTGTTGATGACAAGTTTTTTAAATCTGTTGTGAGTGTATGGAAATATAATGCCGATGGTTATGAGATTTAAAAAACCGTGCAAAAGAAAAAAACCGTAAAAGTCGCCGATGGATGCTTTATATTTGAAACTAAGTCCGTGAAATCTCGTATATTTTGCTCTAAAAACCAAAGCCTGCCTGATAAGAAGCGGCAACAAAAGCAAAAATGCAACGAGAAGTATTCCAGCAGCTACCCAAAACCCTAATTGTGCCGCGACAAAATATAATATGTAAAACCCAACTACTATTAATCTTCCTATTAAAATTCTTATAGGATTTGCGGTATATTCAAACGCATGATCGCCAAGATAAGTGTTGCCGTAAATGTATTGATTGTTTCTTACTTTAGCCCATGCTCCATAGATACCCAGCGTTATGATGGTAAGAACTACATTAACGAACCAGATTTTGAAAAAATCCAAAGCGTTGCCTCTAAATTCAAACGGTGTATTTTTTAATACTTGAATATTTTCCTGCATTAAACAACCTTTTAAAAAATTTTGTAATTTTAACATAAAAAATAAAAAGTTTTACATTTGTTAGTTCTTTTAGAGCTTATTTTGGGCTATTTTGCTATAATAACACAAACAAACCGAGGTTAGCGCAATGAGAAAATTGACAGTAGCAGATGCCGCTTTGGAGTTAGGGATAACAAAAGAGGCGATTTATAACCGTATCAGACGCGGTTCTTTGCAAAGCGTACAGGAAAACAGCGAGCGTTATATATTGTTAGAAGATACTGTGAATGAGCCTGTTAAGCAGCCTCATATACCTAAAAAAACCGTAGTTCCGGACGAAAGATATATCAATCTTTTAATATCTCAAATAGCCGAACTCAAAGCTACAAATTCCGAATTGAACAAAGATAAAGAGCGGCTTATCAAGGAAAAAGAACAGCTTTTAATTGAACAGAGAGTGGCTTTAGAGACTATCTATAAAGAGCGGGATGAACAGCTCAAAGCTATACTGATGCTTGCCAATCGTTCACTGTTAGCAAAACCTGTGGACGATGTAGAAAAAGTTACAATAGATGCAAGTTTTGAGGAGCGCATGGAAAAATGGCGCGAAAAAACAGCGACAACGGAAGAAAATGAAACAGATAAAGCAGATAAAGATTTCTCCGACTGGCGAGAATTAAAAAGTTATTTGAAAGCAAAGGGATTTTCAAAAAAGAGAAAAAAAGAGATTGTTTCTCAAGCACAAAAAAGTATAGGCATTGCAGATGATATTGCTGAAGACGAGGGCGTTTTATATATTAAAAAAGATGCCGAACTTATAAAAACGATGAGATAATGAAGCTTGTTTTTTTAGATGCAGATACCATGGGAAGCGATATTGATCTCTCATGTTTTAAAGATTTCGGCAGGCTTACAATATATAAAACAACAAAAGAGTGCGAAAAATATGAGCGCGTTAAAGATGCCGATATAGTTTTAACTAACAAAGTTTTATTTGACCGAGAATTGTTAGTAAAACTGCCTAAATTAAAACTTATCGCTCTTTCGGCAACAGGCATGAATAATGTAGATTTGAATGCGGCAAAAGAGTTTGGCATAACCGTAAAAAATGTCGCCGGTTATTCTACAAAATCTGTTGCGCAGCATACTGTCATGTTAGTGTTAGCGCTTGTCGGCAGACTTGAATTTTACAATAGCTATGTCAAGCGGGGCAGATGGTGCAAGAGCGCCGTTTTCACCAATCTTGATAAAAAATTTTATGAGATTTCGGGCAAAAATTGGGGCATCATAGGATTGGGCGCAATAGGCAGAGAAGTTGCTAAAATCGCTTCTGTTTTTGGCGCAAAAGTCAGCTATTTCTCAACTTCCGGCATTAAAAGAGACGAGTTGTATAAAAGTCTCTCTTTAAATGAACTTTTAAAAACTTCGGATATTATAACGGTACATGCGCCGCTAAACGAACAAACCAAAAATCTTATAACAAAAAAAGAGCTCTCATTTTTAAAACAGGACGCCGTTATAGTCAATACCGGGCGCGGAGGCATTATAAATGAAGCCGATTTGTCTGAAGCTATAGAAAGCGAAAAAATATATGCAGCGACAGATGTTTTGGAAGTTGAACCTATGCAAAAAAGGTCATGTTTGGCAAATTTAAAACAACAGGAGCGGTATATAATAACTCCGCATATAGCATGGGGAAGTGTGGAAGCAAGGCAGAAATTGGTACGGTTAATGTATAAAAATATAGAAAATTTTATAAAGGAGTAACATAGTTATGTCGGCAAAAGAGCATAGTTTTGATATAAGTGCGGAATTGAATATGCAAGAATTTAAAAATGCACTTGAACAGGCAAAAAAAGAGATAGCAAGTAGATTTGACTTTAAAGGTTTGAGCGCAGAGATAGAGTATAACGAAAAAGCCAAAACGCTTATGGTTACCGCTTCAAGCGATACAAAAGCAGAAACGATATATGATCTGCTGATTAGTAAAATTATTAAGCGCAATTTGTCTGCAAATATACTCAAAGAGAGCAAAAAAGAGGATGCGAGTAAAGGAAATGTACGCGTTATTTACAATATAGTAGATACGATAAGTTCAGACGATGCAAAATTGATTGTAAAAACTCTGAAAGATGCCGGACTTAAGGTGCAAGCATCTATAAGGGGAGATACGGTAAGAGTTGTCGGGAAATCCATTGATGACCTGCAATCCTGCATTAAAGCCGTAAAGGCAAAAGAGTTGTCGCTTCCATTGAGTTTCACAAATCTGAAGTAAAGAAACGGCGCAAAATAATCTCTCGGCAAAATGCGATTTATTGACCGCTTCATGTAAAGCGTCGTGCCGCATATTTTTGACACTATATGCAAAAAGCGCTCTGTATGATAAAAATCTGTGGTCGGGGCGGAAATCACTCTTCCGCTTTTTTCATCTCTTCTTCAATAAGTTTTACCAGTTCGTTATAGCCGAATTGTTCAAGTCGTCTGCCGTTTACAAAAAACTCCGGCGTCATGGTTACGCCAAGCGCTTTACCGTCTGCGATATCCTGCTGTACATGTTTTAAAACCTCTTCGCTCTCTATTACGCCAAAGGCTCTGTTAATATCCACGCTGCCGCTTGCATTCAGCAGCGATGCAGCAAGTTCAAATTGAGATGTATGGTTTTTTACCCATATGGATTGATTTTTAAATAGTATTTCAAGCGCCTCTTCAAACTTATCCTGCTCTCTTAACGCTTCCAAAAGAGATACTACGGCATCTGAATTTTTATGAAGCGGAGCATATCTTGACACAACTTTCAATCTGCCCTCATACACTCTAATAAGATTTTTCACAAGCGGATAAAATTGAGCGCATGTTTCGCATGCAGGGTCAAAAAACTCCACCAAAACAACTTTGGCGTCTTCCGCACCGTTCCAATGCGAATAGTCGCGCACGAGCAGAGTCTGCACGGCAAGAGCTGTCTTTTCATCTGTTTTGCTTTTGTACCAATAAGCTGCTGCACCCATTAAAAGAGTTAATATCAGCAGCGCTGCGGATATAAATTTCATTCTTTGCCTTCATAAATTTTTTCTATCTCATTTTTAATCGCATCAGTGAGTTCTATCTGTTTTATTTTTTTACCGTTTACAAAAAATGTAGGCGTACCTTCTACGCCAAGAGCAGCGGCATCTTCTCTGTTTTGGCGCATCATATCATTTATTTTAGCTTGATTGTTGTCCAAAAATTCTCTCGCTTTTTCAATATTTACGCCGGATTGTTCCAATACTCCCCATACGACAAAAGCATTTGCTTGATTGTTGATAAACCAATTTGTATAACGCAAATAAAAAGCGGCGAGTGCTTCGTTAAATTTGCCCTGCTCTTTTGCCGCTTCAAGCAGAGAAAGCACCAAATCCGAGCCGTTATGAAGTGCCAAAGAGCGGTAAACTACGCGCACTTGAGAAGTATATATTTCAGGCAATTTAGCTACAAGAGGTCCTTTTGCCACACATGCGGGACATGCGGGATCAAAAAACTCCACAACCGTAACCTTTGCATTTTTATCTCCTGAAATATAAGCATAATCACGCACCAAAAGCAGATCAATCTCTTTTTCTATTTTACTGCTTTTATAAATATCGTACAGATATGTGCCGCCGCCAAAAAGCGCCAGCAAAATAATTAACGCCAATGATATAACAGCTTTTGCATTCATATTTAACCCTTTTTTTTATAAAAAATCACTAAACTAATGCCGATCAGCGTAAATGCCGCCAAAGAGAGCATTGGTATATCCAAAAATCCAAACCAATTTAAGTATCTTGTAGAGCAGGGTACGCCCAACATGCATGGCGCAAGCTCTTCGGTAACAATATCCAACACCAAAAGCGTATGATAAAATGCCCAGCCCCATCCTATAACAACGAGTGGAGCGGCATATAAAGCAGCATTTTTATCATATCTAATGAGTCCTATTAAAAATATAATCACCAAAGGATACATGCAGATCCTCTGATACCAACACATTGTGCATGGAGGGAAACCCATTATTTGACTGAAAAACAGACTCCCAAGAGTTGCCGTAAGAGCGATAACCCATGCAAAAAACATACTAAACCATAATATTTTATTTTCTCTCATAATTCACCTGACTTATTCTCTATTTTTGCTTAACATTTCGCTTACCGCATCAGTCCAATCGCCGATATTTAAATTTCTTACACTCCCGCCAAACTCTACATTGCCGCTGTTTATTTGTATGTTGAACATAAAAGCCGGGTCATTAATATCTGTATGCGTAGGTTCATGATTAGACTTTAAAAGCCTAATTCCCGTAAAACGCAGTGCGGAAGTTTCTGTTTTGGAATTTAGAAAAGTTCCGCCACCCTCTCCTTTTGCCAGATAATCCATCATAAAAACACCCTGCTGGTTGGTAATGCCCAAACTCAAATTGTCGGAGTAAAGCGCTTTTGTTAAATCATTTGAACCGTTATCTGCTCCAAAAGCAAACGCAGCTATACACAGCAAAAGAACTCTCATGTCTAAATCATTAGCACCTTGCGTTCGCCGCCCGAAATCTCTCCTATGATATATCCGTCCGTTTGAGCAAGCGCCGTATCCACGTTCAAAGGATTGACCACTAAAATCATACCGACTCCCATATTAAATGTGCGAATCATCTCCTCTTCGCTTACATATTTACTTAAAAATTCAAATATTGGTAAAACTTTTATGCTGTTTCTATAAACTCTTGCCTGAAATCCTGACGGCAATATACGCGGCAGATTTTCTACAATACCGCCGCCCGTAATGTGTGCGAGGGCATTAATGTACGGTTTCAATAATTTAAATGTTTTTACATATATGCGGGTTGGTTCGAGCAGCGTCTCTATGAGCGTCTTTTCGCCGAACGGTTCATCAAATTTCATTTTCAGCTTTTCAAAAAAGACTTTTCTTACCAGCGAGTAACCGTTTGAATGCAAACCGGAACTTGGAAGCGCTATAAGCACATCGCCCATTTTTATCTTTGCGCTTCTGTCTATCTCCTCTTTTTCAGCTATGCCTACCGCAAAGCCTGCCAAATCAAAATCATTATTGTGATACATACCCGGCATTTCAGCCGTTTCGCCGCCTATAAGCGCCATTTCAGCCTGTATGCAGCCTTGAGCGATGCCTTTCATTATTTCCAAAGAAGAGTCAATATCCAATTTTCCTGTCGCATAATAGTCCAAAAAAACCATCGGGGAGGCAAAATTACATATCAGATCGTTTGCACACATAGCTACAAGATCTATACCGACCGTATCAAGCTTTTTAGATTCTACGGCAAGTTTAAGCTTTGTTCCCACGCCGTCTGTTGTGCTTATTATAACGGGTTTTTTATATCCGTCGGGCAGTTCGTATGCTCCAGCAAACGAGCCTATACCGCCGATAACGCTTTTATTAAATGTGGATTTGACTATCGGTTTTATACTGTCTACAAATTTATTGCCGGCATCTATATCTACGCCCGCTTCTTTATAACTGATTGTATCATTCATAACTTTTCCTCAAAAATTTAGCGATTTTAACGAAAAGATGATAAAATCCTTATAAATTTTTTGTTCTCATGAGAGGCAGAGTATATAATTATGAGTTACATTATACTAACAGGCGGCATAGCAAGCGGCAAAAGCAGCGTTAGCAAAATAGTTTCAAAAAACGGTTTTACTGTCGTGGATGCCGATAAAATCGCTCATGAAGTTTTAAATGAGAAAATAGATGAAATAACAAATGCGTTTGGAAGTGAGTTTGTAAAAGAGGGTATAGTTGATAGAAAAAAACTTGGAGAATTAATTTTTAAAGATAAAAACAAAAGAGAGATATTAGGACATATACTGCATGAAGAGATATATAAAAGGATAGAAAAAAAAGCGGCATATTTACAAAAACAGAAAAAACCTTTTGTGATAGACATTCCTCTTTTTTTTGAAAAAAACGGAGTTTATAAAAGCGCTATTACGGCAGTTGTTTACGCAACCAAAGAGCAACAGATAAAAAGACTTATGCAAAGAAACGGGCTAAAAAAAGAGGAGGCTGAAGCAAGAGTTGCGGCGCAGATTGATATTGAACAAAAAAGAAAAGCGGCGGATATCGTGATAGATAACTCCAAAGATTTGGCTCATCTGCAAAAAGAGGTTGAAAAATTTATAAAATTTTTAAAGGAAAAATATGATTATCAGTAAATACAGTGCGAGCGGGAATGATTTTGTAATATTCAGCGCAAATGAAAAAAAAGAGCGTTCAAAAACTGCCAAAATACTTTGCGACAGACATGAAGGCATAGGTGCGGATGGATTGATTGTCCTGCTGCCAAGCCGCGAATATGATTTTGAATGGCAGTTTTATAACAGCGACGGAAGTACAGCTTCCATGTGCGGCAACGGTTCAAGAGCATGTGCGCACTATGCATTTGTCAATAATATCGCTCCTGAAAAGATGCGCTTTTTGACCGGTGCGGGCGTTATAAATGCAAAAATTAATAAAGATGTGGCGGAAGTGGAGTTAACAAAACCGAAAAAACTTGCCGAACCGTTTGATAAATTCGGTTTTACATGGCACATGTATGATACGGGTGTGCCGCACTTAATAACGCTTGTTAATGATTGTGATACATTTAATTTGGACATTGCGCAAAAAATACGCTATAATTACAATGCAAATGTAAATTTTATGACAATCAAAAATGGCAATGAGCTTTTTGTGCGAACTTATGAGCGTGGTGTAGAGGGTGAAACTCTTGCCTGCGGAACAGGCATGGCAGCGGCATTTTTCACGGCTTTTAGCATCGGACTTTTACCTTCTAAAGCGACTGTGTTGCCAAAAAGCAAAGAGCCTCTCTTTTTATCTATAAAAGGAGAAAGAATATTATTCAAAGGCAGAGTAAAATTTATATTTACAGCAAATCTTAATAAGGAATTAGATGAAATTTGCAGTTAAATTATTATTATGCGCTTTTTGTTTTATGACACTTAGCGCAGAGACATTTACAGATGACTTTTTCGGTATCAAAAACAGTGCGTCTCAAAAAAAAGAGTTTGTGAAGCGAATGTTGCCTCTTATCCAAAAGGCTAATGAAAATATCGTTGCAGAGCGTAAGATTGTTGATGAATTTTTTGAAGTTGTTCAAAAAAACGGCAGTCTAACCGATATAGACAATAAAACGATAGAGACTATTCAAAATTTAGCTAAAAAATATAATATAAACTCTATAGAAGACATCAAAGAGTTTAAGTCAAAAATTGCTCCGGTACCGATTTCATTGGCCCTTACGCAAGCGGCCATAGAGACGGGCTGGGGAAAAAGCAGATTTTTTAAAGAGGCTAAAAACGCATTTGGACAATGGACATACAGCGCAACAAACGGACTTGTACCCACCAACAGAGAAACAGGCAAAACCCATAAAATCAGGGTTTTCAACTCTGTACAAGAGTCTGTAAACTCATACATGCTTAATCTTAATCGTCATAACGCTTATGCCGATTTTAGAAATCTGCGCTCTCTGCTCGGCAGTGAATTTGACGGACTTACGGCAAGTTCAAAAATGCTTAACTATTCACAAACGCGCGAACAGTATGTCAAATTACTGCGCAATGTAATGATAAATGATGAATTGACAAAATACGATTACTTATAAGTATTTAATCTTAATTTGTGTATCATTTGTGTAAAAGCAGCCGAAAGGAGACAATATGCAAAAAGATTTAAGTTACTACATGGACTTGGACTACGAAATAGTCATCAAACGAATAAAAAAAGATGATAAAATCAGCTGGCTTGCATATTATAAAGATTTTAAAAATGTCAATTCCGAAGGCGAGAGCGCGAGCGAAGCGCTCTATAGCGTAAGAGAGGCTTTCGTAGAATATATAGAATCTGCGCTTGCAAAAAAACAGCATATACTTGAACCTAACGAACAAGAAAAAGCCGTAAGGATAAATATCTCTGTAAATGCCGCCGCTCTTAAAAAGATAGATGCCTATATAGAATCGTTGCATATCAGCCGTTCTGCATTTTTGCAAAAAAGCGCATTGGAAGAGATAGAAAAGAATTAACCGACTCTCGTCTCTTTTATACTGCGTGTTTTTAAGCAGTAAAACAAAGGGAGATAGTGAAAAATTTTAAAAACCAACTTAAAATGCTATTGTCAGGCGATCAGTACACTATGATGAAGAGAATGGAAAGAGATTTTGCAAATTACGAAACATTAAAAACAGACAAATCGCTTGTTGTGCTTACAGGCAAGCGCGCTAAACCCATGCTTTGCGTGCATTTGGACACGATAAATGACCATGAGGGGCATTCCCTGTCGGCAGAAGATATCAAAGAGCAGGACGGCATACTATCTTTATCATTTAAGAGTGCTGCGTGTCTTGGCGGTGATGACAGATGCGGGTTGGCAATCGCTCTTAACTTAATAGAAACCGAAAAATATCACTTTGGATTTTTTCTTGATGAAGAGATTGGGAGTTCGGGCAGTCATGAATGCGATTTATCAAACGTCATAAAACAAATTACCTGTTTCATTGGGCTTGACAGACGAAATACAACAATGGGTAAGCCTGAATTTGCTTCGTACAAGCATGATAACTGTGAGTTGTCCGAAAAACTGACTGCTGATTGGAAAAACTTGGAAGGCGGCTCATCTACGGATTGCAGGACATTAGCCGAAAGATATAGCTTAGCTTGTTACAACTTGTCCGTCGGATACAATAACGAGCACAAAACAACGGAGTACATTTATGTACCCGATACGTTCTATACTCTTATGAAATTAAAAGATATGGAATGGAACGAGACTGCGTATCTATGTTGAATATAAACATTTTGCAAAAAAACAGAAGAAAATGAAAAAGTTTTTTGGGTGGATTTTGAATCTGATAAAAAAGGCTTTTGAATTCACATTTCTCGCAATTTTAGTCTATTTATTTGCGATTGTACTGATAGTATTATCAGCTTCTCTACTTAGCTCTATTTTATGACTCTTGATATTTAATGCTGAATGGACTTTTTATTCATTCCCGGCCGATTTATAAGAAATACGATATTAAAAGCGTACTCACACAAGAAGAAGTGAAAAACCGATAGCCTGAGGCGGATTTTATTGATGCGTAGATAACTGGTGAATGCCTTTATAAAATAGATGATTTGCACAATAATGAAATCTATTTTGATAAGTCCTGTAAGCATTACATGAGAGGAGCAAAGATTGCACGGCATTTGGAAGTCAGGAGATATTTGTCTTTTTGGGACGGGCATAATTGTATTATCTGAAAATCGTTAAAAAGTTGCAGTTAAAGCCGAATTGTTAAAAATGAGAGTAGCAACAATATATCTCATATCGCATTTTGGAAAGCCGAAATCGAGAAAAAGTTTCAAACCTGTAAGGGCAACTGTCAAGACAATTTTGAAGTTCTTGGCGGCAGAATAGATACGCTTTACGAGATTGTTGCTTTCTGATTTTTTT
This sequence comes from Campylobacteraceae bacterium, assembly GCA_031270285.1. Classification (GTDB taxonomy): domain Bacteria; phylum Campylobacterota; class Campylobacteria; order Campylobacterales; family Campylobacteraceae; genus JAIRKW01. The sequence continues at coordinate 26,347 of JAISXY010000106.1, forward strand.
AGTAATTATCTCTGTTTGAAAGAGTAATTAATATTTCTGCGCTTTACATAAAAGGGCGACCGCAATGCAAATCAGCCGAAAATTACCTGCTTATTCCATCCAATATCGGCACAAACAGACACTCTTCAACTGTTCTGATTCTGATTTTGCCCTCTTTTTTGATAAATTGCGTGATAATCTGTCCGCTTCCATGCTCTACGGGAGCTACGAGTATGCCCCCGTCCGATAACTGTTTAAATAGTACATCGGGTATCTTTTTTATAGAGGCTGAAAGTAGTATCCTGTCATACGGAGCATAATCTCTCCATCCTTTTTGCCCGTCGTCAAATCTTGCATGTATGTTTGAAATACCAAGCATTTTGAAACATTTTTTGGCTTCTAAAAGCAAGGGTTCTATTCTCTCTATAGTAAAAACTCTTCTGATAAGTTTTGATAAAATCGCCGCTTGATAGCCGCTTCCGCAGCCAACCTCCAGCACTGAGTCAGTATTTTCATCTATCTCTAACGCTAAAGTCATTTTGGCAACCGTCAAAGGCGAACTTATCCACTGATCTTGAGAAAGAGGAAGCGGGTCAAGTTTGTAGGCTTGATGTCTAAAACCTTTAGGCGCAAAAATCTCCCTCTCTGTGCTTGCAAATGCATTGTACAAAGCTTTGTCAAGAGGTACTTCCGCCGATATCTCATCTGCCAATTTTTGACATTTTTGCGCTATGATTTTGGAGTTAAATTCGCTCACTGTCCGCACTTTGTGTGTAGATTAGAAATCATCAAAAGAGAGACTTCCTTTGCTGTAATTACTCACATTTCCTTCAAAAAAGTTTGTTTTTTGGTCGTTGAAACGCGAAAAATCATCTACCCATTTTATCGGATGTTTGACATTATAGAGCTTTTCAAATCCTACGGCTTTAAGTCTTTCGTCTATCAGATACTGTATATACTGCTCTATTATATCGTCCGTAAAGCCCATGATTTGATTTTGCGTGATATATCTTCCCCACTCTATCTCCAGCGCGCCCGCTTTTTTGAACATATCGTACACCTTCTCTTTTAGCTCTTTTGTGAAAAGATCCGGGCGCTCTTTTTGAGCGCTGTTTATCATATTTTGAAAAAGCAGCAGATGCGTTATCTCATCACGCTGAATAAATCTTATCATCTGTGCGCTTCCAAGCATTTTGCCCGCTCTTGCCAAAGAGTATATGGAGGTAAATCCCGCATAAAAGTATAATCCTTCCAGTATCTGATTTGCAAACATTGCAAGCACTATCTTCTCTTCCGTTACATCGCCTGCCAATTGCTCATATACGCCCGAAATATAGTCATTTTTTTTGCGCAAAACATCATCATGTTTTTCCATCTCATATATAAGGTCTGTATTGTCGCAAATCGCCTCTACCATGACGGCATAAGATTTGGAATGATTTGCCTCTTCGTACGCTTGACGCGCAAGACAGGCGTTAACTTCGGGAGCGGTGATGTAGGGATTGATATTGTCGGCTAAATTATTTGTCTGAAAGCTGTCCATGCTGATTAGCTGCGACCAGACGAGGTCGTACATACGCTTTTCCGAAGCTGTGAGATTTTTATTATAATCCACCACATCGTTTGTAGTATCAACTTCGCGCGGAAACCATGTATTCGCCTCCATAACATCCCAAAGCTTCAATGCCCATGTGTATTTTGCCTTTGTGAAGTTCAATATGCCGTGCGGATTGCCCCCAAAAATCTTGCGGTTATTTAAACTCTCGTTTGAGTTTGGATTGTATATATGCTTTCTTTGCATCATGATCCTTTGATATTTTGATGATTTGAAATATTATCACTATTTAACTCTAAAACTTCTGAGGCGCGGATAAGTGCATTATCAATATGGCTTGTGATATTGTGCGCTCCCAAAAGCTTGTCCATTCCTTTTTTACTCAGCCTCTTTTTTATCTCTTTTGATACGCCGGATAGTATTAAAATGGTATTTTTGGCTTTGCACATGTTATAAAACTCTTCCAGTGCATGATACCCCGTCTCGTCTATCATCGGTACTTTTCTCATTCTTAGTATAAAAACTTTGGGTGGTACGGCTACAATATCAAGCACGCCTTTAAGTTTATCTGCGATGCCAAAGAAAAACGGACCTCCTATCTCATAAACTTCCACGCCTTCAGGCACATGTTTTTTGGACAACGCATCCGCATCTTCAAGCTCTTCGTCATAATTTACCGCATCAAAATCCAAATCTTTTATAGCGGCTTTTTTGTCTGTTATCTGCGTTACATCTATCATGCGCTTGATAAACAAAAGTGCGGCCATCATGATGCCTGTTTGAACGCCTGTGTTGAGGTCAATAAAAACAGTCAATAAAAAGGTCGTTACAAGCACTATAACGTCATGTCTCTCGGAATTTAAAAGTATCGCTTTAAAGTGGTGAAATTCGCTCATGTTCCATGCAACCACGACAAGTATTGCCGACAAGGCGCAAAGCGGTATCAAAAGTATAAGTGAAGACAAAAAGAACATAAACGCCAGCAAAAAGAGAGCATGAAACATGCCAGCAAGCGGACTGAATGCTCCTGCTTTTATGTTTGTTACGGTTCTTGCTATCGCTCCTGTGGCTGCTATACCGCCGAAGATTACGGATAATATATTGGCTGAACCTTGAGCCACTAACTCTTTATTTGAGTGGTGTCTGTCGCCTGTCATACCATCTGCCACAACGGCAGAGAGCAAAGACTCTATGGCTCCTAAAATCGCTATCGTTACGGCATCGGGAAATACGGCTCTGATTTTTTCAAGCGAAAAAGAGGGCAATGCGGGACTTGGCAGCATGTTGGGTATTTCTTTAAATTTACTTCCTACCGTATCTACATTAAGCCCAAATATCCATGCGATAAAAGAGAGAATAATAATAACCGCTATGGGACCTGGTATTTTGGGACAAAAACGCTTGCATGCAAAGATAATTAAAACTCCAAAAACGCCAAGAGTAAATGAAGCAGGCGAAATATCTTTTACATATGAGCTGTAAGTTTTTATCTGTTCTACAAAATCAGCAGGCATAGCCTCTATGGGAAGTCCGAAAAAATCTTTTATTTGCGAAGTAAATATGATAAGAGCGATACCTGTGGTAAATCCAACGGTAACGGGATAGGGAATGAATTTGATAATATTTCCGAGTCTGAAAAACCCCATGAACATGAGCATAATGCCCGCCAAAAAAACAGCCACAACAAGTCCGTCGTAACCGTGCTTTAGCATCACCGCATAAAGTACGACTACAAAAGCCCCGGTGGGTCCGCCTATCTGATATTTGCTGCCGCCGAATGCAGAAATGATGAATCCCGCCACTATAGCGGTAAAAAGACCTTTTCCAGGCTCAACTCCCGAAGCTATGGCAAAAGCCATTGCAAGCGGCAAAGCTACAAT
>JAISXY010000062.1 GCA_031270285.1 Campylobacteraceae bacterium
GGTATAATGGAGACTTTTTTGACAAGCTGCGAGTTTGCGTCCAGAGTTTTTACCAGATGCGTTTGTATTCCCTCTTTTGTTAAAAGATTAAATAGCTGCGTGCTTATCTTGCAATTTAACTCGCCTTTGCCTTTTTCGTTTCCTTTTTTTTGGGCGTTAAAAGCGGTCAAATCATCTTTAAACTCACTGATTAACAACTCTTTATCATCTGTAGCATAAAGCTTTTTGCCTTTTCCTTCATATAAAAGCTCTTTTTTTTGCATCTTATTTCCTTTATTTTTTAGCCGTAATATTTAAAACTTTGATAATATCAACCGCACTTTTTAACTGTAAATCTTTAAATAGGTCTTCTTGAGAAATAATGGATTCATTTTTCTTTGGAGCAGTTGCATTTGAGGACTTTGCGGTATTTGTAGTATTAATTTTACTAAGTTCATTCTCAAGGTGCTTTTTCAAATCCGACTCTTTGATGGAAAACTCATTTTCGTTATTCGGCACAGCTCCTGCATGTACCAAAATATCGGGCTGTACGCCTACTGCCTGTATTGTGCGTCCGCTTGGGAGATAGTATCTGGCTACGGTTATTCTTACCGCTTCGCTGCTGTCGTTTAGTTTAATTATCTTCTGTACGCTTCCTTTACCAAATGTATTTTCACCGACTATCACTGCGCGTTTTAAATCCTGCAAAGCGCCGCTTACTATTTCGCTGGCAGATGCGCTTCCGCCGTTTACCAAAACAACCATCGGCACAGTCGTGAGCATGCCTTTTTTGGCTTTATAAATTTCGTCCTCTTCTGGATTGCGCCCTTTTTGTGAAACTATTATGCCGCTGTCCACAAAAATATCGGTCAATTTCACAGCCTGATCCAACAATCCTCCCGGATTATTTCGTATATCCAAAATAACGCCATTTATATTTTTATGTTTTTTTAGGGCTTCTTCAGTTTGTTCAGCTACGTTTTGGTCAAAACTCGTAACTCTTATATAGAGTATTTTTTCACCCTCTATTATCTTTGTATAAACGGATTTGATTTTTATTATATCTCTTACTATGTCAAATGAAAGCGGGCTGTTTTCGCCTTTTCTTACGATTGTAATTTTAACGGCTGTTTTTGGTTCGCCGCGCATGAGAGATACCGCTTCGTCAAGCGTCATGCCGATTGTGGATTTATCGTCTATTTTTAAAATAACATCGCCCGATTGCAGTCCCGCTATATCCGCAGGAGTTCCTTCTGTCGGTGCTATAATCGTAATTGCGCCGTCCTTCAAGCCTATAGTGATGCCAAGTCCGCCAAACTCGCCTTCCATTTGGATTAACATTTCATCGTATTGCTTTTCGTCAAGATAACCGGAGTGCGCATCAAGATTTATAAGCAATCCTTCTATTGACTTTTTGACTATCTCTTCAAGCGTCAAATCATCAACATAAGCATTCTCAACAATATCTAAAACTTTTTTATATTTTGTGAGAGACTCAATGCGGCTTTCACCTTTTGCAGTAGAATTATCGTTTGTGCGATTGTCTGCCAAAAGTGAATTTGTAAAAACAGATATTATTACAATAGTGGCAAAAAAGCCCAATATGAATGGTTTTATCTTTTTCTTCAATTTAATAAACTCCCATAATATTGCAAGATTTTTAAAGAATAAAGATTATAAGTAAAATTCCCTAAAAGTTATGTTAAAAATCGTGTAAAAATTTACATTTAAAGCTTTAACTATTACAAAGTTTTTGCAATAATCTTGACATAACAACGCTCAATGTTGTATAATTTTTGCAATAAAAACATAGGGAGAAAAATATGCAATCAATATTTGAAAAACTAACTCATCAAATGACTGCCGCACTGGAAAGCGCAATATCGCTTTCGCTTCATGCAAAAAATGCGGAGGTAAAGCCTTTGCATGTAGTGTGGTCTCTTTTGACAAACTCAAATTCCATATTAAATCAAGTTTTCAATAAAATGTCCGTTGATAAAAGCGCGCTTGAGCTTGAAATAAAAAGCGAGATAGACAAATATCCCAAAACATCTAACTTAACTAAAGAGAGTATAAAACTTTCACGCTCCCTTGTAGAGTCTTTGCAGGATGCCGAAGGGCTCATGCAAAAGATTGGGGATAGTTTTTTGGCTGTGGATACATGGCTGCTCTCATCTTTGGAAACAGATGAGATAAAAGAGATATTTAAAAAATTTGTAGATTTGCTGGAGCTCAAAAAAAGTATCCAATCATTGAGAGGCAATAAAAAGATAGATAAACCAAGCGCAGATGAAAATCTGGAAGCTTTATCAAAATACGGCATAGATTTGAGTGCAAAAGCTATGGAAAACTCGTTAGATCCGGTTATCGGCAGAGACGAAGAGATACATAGAATGATGCAGATACTCATAAGAAAAACAAAAAACAATCCGATACTTTTAGGAGAACCCGGAACCGGAAAAACAGCCATAGTAGAAGGGTTGGCGCAGCGTATAGTTAAAAAAGAGGTTCCAATATCTTTGCAAAACAGGCGCGTTATCACGCTTGACATGAGCGCGCTTATCGCCGGCGCAAAATATAGAGGCGAATTTGAAGACAGACTGAAAGCTGTTATGGAAGAGGTAAAAAGTGCTGGGGATGTAATACTTTTTATAGATGAGATTCATACTATTGTGGGAGCGGGTGCGAGCGAAGGAAGCATGGACGCCGCAAATATATTAAAACCGGCTCTTGCCCGCGGAGAGCTTCACACTATCGGCGCAACAACGCTTAAAGAGTATAGAAAATATTTTGAAAAAGACGCCGCTTTGCAGAGAAGATTTCAGCCTGTAAGTGTAAATGAACCAAATATTAGCGAAGCTTTGCAAATTTTGCGGGGCATAAAAGAGAAACTTGAAGCTCATCATGGCGTTACGATAATGGACAGCGCATTGGTCGCGGCGGCAAAACTCTCGGATAGATATATAACGGATAGATTTTTGCCCGACAAGGCTATTGATTTGATAGACGAAGCGGCAGCCGAACTTAAAATGCAGATAGAAAGCGAGCCTCTTGAATTAAACTCAGTAAAAAGAGAGATAAGCTCTTTGCATGTGGAAAAAGAGGCTTTGAAAATGGAAGAGGCTAAAAAAAACGAATCAAGACTCAAAGAGATAGAAAAAGAGATTTCAAATGCCGAAGAGAAAAGAAGGTCTCTTGAGAGTCAATTTGAAAATGAAAAAGAGGTATTTAACAAATTGTCGTCTTTAAAATCCGAAGCAGACACTGCCAAACGCGAAGTAGAGCTTGCCGAAAGAGAGGGAGATTATAACAGGGCGGCAAAGATTAAACATGGGACGATACCAGAACTCAATAAAAAAGAGAGTGAAATCAGACAGACTTGGGATAAGATGGTGCAAAGCGGAACGCTTTTGAAAAACCATGTAGATGAAGAGATGATAGCGGGCATCGTAAGCAAATGGACAGGGATACCCGTCAGTAAAATGCTTGTCAGCGAGAAAGAGAAAATTTTGGCTGTTGAGGAGCATTTGAGGGCTGAAGTTATAGGGCAGGACGAGGCTATCCATGCAATCGGTCGCGCTATCAAAAGAAATAAAGCAGGACTTGGCGAAACAGACAAACCGATAGGAAGTTTTCTCTTTTTAGGACCGACGGGCGTTGGAAAAACCCAAAGTGCAAAAGCGCTGGCAAAATTTTTGTTTGACAGCGAAAAGGCGCTTTTGAGATTTGACATGAGCGAATATATGGAAAAACATACCGTAAGCCGTCTTGTCGGAGCGCCTCCCGGATATGTCGGATATGAAGAGGGCGGACAGTTAACCGAAGCGGTGAGACGGAAACCTTACAGCGTTATTTTATTTGACGAGATAGAAAAAGCGCATCCGGATCTGTTTAATATCTTACTGCAAGTGCTTGACGACGGTCGTTTGACAGACAATAAAGGAGTTACGGTTGATTTTAAAAATACGATTATTATTTTAACCTCAAACATAGCGAGCGATAAGATTATGCAAAGCGAAGGAAATGCGAGGCGCACGGCAGTTTTGGCTGAATTGAAAAATTATTTTAAACCAGAATTTTTAAACAGACTTGACGATATAGTCATCTTTAATCCTTTAAATGAAGACGGTTTGAGAGAGATCGTAAATATCATGTTTTTGGATATAAAGAAAAAACTTGAAGCAAAATCCATTGAAACGGACTTGACAAAAGAGGCTGCCAACTTGATAGCAGAAGTCGGATTTGACGCTGTTTACGGCGCAAGACCATTAAGACGCGCCTTGTACGAACTCGTGGAAGACAAACTTGCCGAACTTTTACTGGAAGACAAGATACATGAAGGAGATAGATTGAAAATAGATGCAAAAGATGGCAAAATAGTGATAATGATCAATTAGTTAAAGCCAATATTTCATTGGTGTTTTTACTGTTATAAATATTAAAGGTAATATTCTTTTATGTTGTTGGAGGAGGCAAAGAATAAGTCAATAATTTTACTCATTTTTTATTTTTTCTATTTGCTTGTTTGCTCGGAGGATATTTTAGGTTTGGCAAAAGAAGACCTACAATAAATGATATAAACCCTAATATTGCCATATAGTCGGCATCTATATTTGTGTGTACGTCTATCAATCTATTAAATAATTTCATTAAAAAGATGAAAATTATCATTAATGCGACTGCCACAAGCTTCAAGTGCCATCTACAATAAGAAAACATAAATAATGTCAAGCCATACATCACAAAAAAAATGCAACGAATTGTAATAGAAAAAATATCCATTATTTTTCTTCTATAAAATTTTCATTCTATGTATTTTCCGAATTTATCAGCAAGGAATTTAATTAACAGCAAATATAAAGCTACAACAATAAGCAGGAAAAAAAGATTATTTATAACGCTTTTCAACCAATCTCCAAAAAACGCTAATGCCATTATTCCTATCCAACCAATTTGAAATTTATACACGTAGGCTACTTTCTGCATGAACATTTATCAGGTTCGCCGTTTATTGATTTTCCTGTTTGTTTCAGAAAAAATTTTCCACCTTCAAATCCAATTGGAATGATAAAGATATTATCAAATGTTTTTGGATTCCCGTATTCACGGGAATGACGTAAGAGATGGATTGCCGCGCTTTGCTCGCAATGACGAAAAATGGTATTCATGTAAGGAGTTGGGAGGCTCATTCTTTCAATCTCACATTTTCAAAGAATTTGTCGTAATGAGGTTTTAGTTTATCAAGATAAATATTTAGAAAAAAATATTCGTCTTTGTAAAAAATATATCTTGTTTTCAAATCACTATCGGCGGTACTTTCGCAATCATAAACATCAACTTTGAAGTTATTGATTATTTGGGCAGATTTGATAAAAGCAATATCACACTCTTTTTCTAAAATATCAAGTGTAGTTTTTTGAAATTCATTCAAAATAATTATCAATGCACCTGTCGATCGTTCTTGTTTAAGTACCAAGTATCTGGTAAACCATAACTCTTTACTGTTTTGTGTATTATCAGGAACTGTCCAATAAAATCTCGGCACATCAATAATGAAGTTTTTTGTTTCCACTCTTGTGTTTTTAAAAATATTAATAGCAAAATTGTATATATTTGATTCATATTTGTAGCCATTATAATGCTCAAAAATCCTTGAGGATATATCTTGGCAAATCGTCAATAAAAATATGACTATAAGGACTTTGAATAATTTATTTTTCATTTTTATAGTTTTGGCGGATTTGGTATTTTAGGACCTGTGGGCATTGCATCTCCCATAATATGTGAGATTTGCCTACCAATATCGGCTACTCTTTCTTTTTTTGCCGCTTTGCAAGCGGCAATTATTTCAGGAGCTATACACTTGTCGTAATTGCACATATTTGAAACTCTATCTATCTCTTTCTTTAAATGATAAATTCTGATCATTGCTTCAATATAAGTAAGTGCTTTATCAGCTACATATATAGTAATTCCTCCAATTATAATAGCACCAGCTATATTAACAGCCAACCCCTCCGTATCCACAAAGTTCACAGGATCATTCAACACATACCCGTAAAGATTAGAACTGCCACCATCAAAGTCTATCGGGTCTTTGGTTATCCATCTGCCAGTATAACTGTCATAGTCTCTATAGCCGAATTTGGTAAGTTTTGTGTCATAATCGTATAGTCCTCCTGCAAAGCCTATAGGAATATTAAGAGTTGGATTTGTATCGTTTAGTATATTTCCGAAACTGTCATGAAAACAATATTCTATTACTTCATTATTCAAAACTATTTGCAAAGTAAGATCCTATAATTATTCACTGCCGTCCAAAACACTGCGAGTGTTATTGTTTTTAAACAATGTATCACTATTTGCATTTATTTCATTTTTGATATGAAAAATATATGAGCCTATTGTATCTAAAATTCTATTTAAAAATTTTATATTTTCTTCATCTTCTGGGTCATAAATGTAATACAATGAAGAATGCAATAATGACATTTGCAGGTTTTCTAAATCCAAAAGCCAATAATCTTTTTTAGAATACACTTTTGTGTTTTGCTTGACAGAATATAACAAGTCTTCAAGGATTTTTCTGTCATTATTATCTATCCAAAGTGAAATTATAAACTTTGAGTCTTTAAAAATAGCTACTTTCATTTCATCATTATACCTATCTGATATAATGACATAAGCTTTATAATTATCATGCAAATTATAAGTATAAATTGTACTGTTTGCATAAAAAAAGATAGTTGCATTATCTGTAGGATTCGTTATTTCAGATACAAACTCTTTTTCATCATAAAGGTTTTTACGATTCATCGCTGTCAATGGATTTATTTCAAAACTTATAAGACTATCTTTATATATATTTGTTAAAAATAATGTTTGAAGTGATAATGTTTTGGAGTTTGATATAAATGTTACATGTTCATAGCCTTGCAAGTCTATAGAAAAACCAAAAGGTGTCTCTATTGTATTTTTATATATTGTCTGATTTAAATTGGCAGGCTTATCAATATTGATAATTGTCGTATTTGCAAAGCAAAAAACCAACAAAATATTAAGCATAAAAACTATTTTTTTCACCTATTTTCCTGTTTTGATATTGTTATTTGTTTCACAACTGTTTTTCACAAACTCTTTTATATTTGTATCGTTACTATCTTTAAGTATGCTGTTGCAAACTCTTTTCGTACTGCCAAGTATTGATAGAGTATAATGAAGGTCTATAGGATTTGAAAGTTTCCAACTGTTTTGATTGTACAAGGCAATATCCATTTTTATATTTGAACTCAAAAAACTCTCAATACTTTTGTTATGTTCGGTAAGTTTTTGTACAATCTCCAAATTAATCATATTGTTTACAGCTTCATTTTTTATCATACGCATTGCTGTAAAGTGTATTATCAAATATGTGTAAAATGATAAAAATAGAAAGAATAAGGCTGTTTTACTTATCACAAGTTTCATTTTTATCATCTTCGTAAGAAGTTCTATAATATATGTATATAAATTCACCAAAGTTACCATTTTTATCATAAATACTTCTGTTGTAACTACTCATGGAGCAAAACCTGCAAATGTCCAAAACAACAACATAAGCATAAATTCAAAAAACCACCATTGTCCAATCAACAAGCATATAATTACTACTACCGTTGGTAACAATTTTTTTCTTGAATATGCAATAATAGCGATAGCAAAAATTGTACTTAATATACCAAGCAATAACAATAAAATATAATACCACCCAAACATCCATAAAGTATTAAATGATATTAGTGTTAATAAGGATAAGATTACAAAAAAGAACCAAAGGTATATTTGCAATTTCATTTTAATAATGTTGCTTTCCAAATATTACAATAGCACCACGTCTATATCTAGAACTATCTCCTTCTGTGCCAACTATTGGTGGTGTAGGCCATAAGCGTGGATCTTCTGGTAACTGTCTCAACTCCTCCACCAACACTTTATCGCAGTTTGCTATGCACTGATTGTTACTTGTGCCACAACCTACATAACATTCATCATGACGCTTATAACATTCATCTCCACTATCAACAGGTGGAAGATTGCCGGGACCATTTGCGCCACACGAATATTGTCCACCGCTCCAGCATTGACCACCCCAATTTCCATTTGTTGGCCCATTTGATACTTTTCTACTACCATCACCACCATCATTATACCAACTGGTTTCTGCCAACCCCTCCGGATCCACAAAATTCACCGGATCATTCAAGACATACCCATAAAGATTAGAACTGCCGCCTTCAAAGTCAATAGGGTCTTTAGTTATCCATCTGCCTGTATAACTGTCATAGTCTCTGTATCCGAATTTGGTTAGTTTTATTATTACTTGATTGTTTGCATTATAATGGGGTAGAAAGCTCATTTGATATTTTCTAACTCTTTTATACTGTCTTGTGTAAAACTTATGTGAAATATTTGCATTTTATATAATGCTTCCAATAATGGTTTGACAGCTTCATTGTTTAGATCTAAAAACATAGCTGACGCTAAATTTTTAAAAGCGTTATTAACTTGCAATCTACTCAAACTATACGCTGTACTTTCAATATATTCATCTATATTTTTTATATTTTTGTTTGGCTTTACCGTTTTCAATATTTTATAAAACTGTTCGCTGTTTTTAGAAAAAGATTGATAACTTAATCTCCCGAAAAAACTATCTTTATAAAAAATAAGAGCATTTGCGTAATATGATTTATTATCATCTGTATTTTCATTTATAAGTATTTTTATATCATCTTTATAAATCTTTTTTATGCTTTTATTGTCTGCAAAAGCATTTGCTGTGGAATAACAACTATGGGATAAATTATCTTGATATATTTCTTTATAATTGTATAACTCATTAATGGTTTTTATGTTATTGCACCAAGAAAATGGAGCGAAATGTTTTTCAATACCTACGATATTATCATCAGCGTCAACAAGATATATGTCAAGCAATTGCACTGAACTGTTGTTTTTTAAATCAATATTTTTTATATATACAGAGCCTGCAAATAGATTGCTGTCGTCAAATGTAAAAGGTAATGGATAGATGCTTTGAGATAAAAGCATGAGTGGAAAAGAAAATAGTATAAATAGTAACTTTTTCATTATCATGGTCTCGTTGGTTTTAAAATAATCTCACATGCCTGTGAAATTCCATTTCCGATTTCATTTGCTACACAAGCTCTCATACAAGTGCCTATATCACGACTACCGCAAAGTTTTTCATATGTACCATCAACACAATTAGCCGTTTCCCAAATTAATTTTTCGCACATATCCGATCTGCTTAAACCTTTAGCTGTACCAATGGCCACACAAATGCCAGCTTTTGTTGGTGTGGATGGTTTTTTACCCATCAACCCATCTTCGTCAATTAAGTTCACCGGATCATTTACCACATATCCATACAGATTACTATCTCCACCATCAAAGTCTATCGGATCTTTGGTTGTCCATCTGCCGGTATAACTGTCATAATCTCTATAACCAAATTT
>JAISXY010000072.1 GCA_031270285.1 Campylobacteraceae bacterium
GCCGCTGTCTTTTTTGCTTTCATGTTAGCGCTGATGTATAGATTGTGATTAAAAAAGTGGCCGGGAGAGAGGGATTCGAACCCCCGGAGGCTCTCACCTCAACGGTTTTCAAGACCGCCGCTTTAAACCGCTCAGCCATCTCCCGAAATAAAAAATCGTCCAACACAGGTATCGTCATAAACCCGCCTTACTAACAAACTCGTTTGTTAGATTAGCATATTTTATCTTTTGCTGCTCTTTTTGGAGGCGACACCCGGATTCGAACCGGGGATAAAGGCTTTGCAGGCCCGTGCCTTACCTCTTGGCCATGTCGCCAAAACAGATAAAATATTTCATACCTTGTTATTGGTGCCCGAAGCCGGACTTGAACCGGCACGAACAAAATGTTCGAGGGATTTTAAGTCCCTTGCGTCTACCATTCCGCCACTCGGGCACATAAAAAATGGAGCGGGAAACGAGGTTCGAACTCGCGACCCCAACCTTGGCAAGGTTGTGCTCTACCACTGAGCTATTCCCGCGCTTAAAAAACAAGACGGAAAGTATAGCAAAAGTTTATTTAAATGTAAAGCGGGAAAGCAAGTTTGGCATACTCTTTTTTGGCGAGGTTCTAAAAACTTTATATAACGAATTATCATACCATGGCAAAAACCTACCCTTCAATAAAGTACAATTTTTGCAAGCATTTGTTATAATAAATGTTTTATTTACATGTAAAGGTTAATTATGCGCAGCGATATGATTAAAAAAGGAGCGCAAAGGGCGCCTCACAGAAGTCTGTTAAGAGCGGTGGGACTGAAAGACGAAGATTTTAACAAGCCTTTTATCGGTGTGGCGAACTCATTTATAGAGATAATCCCCGGACATTTTTTCCTGAACAGTTACTCCAAAATCATCAAAGACGAGATAAAAAAAGCAGGCTGTGTACCGTTTGAATTTAATACGATAGGCGTGGACGACGGCATAGCCATGGGACATGACGGTATGCTTTATTCGCTGCCAAGCCGCGAACTTATCGCAAACTCTATAGAAACAATGGCAAATGCGCATATGTTTGATGCGATGATATGTATCCCAAACTGCGACAAAATAGTTCCTGGCATGATAATGGGAGCGCTCAGGGTAAATATACCGACTGTTTTTGTGAGCGGCGGACCAATGAAAAAAGGGATAGATAAAGAGGGTAAGCCGCTTGATTTAAATTCTACCTTTGAAGCTGTCGGCAAATACAATCAAGGCGAAATAAGCGAAGATGAGTTACATGACATAGAGTGCAAGGCGTGTCCGGGCGGCGGATCGTGCTCGGGAATGTTTACGGCAAACTCCATGAATACGCTCATGGAAGCTATGGGTATCGCGCTTTGCGGCAACGGTACGATATTAGCCCTTACAAAAGAGCGTGAAGAACTTATGCGAAAAGCGGCAAGAAGAGTCTGTGAAATCGCACTTGACGACAGATTTAAACTGCGGAATATTTTAAACGAAGATGCCATCAGAAATGCCTTTGCCATAGATATGGCTATGGGCGGCAGTTCAAATACCGTACTTCACATGTTGGCTATCGCCAAAGAGGCGGGGGTAGATTTTAATATAAAAGATATAAATGAGATCAGCAAAAAAGTTTCGCATATCGCCAAGATAGCTCCTTCGCTCGGCACGGTTCACATGGAAGATGTAGATAGAGCGGGCGGAATGAACGCCGTTATGCATGAGATAGCAAAATTAAATAACGGCACGCTGTTTTTGGACAATTTGACGATAACGGGCGAGAGCATAGGAGAACGTATCAATAATGCAAAGATTAAAGATACACATATCATACACACGCTTGATAACGCATACTCAAAAGTCGGCGGACTTGCGATACTGTTCGGCAATTTAGCCAAAAAAGGCTGTGTCATAAAAACAGCAGGTATCATCGGAAGCAGAAGTTTTAGGGGTAAAGCCGTCTGTTTTGACTCTCAACAGGACGCTATAGACGGAATCACAAAAGGAAAAGTTAAAAAGGGAGATGCGGTTATTTTGCGCTACGAAGGACCAAAAGGCGGACCCGGAATGCAGGAGATGCTTTCCCCTACCTCGCTTATTGTCGGGATGGGGCTTGGAGCTGATGTCGCACTTATAACGGACGGCAGATTTTCAGGTGCTACAAGAGGACTTAGCATAGGACATGTAAGTCCCGAAGCAGCAGAGGGCGGACTCATCGCGCTGTTAAAAGACGGCGATATTATAGAGATAGATGTGGATAAATACACAATAAATGCGCTTTTAAGCGAAGAAGAGATAGTTTCCCGCCAAGCCGTTTTTAAACCTAAAGTCAAAAATATCACAAGCCGCTGGCTTAAACAGTACAGGCAGCTTGTTACAAACGCAAGCAGCGGAGCGATTTTGAAAACGGACGATGAGTAAGAATAAAATGTATTTTATTTACACAAAGGAATTCACATGAAAGCTTTGCGTTTTTTATCTTTTTTATGTTTTACTGCGATGCTCTGTTTTGCAAGTGACAAAAATTGTGAAAATACCGTTATTGGCAACTATACGGTGGGGTATAAATGCTTTTATCCGAAACAAAATATCGCAAATGTATATGAAGATTTTCGCACAAATCAATTAAAAAAAGACCCCCAATGACGCAGGATATAAAAATCTTCGCACAAAACTTGAAATCGGGAAAAGTTACGAAGATAAGTTTAAAAATGTAGATATTTATTATATATGGATAGGCAATAAAGGGCTCAAAATAGACCTTTTTTATGCAAGCAGAGTAACAAGCGCAAAGTTTACGCAAGAGAAAAACGGAACGCAAATCAGCGTTATATTTGCAGCGGATTAGGGGCGGTTTATTTCACCTTCTTGAAAATAAGCGTACCACCTCCTCCTTTTATAACCAACAAATCGCCGTTTAATTCAAAAGAATTTGCATTTAAAAGTATATTCGTAAAATCCTCTTCCAGTTTTGCAAGCTTGGGCGACAGAGCCGCCATACGCGT
>JAISXY010000004.1 GCA_031270285.1 Campylobacteraceae bacterium
GGCGGTAATGCAAATCGCGACAATTTTACCGAAGTAACCTTCCTTAGTGATAAAAACATTACCGCTATTGCCGCAGGCAGCTACCATTCATTTGCCTTCTCAAATGACGGTAAAGTTTATGCTACGGGACTTAACGGCAATGGTCAGCTTGGTTTAGGCAACAATACCAATTACTACAGTTTTATCGAAGCAGCTTCTATCAGCGATGTCAGCGTTATTGCCGCAGGCTATTATCATTCACTTGTCTTAACAAACGACGGTAAAGTTTACGCTACAGGATATAACGGCCTTGGTCAGCTTGGTTTGGGCGATAATACCGATCGCAACATTTTTACCGAAGTAGAGTTCTAATTTTACCTCAAAAAGATTAACTTTTTGGGAAATTTGACTGATTGAAGATTGAGAGTATGAAGGCGGGATAAATCCCGCCTTTATGTTTTTTATTATATTTTTTGGATTCCAGCATTCCTCGCAAATATCGTTTTTTACAAAAACTCTTTGCTCGCGCGGGAATGACATAATGGTCGCGGGTATGACAAAAGGGGCGGGTATGACGGAGGGAGAGGTGTCATTTTCGTTTTTTTCGTCATTCCCGTGCAAACGGGAATCCATCTTTATTTCTTTTATTTACAACCATAAAAATAACTTATTTTTCATTTGTTTTATTATTTTTGGATACCCGCCACCCCTCACGATATGCGCTTACTTCGTAAGCTTGTCGTTCGGTCGCGGGTATGACGTAGAGTGTATGTCATTCCCGTGAAAACGGGAATCCAAGCGCTCATTAAATTATTTTGCATATTAAGCAAAGTAAAAGCGCATAAAACTAAAACCTTTTACTGCTTTGTATATTTCCTTGAAAGCGCACTTGAAAAACAGTACAACTATGCCGAAAAATTCGCATTTTGGCAAATATATCCTCAGCCGTTTTTAGCCTACAAATGCTTTTGGATCTATAGCTTCTTTATACATATAAGCTCTTACATGCAGGGGGATTTTGGCTTTGCGGCAGCTTTCTTTGAACTCTTTATCCATGACGGTATCTTTTAAATAGGGCGACACAAAAACAAAACCGCTGTTTTTGCCGACGGCTATTTTTCCGCTGACGACGCAACTGTTTAATTTGGCTATCTCGTCCTGCTGGTTTTTGCTTAAGACGATTTTGAAAAATTTTGCGATTTTTGCTATGAGCCTCATCTCATTTTCATCTCTTTTAAAAATATAAAGGGATTTTATCTGTTGAAATTCTGTCGGCAAAAGCTTTTTTTTATCCTCTTCCAATGCTATAAAACTGCGCAAAATACCCTCTTTGTATCTTTTCAAAAGCTCTTCGCCAAAATGTTTGCGAAAATAGTTTCGCTCAAACTTTTCATCAAAATTGCTCTCATCCACAAAGTATTTGTATCCGTTTTGCGTTAAAAACTCTAACAATTCGTCTTTTGTGTGCCAAATCAAAGGACGCACTACGCTAAAACTTCCCCTTTGCTCTATCTGTGAAAAGCCGCAAAGCTCAACCGCACCCGCACCTCTAACCAGTCTCATGAAGAACCACTCCAGTTTATCGCCCAAATGGTGTGCGCTTAAAAGCGTTTCGTAACCCTTATTTTTGATAACTTCGTCAAAAAACTCATATCTTATCTCTCTGGCGTTTGCTTCAAAATTTGCGCCCTCTAACTTTACGCTTTTTATAAAAATAAGCTTGTCGTATCGGTGCGCCAAAGAGAGCGCAAAAGCCTCTTCATTTTTTGAATTTTCTCTTGTGTTGTAATTTACCAAAGCGATGTCAAAGGGTATATTTTTTTGCAGCAACATATAAAAAAGCGCGGTAGAGTCCACACCTCCGGAGAATGCAAGGAGATTTTTTGTCTGTTTCAGGCTTTCCCAAATATCAGATGAATTTTGTAACTGCTGCAACTAATTTATCTCCCGCGATGTCTGTTATCAAAGCCTCGACCATGTCGCCTGTTTTTAAACCCGAAATCTCACTCTCGTTTATCAAAATCTCCCCGTCAATTTCGCCTATACACTCAAGTTTTCGCGCTCCGAGCAAAAGATCATGTTCGCTGCTTTCTCCTTCTATTACCAAAACGGCTTTTGTGTTTATCTGCGCTTTTAAACGCTTTAACATGCCCTCATGTACGGCTTTTTCAAGCTTTTTTATTCTCTCGTTCAAGACTTTTTTTGTTATTTTGCCGTCCATGTCAAAAGCCGCCGTTCCCTCTTCGTCCGAATAAGCAAAGATATTTACCCTGTCAAATTCAAACTCTTTAGTAAATTTCAAAAGATTTTCAAACTCTTCGGCGCTCTCTTTTGGGTGCCCTACGATAAAGCTTGTGCGCACAAATGAGTCTGCCGCACTTCGCATGAGGCTTAACTGCTCTTTGATGCGCTTGGCGTTTGCGCCCCTTTTCATTCGTTTTAACATATTATCGTCTATATGCTGTACGGGCATGTCAAAGTAATTGTGAAAAACAGAAGATGCGATAATGCGCAAAATCAAAGCGTCGGAAGTTGTTGTAGGATACAGATACAAGATCCTAGCACTTTTCATGCCCTCTATCTTTTCAATCGCTTCTATAAGCAGGATAAGTCCGTCGTTTATATTTTTATCTCTCATGTACGAACTGCTGTCCTGCGAAATAAAACTAAAATCCCAAACTCCCTGCTTTGTCAGCTTTTCAACCTCTTTTACTATACTTTCAATTTCGCGCGATTTCAGCCTGCCTTTAAAGCTTGGAATTGCGCAAAAACTGCACTGCTGATTACAGCCTTCGGAGAGTTTTATATATGCGTGAATGTTTGAGCCCGTGATGACTCTCTCTTCGCTGTTTATAAGATAAGTCTCATGTGAAAAGCGATTTTTGCGCTCTTCTACGATAGAGTCTATATGGTCATAATCCCCAACGCCTGTGAATATATCAACCTCCGGCAGCTCTTTTATCAACTGCTCTTTGTAACGCTCGCTCAAGCAGCCGCTTACAACCAAAAGCGAATCTTTTTTTCTCTGCTCATGTAAAGAAAATATAGTTCTCAAACTCTCCTCTTTTGCCGCTCCTATAAATCCGCATGTATTTACTATCAGCACGTCGGCTTCGTTTGCATTATCGGTTAATGCGTATGATTTGAGCCGTCCTAACATGACTTCGCTGTCTATTAAATTTTTATTGCAGCCAAGGGAGACTAAATGAAGTTTTTTATTTATATCCATAGATTGTCTATTAGCCTCGTTTTCCCGACAAATGCGGCTATAAGCAGGATTGTGTCTTTGATAGTAATTTGCTCTTTTATCTCAAAATCACGCGAAAGCGCCTTCGCATAATCCACTCTCAAATCTTTCAAAGATTCTAACATGATAAGCTCTATTTTTTTTGTATCCCTTTCGCCTTTCATGATAGCTTGCGAAGCGTTTTTAAGCGCTATACTAAGCGACAGCGATTGTACTCTCTCTTTTTCGTTCATGTAAATATTTCTAGAAGAGAGAGCCAATCCGTCGCTTTCTCTGACTATGTCACATGGGACTATGTTGACATTTAAAAATAGAGTTTTGACCATATTTTGTACAAGATATAACTGCTGGGCATCCTTTTTGCCAAAATAGGCGTTTGTCGGACGCGTTAAGTTAAAAAGTTTCAAAACTACTCTCAAAACTCCATCAAAATGTCCGGGTCTGCTGCTGCCTTCCAAAATGTATGATAAATTTTTGGGAGCCAAAATTTCAGGCTCTATTTTTGTGTATATCTCATCAGCCGTCGGCATAAAAAGTATATCCACGCCTGCCAATGTGCAGATTTTTAAATCCGCTTCTTCGCGGCGCGGGTAGTTTTTATAATCTTCATTCGGCAAAAATTGCGTGGGATTTACAAAAATAGAGACGATAACCGTGTCGTTTTGTATTCTTGCCTGACGAATCAAAGATAAATGTCCGTTGTGCATGGCACCCATCGTAGGCACGAAACCAACGCTTCCTTTCAACTCTTCTCTGATCGCTTTGAGCTCTTTTATTGTTGATACTATTTTCATTTTAGCTGCTTTTTTGTAAAATTTACTTTTTAAAAAGTTGATTATATCAAAATTTATGGAGTTAGTTTGGATAGTTATGAATATACGGAGTTATTGAAAAAACTTTCCGTCAAGATAGACAATATTGCAAAGATAGTAAAAACGGACGAACTTTCGGCAAGATTAAAAGAGATAGAAGAAGTTGAGCAGGATCCGAATTTTTGGGAAAATGCCAAAGATGCGGGGCTGCTTGCAAAAGAGAAAACCAAACTCGTCAATATATACAAAAAATATGAAGATGCCAAAAATGCCGTGAATGATGCAAAAGAGTTGTGGGATATGGCAAACGATGAAAATGATGAAAATACCGTAAACGCTCTTTTAGACGACGCTTCAAACATTGAGAGAGTAATCACGGCTCTTGAAATATCCATGATGTTAAGCGGCGAACATGACGGCGCAAATGCGATAGTGAGCATTCATCCGGGTGCGGGCGGAACGGAGTCGCAGGATTGGGCGAGTATGCTTTACCGCATGTATCTTAGATGGAGTGAACGCATGGGATACAAAGTGGAGATATTTGATTATCAGGAGGGCGAAGAGGCGGGGCTTAAAGATGTGAGTTTTAT
The DNA here is from genome assembly GCA_031270285.1 of Campylobacteraceae bacterium. Lineage (GTDB taxonomy): Bacteria > Campylobacterota > Campylobacteria > Campylobacterales > Campylobacteraceae > JAIRKW01. Next base: position 4,629 of record JAISXY010000004.1, read on the forward strand.
CGTGAAAGGCGAAAATGCGTACGGTTATCTGAAAGCGGAAAACGGCATTCACAGACTTGTCAGAATCAGCCCGTTTGACGCTAACGCCAAAAGACATACCTCTTTTAGTTCGGTCATGGTAAGTCCCGAGATAGACGACGATATAGACATAAGCATAGAAGAGAAAGATATAAGAATAGATACATATCGCGCAAGCGGTGCGGGCGGTCAGCATATCAATAAAACCGAAAGTGCGATTAGAATCACACATATCCCGACAAATATCGTAGTACAGTGCCAAAATGACAGAAGTCAGCACAAAAACAAAGCAAGCGCCATGAAGATGTTAAAATCAAGACTGTACGAATTGGAGCTTGAAAAGCAGCAAGCCATAAAAGATGGAATCCCAAAAAGCGAAATCGGATGGGGACATCAGATAAGAAGTTATGTATTAGCTCCTTATCAGCAGGTAAAAGACGCCAGAAGCAATGCGGCTTATTCGCAAGTGGAGGCTATTTTGGACGGCGATATAACAAAAGTCATAGAAGATGTTTTAATTTCAACACAAAGCTAAAAAGGAGAACTCATGGTTATGACAAAAGAGGCATTTTTAACGCAGCTTGGTTACAGCGTAACCGATTCGCTGCTAAATCAACTTGAAAAGGTGAGGGGAAATACCGTAAAATTTGACCAGATATCAAACCATATCATAGCGTTAAACGACAATTTAAAACATTATGATTCGTTTATCGCTCTCTCAAACTCTCATGATTTTTTGAAGGTCAAAAATCAATCAAACGACAGATTGAGAGCGGAAGTCAATCAAATCATAAACAATTGGGCTGAAAAATATAAAATAGAACTTGAAAAAGTGCAGGGCAAAGAGACTTTTTATATCAAAGGGTATAA
>JAISXY010000081.1 GCA_031270285.1 Campylobacteraceae bacterium
TCCCTCATGTGTCATTCACACTTCCATTATGTCATTCCCGCGACCTACGCCCAAGTTTACGAAGTAAGCGTATATCGTGAGGGAATGCGGGAATCCATCTTTTATTCTTTTTTTTATAGGCATAAAACAAATTATTCTATGTTTGTTTTACTTTTCTTTTGGATTCCCGTTTTCAAGGAAACATTTCAGCAAGCCAAAAGCGCTTCGCTTGTTTTTACGGGAATGACGAAGAAAGGGTTGGATTTCCGATTACAAGGAAACATTTTGCTTGTATCTATGTATTTCACTTATTTCCACGGGTATAACGGAAGAAGAGATGTCTTTCCATTTCTCCCTCTGTCATTGCGAGACGATGAAATCGGCGTGGCAATCCACCTCTTACGTCATTCCCGCGTGAACAATGTGACCCAGTCTCTTTTTGTCATTCCCACTTTCTCTTGTGTCATTCCCGCGACTTACGCCCAAGCTTACGAAGTAAGCGCATATTGCGAGGGGTGGTGGGAGTTCATCTTTATTGTTTATCTTTCGGCTTCATGCATTCTTTCAAGTTTTAATAAAAACTGCTTTTTATCAATCCCGCCCGCATATCCCGTAAGCGCACCGTTTGCGCCTAAAACTCTATGGCATGGAATGAGTATGGATATAGGATTGTGTCCTACCGCGCCGCCTACGGCTTGAGCTGACATTTTTGACGAGTTGCATGAGAGCAGTTTGGCTATATCTCCGTAACTCATGCTCTGCCCGTATTTTATCTGTCTCAAAATCTCCCAAACTTTTATCTGAAAAGGCGTTCCTGAGGGAGAGAGTAAAAAATTATGCGCTTTTTGTCTGCCCGCGAAATACTCATGCAGCCAGATTTTCAGCAGTTTAAATATCTCGTTCTCTCCCGCTTCTATCCATTCGTTCGTATCGGGATAATATTTTTGCCCCTCAAACCAAAGCCCAGTGATAGTTTCCTCTTTGCATGAAGCTCTCATTTTCCCAAGCGGAGTATCAATAAGAGAAGTATAAATATTATTCATAGGTTTCCTTTTAAAAATATCTATTTAACCGAAGAGAGCATATTGTACACACTGTTTGACATGACAGCCAAATATGCAAGCAAGCCAAAATAAAACAGACCGTACATTACGCGTTTAGCAAACGGCACTGCATAATATCTCGTATCTTCGCTCCTGCCTTTTATCGCACTCCAGATATGAGGAGCGGCTAAAATAACCATAAGTATCAAGATAGGACTTGGATGCCACAAAAACATTCCTATAAGCACAGGTGCGCCCACAAACCACATTTTGCGGGATATCGCGGCTGTTATGCGTCCTCCGTCAAACGGCGGAAGCGGAATGAGATTAAAAAGATTGATAAAAAATCCCGCATATGATATGGCCAGCAATAACATACTCTCATACTGCCTTGCAAAACAGTAACACACAAACGCCGACACAGCTCCTATAAATGGTCCGGCTATACCGATGTAAGCCTCGTCCTCCGCTTTTAACGGCTGTTCTTTTAAGCTTATCCATGCACCCACAAAAGGTATAAATGTGGGTGCGCCGACATTTAATCCAAGTTTTTTTGCCGCAAGATAATGTCCCATCTCATGACAAAATATCAATATCACCAGTCCAAGCGCATAACGCCACCCAAAAATAAACGAATAGGCAAAAACAGATATAAACATACTGCCGCCTGTCGTTAAAATCTTGCCGAGTTTCAATCCGCTAAAGAGTAAAAGCAGCAGTTTCATTTATCCGCACCAAATATAAACAAATAGTTTTGTCATTGCAGCCTGCCTCCGATATAGACATTTCGCGCAGCAGTTGTTTGCAGTATAATATGCAAAGGAAGTTCCGAAATATCCTGCGGAATCTCTTTCAAACTCAAAGCGATGATATCCGCATCAAAGCCTTTTTCCAATCCCCCCTTATTTAAACCAAGCGCTTTTGCGCCTTCATTTGTGGATGATTTTAACAGCAAAACCGCCAAGTCGTTAAGCTCAAACGTTTGATGCGTAAAGAGTGCGGCTCTCATCTCATGCCACATATTTAAACTTATGTTTGAGCTAAGTCCGTCCGTTCCCAAAACCAACGGCACGCCCGCTTTTTGCACTTTTTTAATATCAAGCGCGCCCGTGCCAAGCAGCCTATTTGAACGAGGGCAGTGAGCGATAGCGTTATTTTGTTTTGCGATTATCTCAAGTTCGCTATCTGCGGCATGTACGGCATGTACAAAAAGTGTTTTGACGCCGTCAAAAAGCTCCAAAAACTCTTTTGCGCTTGCCGTTGGTTTTGCATGAGGATTAAAATCTCTCATGAATTCGCCCATCGCGCCGCTTGCCTCATCAAGCCATTTGCGCTCATGCAAAGACTCCATAAAATGAGCCGTTACTCTTACGTCCTCATCTCTTGCGATATTTAATACATGGCGAGCTAACACGGCGTGCGTAGAGTACGGCGAATGAACGGATATGGACGGAGAAAAAGAGCCGCTCTTTGCTCTTTTTGCTTCATAAAATCTCCCCTTAAAATCATCAAACAAAGTATCAAGAGCCGAAGGATTTGAGCCTATAGCTTCCACGAAATAGACTACATGCAGAGGAGTTTTGACGCACGGCTTAAAATCAAGTCCGAAACTGCTGACAGCTCCTATGGCGGTAACTCCCTCTTTTAACATATTTTCAAGAGACAGTTCTATCAACTCTTCGCTGCATTTTTGCTGTAACTCTTCACGGTGATGGATAACACTTTTTAGCCACAGCATAAAATCGCCGAATTTCAGCGTTGCGCTGTTTGCGCAAAACTCAAGATGTACATGCGAGTTGATGAGTCCGGGCATCAAGACGGAGTTTTCGGGCAGTTTTATCACTTCGGCGTTTTTATATTTTGCCGCCAACTCTTCGCCCTTTCCAACCTCTAAAATCTTCTCGTCAAAGCATACGCCGCCGTTTTGGATAATATCAAACCTGTCGTTACATGTAAGTACAAAATCGCTCAAAAGCACTTTCATAAATATCCTTTTAAAAAAGAAATTGTAGCGTAAATTTTTCTTATGCAAAATAGTGCTACAATATCTGTTTTTAAAACCAAAAAAAGGCAAACTAAATGAAGATAGTTGTTATCCAAGGACCAAATCTCAACATTTTAGGGCACAGAGAACAGGGTATTTACGGCTCCATGAAGCTTGAAGATATTCATGCTCAAATGGAAAATGTAGCAAAACAGAACAATATCACGATTGAATTTTTTCAATCAAACTTTGAAGGCGAGATAATAGACCGCTTGCAGGAGTGTTTGGGAGATGCGAACGGCATTATCATCAACCCCGCCGCTTATACGCACACTTCTATCGCTATAAGAGATGCGATAAGCGCGCTTAATATCCCCGTCATTGAGGTTCATATCAGCAATATCTACCGCCGCGAAGAGTTCCGCCAAAAAAGTTTGATAGCGCCCGTATGTTCGGGACAAATAAGCGGTTTCGGACCTTTTGGATACCACTTGGCTTTAGTAGCTTTAATGCAGATTTTAGCGGAAATTGAAGCTATCAATAAAAGAAAAACGGAAGCCGCAAAAGCATAACAAAACCCGTGAAATCATACATAGTTCAAAATGAAAACGCACTCTATCATGAGTGCGGATTTTCCTGTGATAATGCGCTTTTTTTGCGCTTCAATGCAGACGAAGCCTATTTTTTAACAGACGGCAGATATTTAACGGAAGCAAAAGAGAGCGTTAAAAATGCCGAAGTTATAGATGCAAAAAGAGATTTGGTTAAATGTGCGCAGGGTATTATCAAAAAAGCGCGCTTAAAAAAGATTGTTTTTGACCCTTTGGAGTTTAGCGTAGCGAGATTTGGCGCATTGACAAAGAATTTAAACGTTAGTTTTAAGCCCCAAAAAAACTTTTCTCAAATAAAGCGAATGATAAAAACGCCGAACGAGATAGAGCTGCTGGAGAGCGCCGCGATGCTGGGACAAAAGAGTTTTGAGCGCTTTGAAAAAATCTTAAGAGATGAAGGTGTCGGCAAAAGCGAACAGCAGCTGCATTTTAAGGCTGAAAATGCTATGAGGCATGAGGGCAAAAACGAAATCAGTTTCCAACCCATATGCGCGATAAATGAAAATGCCGCCAAACCGCATGCCTTGCCCTGCCAAACAAAGATACTCAAATACGGCGATTTGCTGCTTTTGGATGCGGGCATAAAATACCGCCGTTACTGCTCCGATAGAACCCGCACGACGCAGATGAGAGACGATGTTTCGTTTGATAATAAAAACGAGCAAAAGTTTAAAGACGCATTCAAGCAAAAGATTTACGATACGGTTTTAAAAGCGCAAGAAGAGGCCATAAATAGTATAAAAATCGGCGTGAAATTAAGCGATGTGGACAGAGCCGCCAGAGATGTGATAGAAAAGAGCGGTTTTGGCAAATATTTTATCCACTCTACAGGACACGGCGTAGGGCTTGACATACATGAACTACCCATTGTTTCGCCGCGCTCGCGCGATGTTGTTATGGAAGGTATGGTGTTTACCGTGGAGCCTGGCATATATTTGCCAAATGAGTTTGGCGTGCGTATAGAAGATATGGTAGCGGTCGTGGACGGCAAAGCCAAAGTTTTACATGCAAACAGATGAATTGGCATAAAACCAAGTTTTTTCCCGTATCAAAAGCTTCAAGGGACGAGTTTAAACACGAGGCTTTCATCGGAGTCGGAGGAAATATCGGAGATACCAAAAAAAGATTTGACGCTCTTTACAGATATTTTTTAAGCTCCAAGCTTTTACATGTAAAAAAAACTTCGCCGATTTTACAAAATCCGCCTTTTGGCTATCTAAAACAGGATGATTTTTTTAATGCTGTTATACTGGTGCAAACCTCCATGAGCGCGCAAAAGCTGCTCAAGTTTTTACTGCATACAGAGAAGATTTTCGGACGCAAAAGAAGCTTTAAAGATGCACCCAGAACGCTTGATTTGGATATAATTTTTTTTGATACAGCAAAAATTATGCAAAAAAATATTATTATTCCACATCCAAAATGGCAAGAAAGATTATCGGTTTTGTTGCCTTTATCTATGATATAAGAAAGAAAACAATGGAAATAAAAGAGTACAGCAGCGATATAAAAAAAACAGATGAAGAGATCACCAAGAGCTTTAAAAGCGACTGTGATAAGGGTTTTGCACTTTTGGAGGATATAGGCGCGGCAGTGGCGATATTTGGCAGCGCGCGGTTTAAAGAGGATAATATCTATTATGAAAAGGCCGTCCGGATGGCCAAAATGCTCTCATGTGATGGGTTTCACATAACATCGGGCGGTTCATACGGCATCATGGAAGCAGCAAACAAAGGCGCGCTTCAAGGCAAAAACGGTGAGAGTTTGGGATTCAATCTATTTTTGCCGTTTGAGCAGGACACAAATCCGTTCACGACAAGAGCCGTAACGCTTGAAAATTTTTCCGTGCGAAAAAATATGCTTGTAAAAAATGCGCTCGCATGTGTAGCGTTTCCGGGCGGTTTTGGCACTATAGATGAACTTTTTGACGTGACCACCCTTATCGTTACGCAAAAAATACTTCCGTTAAATATTTATCTTTACGGCAGCAAATTTTGGACACCTTTGGTTGATTTTGTAAAAACGACGTTGATAGATTACGGGACAATTGAACCGGAATACGCTGATATTTGGCGCATAAGCGATGATTTGGAGTGGATAAGGCAGGATATAAAAAATTATGTCAAAACATATCTTGAGCTGATGAACGAACTTGGGCTTGGGACAAGCAAAAGATACGAACTTATAAAAAAACAGTTTGAAAATTTTACAAAATGAGGTAAAAAATGGCAAACATTTTAGTTGCGATGAGCGGCGGCGTGGATTCAACTACAACGGCGTATCTATTGAAGCAGGCGGGAAATCATGTAGAGGGCTGTTATCTGCGTTTGCACTGTGATGAGAAAAAGCACCAAAGAAATATAGGCATGGTAAAAAGAGCGGCTGAATTTTTGGGTATAAAATATCATGTTTTGGATTTGAGCGAAAAGTTTGATGAAATCGTCTATAACCCGTTTGTAAAAGCTTACGAAGAGGGCATAACGCCAAATCCATGCGTGCTTTGCAATAAATATATAAAATTCGGCGCGCTTTTGGATTTTGCTAAAAGTATTGGGATGGAGAAGTTGGCAACCGGTCATTATGTGCGCATAAAAGACGGGCTCATACACGAAGCTTCCGATAAAAGCAAAGATCAGAGTTACTTTTTGGCGCAGGTATCGCCTGACGTGCTGCCGTTTATGGTTTTTCCTCTGGGTGAAAAATACAAAAAAGATATAAAAGCTTTTGCGCTTGGCATTCCCGAACTTGAAGATTTTTCCACGCAAAAAGAGAGCAGCGAGATATGTTTTGTGCAAAATACGTATATTGAAGTTTTGAAAGAACACATGAATGTGCAAAGAGAGGGTGAAGTGCTGAACACAAAAGGCGAAGTTATCGGCACTCATCAAGGGTACATGCACTATACGATCGGCAAAAGAAGAGGATTTGAGATAAGAGGCGCGCATGAGCCGCATTATGTTATCTCCATCATTCCTTCCAAAAATCAAATTGTCGTAGGCAGCAAAGAAGAGCTTGACGTAAAAGAGTTTAGGGTAAAATCTTTAAATATGTTCGTAAACAAAAACGAACTTGAAGCAGCCGTCAAGATAAGATACCGAAGCCCGAAACTAAAATGCAAAATTTTGATAGACGCCGATAAAAAAGGTGCTCATGTTATTATGAGTGAGAGCGCAAGCGCCATAGCCGCAGGCCAGCTCGCTACTTTTTACGAAGGCGAATATGTGGTTGGAAGCGGGATAATAGCTTAGAAATTATCTTGCAAAAAACGCCTAATTTTTTAATTTGAGCGCAAAAATAGCGGCAGTTAGCACTTGAAAAATATAAATAGAATATTCCTTTTGTCATTTTAGGCGGACGTGATTGTCGCAACCGATTTTTGTCGTCGCAGGCTTTTTCATTGCTCGCCGTTCCTGTAACCACACCTTCGCGTAGCATACAGCCGTCGCAAATACGCCAAACATGAAAACCATCGCCAAAACGATTAAAATCTTTTTCTTTTCACAATCCAAATATAGACTTAAGATCCCATCTGCTTTTCAATCTGTTATGGTTTTTACACCCCAACTTTTCACCCAAATCGCATGCTTTTTTATAATACTCAAGGGCTTTGCTTTTGTCATATTTTACGCCTCTTGTTTGTTCATACATGATCCCTAAATTGTTGCAGCCTCCCGCATATTTTGCGCTGCATGATTTTTCGTAAAATTCCAGAGCTTTTAAGTAATCCCTCTTCACGCCGCTGCCCTCGTCATACATATCTCCCGCATTGCTGCATCCTCTTGCGCTTCCCGCATAGCACGCTTTTTCGTAAAGTTCCGCCGCTTTTTTGCGGTTTTTATTTACGCCTTCGCCTTCGTCATACATAAGTCCTAAGTTATTGCAGGCGTTGGCGTATTCATCATCACATGCTTTTTCGTAAAGTTCCACAGCTTTAAGGTAATCCCTCTTAACACCTTCACCCTCTTCGTATCTAATCCCTAAATTATAGCAACCGACAGCCTCTCCCTTATCGCATACTTTTTTGTAAAGTTCGGCAGCTTTCTTGTAGTTCTGCTCTACTCCTTCGCCCTTTTCATATCTAACTCCCAAATTGTTGCAGCCAAGCGTGTCTCCGCCATCGCATGCTTTTTTGTAAAACTCTACGGCTTTAACATAATCTTTCTCAACGCCCTCGCCCTCGCTGTACATAACTCCCAGATTGTGGCAGCTTACAGCCTTTCCCGCGTCGCATGAATTTTTGTAAAGTTTTGCGCTTTTTTCAAAATCACCTCTTTTGTCAGCTTCTAAAGCTTCGTCAAAATCATCGGCAAATGCGTCAAATACGACAACTTCATCAGCCGCCGCAAATGTGCCGCACATAAAAGCCGCCGCCAAAATACCAAAAATCTTTTTGCTAATAGACATTTAAACCCCTTCATGTAGGATTAAATCATAATATCAAATATCTAAAACTTTTTTATAATTCGTATATATCGGGCTGTTTTTCGGGAAATACTCTCCTATCGCGCCCGCATATCTGTCAAACGGATTTTTCTCAAAAACAAGTTTTAAGCGCTTGATAAGCGGCAAATCATAACTGTTTATCATGATAGAAAACGGCACGGGATAATCAGAGCCGTAGAGAAGTTTATCATGCACTTTGAAATGTGATGAGAGATGTTTAAGGACTTTGGCTCTCACCGGCGTTAAGATAGCGGATATATCGGCGTATAGATTGTCATAACTTTCAAGCATTTCCAAAAGCGTATGGTACTCTTGCGGAAAGTATTTCGGATTGCGTCTTAGGGCTCTTCCTATCTTTAAAGGCTCATAACTTAACGCCATGTGCGCTACTATCACTTTGACGCCGAGTTTCAAAGGCTGCTCTATCATTTTCAATGACTCGTACGTTTTGTTTGAAGGAAGACTGCTTTCGCTTCCTATATGGAAAACGACGGGCAAATTATACTCTTTTAGCTTTTCATAGTAGGAGGCAAATGCAGGGTTGTTTGTATCTATCTCCCAGTAATTTTGCATAAATTTAGCCCCCTTGAAACCGGCTTTGGCATATCTGTCTATAAGCTTTGCCGCATCGGCTCTCAAAGGATTTATGGAAAAAAACGGGATAATCACATCTTGGTTTTTACTGTATACGCTCATGACATCTTCATTGGTAGCGCACACGGTATTGTCTTTGTGCAAAAGATTGCCGCTTTCGTCTATCTTCTCATCAATGCCAAAAAGCACTATCTTTTCAACTCTATTTGAACCTCTCACGCTCTTGATAAGCGTATTTACATACTCTTCATAAGGATTTTTCAAAAGTTTTCCGGCAGACGAACCAAGCCGCCTCGCAAAAAATGAGATAGCAATTTTGTCATAAAAACGGTCAAACTTAACCTTGCTGCTCAAAAGATGCACATGCATATCTACTGTTTTCAAGATTTATCCTTTTTAAACTTATCATCTCTTTTATAAGCTCGGCAAACACGCTACCGGATATTTAAATCTTTTTGCTTGAAATTTAACCTGTATTTTAGAATAATTCCAAAGTAAAATCAAGTTGTAAATTATTTCATTATAAAGATTTTAATATGAGCGGATCAAACTGCCGTTTTTTGAAAAACTGTCAGAGAAGCTAACTTGATTATTATTTTTAGATATTAATAAAGCGGTTTAAAAATTTTATGCTTATTTATGCTGTGAAATGGTATTCTTATAAGATAAGTTATAAATACGCAGTGATGCAGATTGAAAATTTCAACTCATGATCGCTTGTTTATAACCATAATTTATCATAAGGGGTAGTAAGAATGAAGGGATTTGCAATGCTCGGTCTTAACAAGGTCGGCTGGATAGAGAAAGAACGTCCTGTTGCCGGACCATTAGACGCTATCGTGCGTCCGCTTGCTATTTCGCCATGCACTTCAGACATTCATACGGTTTGGGAAGGCGCTCTAGGCGATCGTCACAATCTGGTACTTGGACATGAAGGTGTCGGTGAAGTTGTTGAAGTAGGCGCATTAGTTAAAGACTTTAAGCGTGGAGATAAGGTAATTATTCCCGCTATTACGCCTGACTGGCAGGCTGTTGCTTCGCAGAGAGGATTTTCACAGCACTCAAACGGTATGCTTAACGGATGGAAATTTTCTAACAGCAAAGACGGCTTAATGGCAGAATTTTTCCATGTAAATGAAGCGGACGGCAATATGGCGCTTTTACCTGAAGAGGTCAGTGTTGAAGAAGGCGCAATGCTTTCCGATATGGTACCGACAGGCTTTCATGGCGCAAATAACGCAGAGATAGAGTACGGCGATACGGTTGCGGTTATCGGTATCGGACCTGTAGGACTTATGGCGGTGGCAGGTTCTAATTTGCGCGGCGCGGCGCGGATTTTAGCGGTTGGTTCACGACCAAAATGTATTGAAGTAGCCAAATTTTACGGTGCGACCGACATCATCAACTATAAAGACGGCGATATAGTTGAACAGATTAAAGATAAAGTCGGCGGCGAAGGCGTTGATAAAGTTATTATCGCGGGCGGCGATGTTAATACTTTTGAACAGGCTGTTCAGATAGTTAGACCCGGCGGTATCATCTCCAATATCAATTATCTCGGAACAGGCGACTATATCAAAATACCTCGCGTAGGCTGGGGACTTGGCATGGGACATATCAGAGTTATAGGCGGACTTATGCCGGGCGGCAGAAAAAATATGGAATATCTTGCCCGCCTGATCAAATACGGCAAACTTGATGTTAAACCGCTTCTTACGCATAGATTTAAAGGGTTTGAACATATTGAAGAGGCTTTGCTGCTCATGAAAGACAAACCAAAAGACCTTATAAAACCTGTCGTTACGGTTTAAATCCAAACAGCGACACAAATCTCCCGTATTTTAGGCGGGAGATTTTATCTCTTTAAAAATCCATTTCAAACAATTATTTCGCAAAAACGCTTCTTCTTTTGTCATACCCGTGAAAACAGGTATCCACCCCACCTTCGTCATAGCCGTGAAAATGGGTATCCAAAAGAAATAACAAAAATATTCTCATGAAAAAATGAATTTGATAAATAGTCGTCTTAAGAAGATGGATTCCCGCCTGCGCGGGAATGACATAAGGTTTTTTGGTTTTATGCGCTTTGCCTTATTTAAATATATGTAAGGTTTTTAAAATGCGCTTTCAAGGAAACATTTTGTTTGGCATATGCGCTTCGCTTGTTTTAGATTCCCGCCACCCCTCACGATATACGCTTTCTGCGAAAGCTTGTCGTTCGGTCGCGGGAATGACATAAGAGGGAAACAGGCATGACAAAAGAGGAAGCGGAAATGACGAAAAAAGTGAATTAATCAGCCGGGGACAAGAGAGCATCATTTGAGCAAAAACTGCCCGCAAATTAAGCGAATGTACAGCATTGCCAAATCATGTAAAAGAGATAATCCCAAATGCGTTCATTTACAGCGATAGCGTAAAAATGCTTTTGCCCTCTTCGTATCTGTATTGCATTTTTATGCCGTGCAAATCAAAAATATTAATAGAGATAAAAAGCCCAAAACCCAATCCTCTTGACTCTCTCTGTTTCACGCCCTGCATGAAAAACGGTTTTTTATACTCTTCAAGCGGAAATTCAAGTTCTTTGCCGTTGTTGGAGATAATAATCTCATTTTCATGTACTATAATAGAAGCTTTTTTATCCGAACTGTATAAAAGTGCGTTATCAAGCAGATTTTTAATAGCCGTAGCCATCATGTCAAAGTCTGCCTGTATCTTTTTATCCTCTATTTTTACGCTTATGCTTGAAGCTTGGTCGCCTATAATATCAAGCGAATAGTCTATGATATCACGCAGATTATAAGAGTGAATATCAAGATTTAACTCGCCCGCACCAAGTTTTTCAATGCCAATAAATCTATTTAAAAGATTCTCTTGTCTTATAAAAACTTTCTCCAGCGACTCTTTATAATTACTCTTTTCAAGCATTTCCACAGAGAGTTTGCCCTGCATGATAGGCGTTTTAAATTCATGCATAATGTTTCGTAAAAATAGTTGCCTTGCCTGTCTGAAAGTGCGTATTTTTTTGACTGCCGCATCAAATTCGTTAGCCACTTCCGCTATCTCGTCATCGCCTTTTACTTTAATCTCTATCTTATCATTTCCGTCGGCAAAATCTTTTATTTTTACACGAAGCGCTTTAAGAGGACGAATACTTCTTATAGTCGCTATATATAAAAGGCAGAGCAAAATCACAATAGTTCCGAAAAGCAGCAGCGGCGTATAATGTCTGCTTGTATATTCTATCTGAAATATAATGCGCTCATTTTCCGTCTGGCTTAAAACAAGATAAGCATTATCGGCATGTAAGACTATACCAAAATCAAGACCGTTTTCGCCGATATAAATTTTTCCTGTCATTTTAGCTTCGTCATTCTCTTTATAATGCTGATGTTTTTGATTTTTGCCGCCCTCTTTTTTGCGGGAAAGCAGATTATTATATATTTTCAAAATATCGGTTTTTAACTGTTCGTCTGTGATAAGCAAAAAACCCTCGTCTGTAAATTTTTTTATATCAAATGCGTTATTTGCTTCATCGCGCGAATCTTCCGAAACCGCCATGGAAACCGCCAAATGATAAAATTCAAATGCTGATTCTCTCAAAGTTTTTATATATGCACCCACGCCTATAAGACATACGGCGATAATCGCTATAAAAAACATGAATGTTATTTTTGTTTGAAGCGAATGACGCCATTTCATCTGTTGAGCCTGTATCCTATGCCGCGCACAGAGTGAAGAAATTCCGGATTTTTAGAGTTATCGTTTATTTTTGTACGGATTCTGCTGATCAAAACATCAAGACTTCTACTTTCGCTCTCATCTCCCAAAGAGGGAGCAAGCCGTATCAAATCGCGTCTGGATACTACGCAGCCTATTCGCTCGATAAGCGTTGAAAAAACTTCGTATTCGGCTTGTGTGAGTTTTAAAATCTCTCCTTTAAAACTTATAGTTCTTGCGTCTTCATTAAGCTTAAAACTGCTTTTCTGTTCCAACTCTTTACTCTCTTTTTTATATCTTCTGGTTACGCTCATGATTCTGGCATACAACTCTTTCGGTTCATACGGTTTTGGCATATAATCGTCGGCTCCGAGATTGAGACCTATTATTTTATCATCTATATCGCTTCTTGCCGATGAGATGATGATAGGAATATCGCTTTTTTCGCGCACTTCTTTACAAATCTCAAGTCCGTCAAGTCCGGGAAGCGACAAATCAAGTATCAAAAGGTCATATTTGTTGATGCTTATCGCACTTATACCTATAAACGGGTCGGGAAAAATCGTAACTTCAAAGTCGTATTTTCTCAAAAATTCTGCAAGAAGCTCGGCTAACTCCTCATCGTCTTCTATCATGATAATAGATAGGCTCATCTTTTATCCTTTACATGAAGATTAAAGTATAAGTTTACATCAAACAATAATAATGCTTCGTTAATGCGCCGCAAAATCAAATATTTCTCTCTTATACTTCGCTTTTATAACAAATGTGTTATGATAAATATATTTTATGATTTCGGCAAAAGGTATATATCATGAATGAAAAAGATAATTTATTATCGGAAATAGCTTCCCTGATAGAATCAGACAAAAATATACAGCCGCTAAATCTTGATACAATGAAGTTCATGAGCATTGAGGATTTGACAAACATACGGGATAATCTGCTCAAACGCAAAGAACAAAGGCGCAGCGAGCAGGAGAGCTGGTATAATGAATGGGCGGGCGTAAAAACCGTTTAAAACTCAAAATAATTAATGTACGGACGAAAAAATGCATGAGGTAAAATTAAAATTTATAGGCACAAGCGATACGGCAGGAACCCCTGTTTATGGCTGTAACTGTACGGCATGCAGCATGTATAGAGAAAGCGGCAGAGTAAACGGACCAAGTTGCGCTTATATAGATTTTGGCGAGAGCGTTATATTTATAGACAGCGGCTCGGATTTGCTTTTAAAAATAAGAGAGGGCAAAAAATTTATCGCACAGTTTTTAACGCATTTTCATGCAGACCACGCATATGGACTTTTAAGGCTTCGGCATATGGCGGCAAGCGTACCTTGTTATCATCCGAAAGACGAGAGAGGATTTGCCGATGTTTTACAGCGCCCGCATGGATTTAGATTTATAGAAAACAGACCGTTTGAGAGCATAATCATACAAAATATAGAGTTTATTCCTGTGCCGTTAGTACATACGCGCCCTACACATGGATATATCATCAAAACCCCGAATAAATCAATAGCTTATCTTACGGATTGCTCCGATATAGAAAAACAGAGCCTTGAATTTTTAAAAGAGCAGCGATTGGACTGCGTATTTATAGATGCAAGCTATGATATAGTATATGACGAGGGTAAGCATTTGAATTTTGATAAAGCAAATAAAATGATAAACAAAATCGGCGCAAAAGAGGGATTTTTAATACATCAGAGCCACTACTCTTTATCTTATATATTAAAACATAAAATCAAGCTGAAATATCCATATATTTTTGAAGGATTTGAGTATAAGCTATCGCAGTAAAAACCGCATCAAACCAATACCTCCAAAGTAAACTAAAACCCCGCCTATTACGGAGATGGCAGCATACATGACGGTTGCTATTATCGCATTTTTTTGTATCATTATCCCCGCATCCATCGCAAATGTTGAAAATGTCGTAAAAGAGCCCAAAAAACCAGTTATGAAAAAGAGTTTTACATATATCGGCACATTATGCCGTAATGCAAAATATTCGGCAACCAAACCCACAACAAAACAGCCTAAAATATTTACAACTAAAGTGCGAAGCGGAAGTGCAACAAGCTTTTCTCCTAAAAAAATGAAGATACCATATCTTGAGAGTGCGCCCAAAACCGCTCCAAAAGCAATTGCAAAGTAGTTCAACCAAAGCCTTTATGAAATTTAGTCTATTTTTAAAGAAAGTATAGCATATCTACTCTTGTTTAATTTTTTATTTTAAATTTATGCTATAATTTTGCAAAATTGTTTTAATAAATAAGTATCAATATAAGGAGTCTGCATGACGGGTTTGACAACTAATTCAGGTGCTTTAGCTTTGTTTAAGTTTAAGGCGTTCTCTCTCTCTCTCTCTCTCTTAGTAGCTTTCTTTCTTAGTTTTTTCTTAATCGGTTGCGGAGGCGGGGGCAGCAGCTCTGGCGATGGTGACGACACAGGAGGAAGTGATACAAATTTATCCCTTGCTCTGATAGAAAGTTCATTCCCTGCTTTTAATGACAGCGAATATTCCCTCTCTTGCGTAGAAAGCAATAAAGAGTATGAAGTTCAAGCGGCACAAATAGCAGATTTTAACTCATCTGTTCTCCAATCGCAATCATATACTCAATATGGCAATGGGCATTACGAAAAAACCGGTGTTTTGCCAAACATAAACGCAAGTGTTCATCTTGATGAGAGTATTGATTTATATCTTTACGGCAGCGACTTTGCAAAATTAACTAAAGACGAGACTTTTAACACTGTATTTGGCGAGATTGACGGTGATGTTTCTTATGTCTTTATCTATAAAGAATACAGTAGCGATATATCGTCAAAATTTGATGCTTATGCCGCATCTGCTCTCAGTCCTTTAGGCTTTAACTGCTCAAAACCTGCCGGAGCAGATTGGACTTGCGTTAAAGAAGATAATGGGATAACATATCAATGGTTAGTTGGCGATAATTATAGCTATTACTATGATATTTATTTTGAATAAAAGATTATAAGCAAAGCGGGTAAATTCGCTTTGCTTACCTAATGATAAAAAGATAGATGCCAATAAACGGCACCGTTATATTCCTATCCTTCAGCCCCGCTGTTTCCGCGCGAACAATGCACGGCAAATGGAAACCTATCATAAGACAACCTTAATATACCTCAATCCTTTGTGTGCTAATTTTTCTCTTTGACACTGCCAAGCATTTGTATAAAATCAAGATTAAGGTGTGAAAAACATATTTTTTACTCTGAAAATCACTTTTTATTTTTAGGGAACTCATATTAATGAAAAAGAGTCTCTTTTATATTATTCACAAATGTCGTTTTCAAGGAAACATTTCAGTAGTACACTTCACTTATTTTTTGCGCAAACTCATCTCACATGTAATGTTTTATGAAGTTTATAAAGTGTCAAAATTTATAGTAAATGTGATAACGCCCTCATGAAAGGCTGCGTGTATTTTGTATTTGTGGACTTTCATGATGGATTTGACTATTGCAAGACCTATGCCGCTTCCGCCGCTTTTTCTGTTTCTATCGCTGTCTATTCTGTAAAAGCGGTCAAAGATTCTATCTATATTCTCTTTGGAAATCACAGCTTGGGTTTTGTTGGAGATTTGCAGAGTTTTCTTCTCTTTTAGGAGCGTTATTGATATGGCGCTGTTTTTTTGGGCGTAATATATGGCATTTGAGATGAGGTTGGCGACGGCTCGTTTTATCATATCTTTGCTGCCCGATATCTTAAATGTATCGCCACGTAAAACAAGCGAAACATTTTTCTCTTCGGCAAGTACGCTGAAATATTCAACCGTTTTTGCAAGCTCCTCTGCCAAATCAATCTCATCTTTTGATATAGCTTCTCTCTCGCATGCGGATAAAAACAGCATATCATTTACCATTCTGGACATTTGCTCAAGTTCTTCAAGGTTTGAGTAGAGTATCTCTTTGTACTCGCTTGCATCTCTTGTTTGATTTAGCGTTATCTGTGTTTGCGTTATGAGGCTGCTTACCGGAGTGCGCAACTCATGAGCAATATCAGCAGAAAAGTTTGACTGTCTTTCAAAAACATCTTCTATATTTTCTATCATTTTATTGAAAGAGAGTATCAGACTTTTTAACTCTTTTGGAGCATGTTTTTCGCTGAGTCTTGTATTTAAGCGTTCCGTTGTAATTTCTTGAATTTTTTTACTGATGGTTTTTACGGGCTTAAAACCAAAATATATAACAAAAAAGGAGATAAAAACAGTTATAAAACAAGCCGTGAGCGTTGCAAACCACAAACTTGCTCTAAAATGGTGGATATAGTGCTGGTGAAAATTGATATTCATTCCGACCGCTATCTTTGCTATATCTTTGCTGTTTTCTGTGGGCAGCGTAAGTATGCGATAGTAGTTTTCGCCGTCATTCAGCACTTGAAGTTTTCGGGTTTTTAAGGAACGGTTTTTTATAATAAGCGAAATCAGGTTGCCGTCATCGTGTGAGAGATAAACTATCTCGCCATTTTTATCTTCAAGATAGATAAATACATTGGGGTGAGCTGAAAGTATGGAGGAAAAAGGCGTTTTTGATGTTGATATGTCATTGGCATATTCTAATGTATTTTTTACAGATTTTAAGACGATCTCCAACTCGTACACATCCATCTCTTCAAAGTGAACCTTAACCGTGTACTCTATATAAAATCCAAAGCAGAAAAAAATCAAAACAGTAGCAAAACTTACCGCAGCCATCAGCCTTAAAATAAGCGATTTGGGATTTAAAAACCGCAGTATGGCTTTGAAATTCATCGTAATTCCAAGATATATCCTATGCCGCGTACGGTGTGTATCAGTTTTTTGTCAAAGTCGTTATCTATCTTGCCTCTAAGCCTTTTTACCATAGTATCTATAACATTTCTATCGCTGTCAAAATTTATATCCCATACATGAGAGGCTATGAGAGATCTTGTAACAACTTCGCCCTGATATGAGAGTAAAAATTCCAACAGCAAAAACTCTTTATTTGTCAAATCTATCTTTTTTCCGCCTCTTATAGCAACTCTTTTTACCAGATCTACAGACAAATCGCATATCTCAATGCGCATCGGTTTTATCTCGTTGCTTTTGCGTCTAAGCAGACTTCGCACTCTTGCTAAAAGTTCGGCAAAATCAAACGGCTTGGCAAGATAATCATCTGCCCCCGCATTTAATCCTTTTACTTTATCTTGCGTTTTATCTAATGCGCTTAAAAGCAAGATCGGCGTTGTAATATTTTTTTCGCGTATGATTTGCGTAAGTTTTAATCCGTCAATAAAAGGGAGCATAATATCTAAAATTATCAAATCATACTTTTCCGTAAGCGCCAGATGCTGTCCGTCTAATCCGTCCACAGCTATATCGGCTACAAAGCCGGCTTCGCTTAAGCCCTGTTTTAGATAGTTGCCAAGCTTTATCTCGTCTTCTACTATTAATATCTTCATGAATTTTCCTTAAAACGTCAGATAAATTATACTAAAATATAGTGCCAAATCAGCTATTTTAAAATTTTGTTTGATTTTTCAGCCATTTTTAAAAGCTTATAGGCAGCCGGTATGATAAACATGGAGAGCAAAGGAGCCGTTATCATTCCGCCTATCATCGGAGCGGCAATTGCGCTCATGACTTCCGAACCAGAACCTTGTCCCAGCAAAATCGGCAAAAGTCCCGCTATGATCACGGTAACCGTCATAGCTTTTGGACGCACTCTCAAAACCGCCCCCTCATGTAAAGCCTCATCCAAATCTTTTTCGTCCGCCGTTCTCATGTCGGACAATTTCGGGTGATTTTCAACAGCCTGCCTTAAATATATCAGCATGACTACTCCAAACTCTGCCGCAAGTCCCGCTAATGCTATAAATCCCGTGCCTGTGGCTACGGAGAGGTTGTATCCCAAAAGGTATAAAAACCAAAAACTTCCGATAAGCGCAAAAGGTACGGTAAGGATAATCAACGCCGCTTCGCTGAAGCGTTTAAAAGCAATATAAAGCAGTACAAATATAATGGCAAGCGTGAGGGGTATCATGAGCTTTAGTTTTTGATTTGCTCGTTGCAAAAGTTCAAATTGCCCCGTGTATGAGATACTGACTCCCGTACTTTTGACCTCTTCGTTTATCAGAGTTTTCAAATCCTCCACTACAGACACCATATCTCTGCCTCTGGCGTCTATATAAACCCAGCTTGCCGGACGCGCATTTTCGCTTTTCAGCATCGGCGTACCGGAGGTTATTTTTATATCCGCAACATCTCCAAGCGTGATTTGCTGACCCAAAGGCGTTAATATAGGCAGAGTTTTCAATTTTTCTGCGCTGTTGCGGTAACTTTGCGGATAGCGGATATTTATAGGATATCTTGCCACGCCCTCAACGCTTTGCCCTATTATCTCTCCTCCTATAGCCAAAGAGACAAAAAGCTGTACATCGTCTATATTCATGGCGTATCTGCTTAAGCGTTCCCTTTTGATATCTATGTCTATATATCGTCCACCGATCAATTTTTCGGAAAGCGCCGATGTAACGCCGTCCACTTTTTTGCTTATATCCTGAATTTGCGTTGCGATTTTATCAATCTCTTTCAAGTCTGTACCTGAAATCTTAATGCCTATGGGACTTTTAACTCCCGTTGAAAGCATATCTATACGGCTTCTTATCGGAAAAACCCACAGATTTGCAACTCCGGGAAACCGTACTCTCTCATCAAGCTCTTTTATTATTTTATCTATATCCATGCCCTCGCGCCACTCATTTTGAGGTTTTAACTTTATGACCGTTTCTATCATTGATATGGGAGCGGGGTCTGTAACGCTCTGGGCGCGTCCCGCTTTGCCGAATACGCTCTCAACTTCAGGCATGGTTTTGATAAGTTTGTCGCTGTTTTGTAGAACTCTTGCGGCTTCAAAAGATGAGATACCCGGAAGCGTGGAGGGCATATATAAAAGATCGCCTTCGTTGATTTGGGGCAAAAACTCTCCGCCTATTTTTTTAAGCGGTACGATGATGGTAATTAAAGCTAACAGCGCTATAAATATCGTTGTTTTGGGACGTTTGAGTACTTTAGTTAAGAGCGGATGGTAAATTTTGATAAGAAATCTATTTAAAGGATTTTCGCTCTCTTTTGGGATTTTGCCTTTTATCCAGTAACCCATCAAAATAGGAATCGCCGTAATAGCAAGTACGGCAGCTCCCGCCATGGAGTAAGTTTTGGTAAATGCCAAAGGAGAAAACATTCTTCCCTCTTCGCCCTCTAATGTAAAAATAGGGATAAAAGATAAAGTTATGATGAGCAAACTTATAAACAGAGCAGGTCCTACTTCAACGGAAGCTTCGGATATCAGCCTCCACCGCTCATGTGAAGCGATGGATTTATTCGGATTTGCATGATGATATTTTTCAAGCTTTTTGTGCGTATTTTCTACCATGACGATAGCGGCGTCCACCATTGCGCCTATAGCGATGGCTATCCCGCCCAAAGACATGATGTTTGCATTTATGCCTTGAAAGTACATGATGATAAATGCGATAAAAACTCCAAGCGGCAGTGAAATAATAGCGGCAAACGCCGAGCGCACATGCCATAAAAACAGTATGCACACAAGCGTTACTATGATAAACTCTTCAATGAGTTTTGAAGTCAGATTGTCAATGGCTCTGTCTATAAGTTCGCTTCTGTCGTAAACGGTTACGATTTCTATACCCTCGGGAAGACTTGATTTCAGCGAATGCAGTTTCTTTTTTATAGCCGATATGGTCTCTTTTGCATTTTTTCCCGAACGGATGAGTATGATGCCTCCCGCCGTCTCTCCTTCGCCGTTAAATTCTCCTATACCGCGCCTCATCTGCGCGCCTATGGATACTCTTGCGACATCTTTAAGATACACGGCGGCGCCTTTCTCATCTGTCTTTAAAGCGATATTGTTAAAATCCTCCAAAGAGCTTAAATATCCGTTTGCGCGCACCATGTATTCAGCTTCCGCCATCTGTACAACCGAGCCGCCCATCTCTTGATTTGATTTGCTTAAGGCTTGTTGGATATCGGAGAGCATTATATTGTACTGTACCAGTTTCAAGGGATCTACTATTATTTGATACTCTTTGACAACGCCTCCTATGGAAGCTACTTCGGCGACATTCGGAACGGTTTTTAGTTCAAACTTTAAAAACCAGTCTTGCAGACTTCTAAGATCAGCCAAATCATAACTGTTTGTTTTGTCTACCAAAACATATTCGTAAATCCAACCTATTCCGGTAGCGTCAGGTCCGATTTGGGGAGTAACGCTTGCGGGAAGTTCGGCTTGGTTGAGGTATTCCAAGACGCGCGATCTTGCCCAGTACAAATCCGTGCCGTCTTCAAAAATGACATAGATAAAAGACTCTCCAAACGATGAAAATCCTCTTACGGTTTTTGCTTCGGGAACGGAGAGCATGAGCGTTGAAAGAGGGTAGGTTATCTCGTTTTCTACAATCTGCGGAGCTTGAGACGGATAACTTGTACGCACTATGACTTGTACATCTGAAAGGTCCGGCAGGGCGTCAATGGGAGTATTTCTAACAGACCAAACGCCAAAAACGCTCAAGAAAATAAGACTTATGATGACCAAAAAACGATTTTTTATTGAAGCTTTGATGATGTATTCAATCATTGTCCGCTTTTCTCATTCTGTCAAGCGCTCCCGATATATCAGCCTCCGAGTCTATCAAAAACACGCCCGTACTTACGACGCTCTCATTTTCATTTAAACCGCTTACGGCTGTAAATCCGTTTGACTCGCCGAGTATTTTTATCAGTTTCGGCACAAACGACCCGTCGTTGTCCACAGTGATAATGCGCTGTTCGCTGCCGATGTCTATTACTGCGCTTGACGGTATAAGGATCATCGGTGCGGATTTGGTTTTGATGTTTATGTATGCGCTTAACCCCGGCTTGTATATGCCTTTGGGATTATTTATCTTGGCTCTTAAGTTTAAGGTTTTGGTGGCTTGATTTACGCTTGGCAAAATCTCTGCATGCAGCAAATCAAACTCTTCTTTCAAAGATGGGATATATATGCTAAATTCGCTTTTTTCATCTATAAAAGAGGTCAAAGATTCGGGGATAAAAGCCTCTGCCCATATCGGAGAGATGCTTTGGATTTGCGCTATGACGCTCTCTTTTGCGAAATTCATGCCCTCTCTCAATTTATATTCCGTGATAACGCCGCTTATGGGAGCCGTTATCCTAAATCTCGTCTGAACTTGAAGCGTTTTTTGAAGCCTTTGTATATCGTCTTTGGGCATTCCCAAAAGTCTCAACCGTTCCAGTACATTTTTGTTTTTTGAGAAGAGATATTCGCTTTGAGCGTCCACCCATTCGGGTACGGTTATCTCCATGAGTATATCGCCCTTTTTAACGCTGTCTCCGGCACTAATGGCGTATGATTTTTCAACAAATCCGTATGAACGGGGCTGAACAACGGCTATATCATGACTGTTATAATTCAAAACCGCAGGCACGCTTTGTGAAAACAGAAGTGTGCCGATATGAGCTTTTGCAGTGCGAAGTCCCAAATTTTGCGTTTGTACGGGGTCTATCCTGACGCTCGCCGTCTGCTCTTCATCGGCATATTTTGGCACCAAATCCATATCCATAAAAGGAGATGGTCCCGGGGCGTCAAATCTGGTATTTGGGTACATAGGATCATACCAGAAAAGCACCTTTCTCTCTTGTCGGTTTGCTTCATGAGAAGAGGGACTGAAATAGTACCAAGCCGTGAAAATAACCAGAATGTTGGAGAGTAGAACAGCGGTGGCTATTTTTATATTTCTCATATTGCTTTTATGCTTTTAAGAAGCGATACCACTCCTTGCTGTATAAAGCTAAACTCTACACTCTCTCCGGTTTTTAGGTTTTTTATCAGATTTTCATCTTCAAATGTAAAGCGCATGGTCATCGCAGGCCAAGACAGAGCTTCTATGCTCTCATGTTCAATCGTAACTTTTTTATTTTCCAAATCTATAGCTTTAATGACGCCTTTTGAAAAAACCTCCGCAGCTTGCGTCTGTTTCGTTTGCGTGTGGCTGTGAGAATGTTGTGCCGATAGAGGAAATACCGCCAAAAAAAGAATACAAAAAGCTGTATTTAGCCATTTTTGCATGATGAACTCCTTTTACAAATTTAAACAGGAGTTTAGCAGATTGATTGTGTCTAAAGTATGGTATAAAAATTACATTTTTGCCATAAAACCATGTAGTGTAGGTTTTTGCCGTGCGTTTTGGAAGCAGTTCATGATGGGTTTCTTTATCGCTTTGCAAATGTCAAGTTATGACAACCATTTTTCCATCATTTCCATTCCCTCCTCCGTCATTCCCGTGAAAACGGGAATCCAAAGCGCATAAAACTAAAAACCTTCCACTGTTTTGTATGCTTTTTTGGATACCCGCCTACGCGGGTATGACATAGAGGGCATGGGTATGACGAAAGAGGAGGGTCATTCCCTCATGATAAACAATCCAAAATGACACAACTATTTATGTCGTTTCCGCCTCCTTTTATGTCATTCCCGCGGAAGCGGGAATCCAAAACAAGCGAAGCGTTTTCGGCTTGCCGAAATGTTTCCCATGCGAAGCGCATATGCCAAAGCAAATGTTTCCTTGAAAACGCATTTTAATAACCTTGCAATATCCAAACAAGCTAAAGCGCAAAACACCTCAAAACTCACAAAAAAATAACACCAAAAATAAAAATCTTTAAAACAGAGTAAACTTCAAAACCATTTTTAGCTATAATTTTATAAATTCATTTTCATGAATCCAATTCAAATCAAAGGAGCTCTCATGTTGGTTTCATCAACTAATTCAGGTGCTTTAGCTTTGTTTAAGTTTAAGGCGTTCTCTCTCTCTCTCTTACTTAATAGCTTTCTTCCTTAGTTTTACCTTAATCGGCTGCGGAGGCGGAGGCGGGGGTGGAGGCGATGACAGCATTGATATTACGGCTATTGCCACCGGTTTCAGTCATTCATTTGCTTTGTCAAACAATGGTAAAGTTTATGCTACGGGAAGAAACAACTACGGTCAGCTTGGTTTAGGCGACAACGGAACTGGAACTAATCGCGACATTTTTACCGAAGTAACTTTCCTTGGCGATAAAAACATTACCTCTATTGCTACCGGTTACGATCATTCATTTGCTTTGTCAAACGACGGTAAAGTTTACGCTGCGGGATATAACAGCTTTGGTCAGCTTGGTTTGGGTAACAATGTCAATCGTAACAGTTTCACCGAAGTAACTTTTCTTAACGATAAAAACATTACTGCTATTGCCGTAGGCTATTATCATTCACTTGTCTTAACAAACGACGGTAAAGTTTACGCTACAGGATTTAACGACTATGGTCAGCTTGGTTTGGGCAACAATACCGATAGCAACAGTTTTACCGAAGTAACTTTCCTTAGCGATAAAAATATTACCTCTATTGCCGCAGGCGAATATCATTCACTTGTCTTAACAAACGACGGTAAAGTTTACGCTGTGGGATATAACAACTTTGGTCAGCTTGGTTTGAGCAGCAATGCCGATTGTAACAGTTTTACCGAAGTAATCTCTATCAGCGATGTCAGCCTTATTGCTACAGGCAACGATCATTCATTTGCCTTAACAAACGACGGTAAAGTTTACGCTGCAGGACTTAACAACATTGGTGGGCTTGGTTTGGGCAACAATGCCAATCGCGACATTTTTACCGAAGTAATTTTCCTTGGTGATAAAAACATTACCGCTATTGACGGAGGCGTCTATCATTCATTTGCCTTAACAAACGACGGTAAAGTTTATGCGGCAGGAGGTAACAGCAATGGTCAGCTTGGTTTAGGCAACAATGCCAATCACTACAATTTTACCGAAGTAACTTCTGTCAGCGGTGTCAGCGTTATTGCCGCAGGCTATTATCATTCATTTGCTTTGTCAAACAATGGTAAAGTTTATGCGACGGGAAGAAACGACTATGGTCAGCTTGGTTTGGGTGATAATGATATTCGTAAGAATTTTACCGAAGTAAGGTTCTAATTTTACCTCAAAAGGATTAACTTTTTGGGGAACTTGACTGATTGAAGATTGAGAATATAAAGGCGGGAAAACCCCCGCCTTTTTTTGTTTTTATCTGTCATTCACACTTCCTTTATGTCATTCCCGCGCAGGCGGGAATCCAAGAGCGCATTAAATTACTTTGCATATCAAACAAAGTAAAAGCACATGAAACTAAAAACCTTTCACTGCTTTGTATGTTTCCATGAAAAGAAATTATCAAAAATGTTTGCATTCATTTTAAACCTTTTTCTTATTACTTTCTTGTGCAAAGTAATCAAAGAAATTGCCCGGTTGATACCAGCTAATACCTTAACATTTTCAACTTGACTTCGGGCGTTGCGGAACTCGTTGTTGTAAACAACAACTCAAATATGGGTTCCCTAAAAATCAATTTTGATTTTTAGGGTAAGAGACACTCCTCACGCTTTATCCTTGTCAAGTTTCAATGTTAAGCGGTATCAAAAGGGGTAAGAAGAAATTCGGATACC
>JAISXY010000037.1 GCA_031270285.1 Campylobacteraceae bacterium
CAGGCGAATGCGGCGGCGAATCGGAACTATTGTTTGTGCAGGATGAATGCAAAAGGAGATACAAAGATATTTTCTCATGCGAATGTGTTAAATTCTCAAGAAACAGGTGTGAAAATGCATGTGGAAAGGAGATAAAAACGAGTGAGGTTAAACTCCTAAAAAGATGAATTTTAAAAAACTATATTATGTCTTTTATCCCCTCTTCCAATATGCTCTGTGGAGTAAGTCCTAAAAATTTCTTTTTTAATACGCCATCTTTATCGTATATATAAAAAACAGGCGTGCCGTATATACCGCCCACTGCGCGCGAAAAATAATCTACGGATTTTATTTCGGATATGACTCTAAAGTTGATATTTTTTGCGCTTAACAGTTCAAAACCCTTATCAAGTCCCAAATCTCCATTCATGATGCCTATCACTTCAAGCTTATCGGCATATTTTTCATCAAAATAGTTTATATATGGCACAGCTTCGGCGCAGGCTCCGCAGGTCGTGGAAGTAAAAAATAGCAAAAAAGGTTTGCCGCTTTCTAATTTAAGCGTTTTGTTGGAAGCGGTAAAATATGTTACGAGAGCGCTTACTTCGCTGTTTTTGCCATTTAGTGTTATGTGCTTTTTTTCGCCTATATTTTTTGAACAAGCGGTAAGAAAAAACAGTGCCGCCATCAAAACAGCCGCTTTTTTTATCATATCAAAAGTCATTTACACTCCCTTTTCTATTTTGCCATGATGCAACGATATCGTTCTATCTCCAAGTGCACCGAGTTCCGGATTGTGCGTAATAGTTATAAGCGTTTTGCCCTCTTTTTTTAATGTATGAAAAAGTTTAAATACTATTTTCTCATTATCTCTGTCCAAATTTCCCGTAGGCTCATCTGCCAATAAAATTTCAGGATCATTTATCAAAGCTCTTGCTATGCAAAGTCTTTGCTGTTCGCCTCCCGAAAGTTCTGATGGTTTGTGCGTCAAACGATGCGAAAGTCCTACTTTTGCCAAAACCGCTTTTGCGTCCTCTTCGTCTGTTGTGCTGTGATAATACTGCGCCAACATCACATTTTCAAGAGCAGTAAGATACGGTATCAAATGAAACTGCTGAAAAATGAGTCCTATCTTTTCGCGGCGGAATAGAAGCTGTTTTGTTTCGTCAAATCCGCTGACATCTTCGCCGTTAAAAAGATATTCGCCGCAAGTTGGATTATCCATCAAGGAGAGTATATTTAAAAGTGTAGTTTTACCCGAACCCGAAGGTCCCATGATGCTTACCCATTCGTTTTTATTGACTGTTATATTTATTCCTTCAAGCACTGTTACATCGCCAAAGCGTTTTTCTATATCTTTTAATTCTACAACTGCCGACATTTATTCTCCTCGTAAAATATTTGCCACATTTATCTCAAGCGATTTTTTGATAGGCAGAAAACATGCGGCTGCTGCAAAAAGAAGCGAAATCAAAACTGCCAAAGGAATAGATAAAAATCTAAAATCTATGCTGGAGTTAAATATCACTTGTCCGAAAATCTGCGACAATAAAAATCCAACTCCCGCCCCTGCGATAGAAGCGGTAAAACTCATGAAAAAAGTTTCTATGCCAAAAAGCCGCACGATACTCTTTTTTGAAGCTCCCAAAGCACGCAAAAGCGCTATCTCTTTTCTCCTTGAAAAGATAATGGAACTAAGAGTCGTATTTACGCACATAGATGTTATAAGAAGCACACTCAAAGCAACAAGCGCCATTAAAAGTTTTATCTTTTCCAGTATGATGCCCTCTGTTCGCGAAACAGCCGTTACAGGCTTTGCCGTAATCGTACTGTTTTGGCTTATCGTCTCGCCTAAAGTTTTTAACTCTTCAAAATCTCCGAGCACTACAACATCTGCAAAGTTGATAAGACCCTCTTTTTTAAGCGCATTTTGCGCTGTGTTTAAAGGCATAAATAAAATACCATCTTCTTTGCCGCCTGTTGAAATAATACCTCTAATCTTAAGTTTGATTTTGCCCTCAACGCCCATCATATCTATAGTTGAACCTGTTTTGAGCTCCATTTTTTTTGCCAAATCCACGCCTGCAAGCGCACCAAATTCGTCAAAATCTATATTGATATAACTGCCCTCATTTACCTCTAAAAATGGTTTTACTTTCTTAAATTCTTTGAAATTTACGCCTGCTATAACACTGTTTCCAAGTTCTAATCTTGCTATGCCAAACAAGTAAGGTGATGCTCCGAGAAGTTTTTCGCTCTCTATTTTTAAAAGCGCTTTTTTGTACAACTCTTCATTTATATAGGTATCTTTTGAAGCTATAATAAAATTTGCGCCGTAAGCCTTAAGTTCTCTATTCATTTTAGAATCTATGTCAAGATATATATTAATAAAAGCTGCCGTTATCGCTGTGCCAAGCGTTATTGATATAAAAATAATACCGGCGGCGCCTTTACTTAACAGAAGACTTTTGGCAACCATTTTTAGAAAAAAGATAAAATTACTTCTATTTTCTCTCATGTAAAACCTCTGCAGGAAGTAGATTGACCACATTTCTCATAGGCAA
This sequence comes from Campylobacteraceae bacterium, assembly GCA_031270285.1. Classification (GTDB taxonomy): domain Bacteria; phylum Campylobacterota; class Campylobacteria; order Campylobacterales; family Campylobacteraceae; genus JAIRKW01. The sequence goes on from JAISXY010000037.1 coordinate 2,544, forward strand.
AAGTGAACCTAAAAACGCTATCAAAACAGCAAAACAAACCGTCAATGGCAAAACGATAAGGCTGATTTTGATTGTATGAGAAAATATAAAAAAAGCCATTAATATAGACAAAGCGTATCCGCCTGCCGCACCGGCTATACCAGCAGCTATGGCGGTAATTAGAGATTCGGCTAAAAAAAGTAGATAAATATTTAAATTATCCGCTCCCAACGCTTTCAGTAAGCCTATCTCTTTTTTGCGTCTGTGTATTTCAGAGCTTAAAAGAGAAGCTATACCGATAGAAGATGAAAAAAGCGCCAATATACTGACAACGCCCATCAAAGACTGTATTTTTTTGACAGTCTGACTCTCTCCTTCGCTGATTTTCATCAAAGCTTTTGCCGTTGAGTCGGGATACTCCTCTTCCAATTGATACGCAATAGAGCCGACATATGCCGAGCAGTACCATTTGTCATGTTCTATCGCATTTAAGCTATCCAAATTGCGTCTTGCCTTGACTGAAAGGTCATCTTCCGGTATCGTAAGCGCAGAAACTTCTATCCATGAGATTTTACCTTCTTTATTTAGCAGTTCTCCCGCAAGCTTCAGAGATGTTATTATGGCATCGTCTGCACTTTCATTTGTTTTCAATACCCCTTTTATTTTTAAACTTCTGCCGTTTAGCATAATAACGCTTTCTGTCGTCAGATTAAATTCCTGCGCCAAATTTTCACCTACCAAAATTTCTTCCAAAGAGTCGTCGTCAGGCATCTCTCCTTCTACGCTCCAAAATGGATACATTGTTTTTAGCCCGGTAGAAAATTCTTCGTCATCTTCAAGCTCTATCGTTTTGTCAAAATATGTTCCGATAATTTTTACATTTTTGTTTTCAAACTCTGTTTTACCCTCTAAAAACGGAGCGAAAGCTATAATATTATTTCTCCAAAATATATTTTTTATGCCGCTTACATACTTCTCTTCAAGATATGCGTCATCATGTAAAAGATTTAATTCCTCGCCGCCTATATCAATACTTACGCTGCCGCCTTTTGGCAAAATTATGATATTTGAGCCGTAACTTCTAAGTTCCATAGCCACTTTATCGCCTATTCCAAGCGTTATATTAAGCATAGAGCAGACAAGCGCAGAAGCTAAAAAAATAGTTAAAAATGCCAAAATTTTTTGCGTTTTATTGCCTAAAAGCGCAGCTTTGATTATCCTGAATCTCATTTTGCGCCTCCCGTTACTATGCCTGTAAAAAAATTCGCACCCGTTTTTATCTCGTCTAATTTGACGATAAGGTATTCGCCGTCATTTTCATATATAAGCGGTATAGGATTGCATCCGCCTGCTTTTCCGACAGATGGCAGAAAAACCCGTACATTACATGATATGCAGATAAGTTCGTCTCCTTTTTTCGTATATCCCATATCGCCGCAAATCATGCATGCATCAAATACTACAACGGGCGAAGTTTTACCCTTAAAACGATTTATCGCAAAAAAGCGTATTTTATTTCCGTCCTCATCTATGTATGCAAACCTGTGCAAATCGTTATCTTCTAAAATTTTAATCGGTATCCTAAATTCATCATTAATCGGTTCTAAAATTATTGAATCTGAAATTTTAGGCGGTTTTGAAGCATAAAGATCATAATATAAAAAAAGAGCATTTGAAATTAAAAGTGCTGATATTACGCACTTTGCGGCTGTTTTTATATATTCTTTTTTTGCTTTTATTTTTCTGTAAATTATACTGTTACCAACCTCTTTTTTCGGAATAGACGGTATATTTTTAAGGTAAAATATCAAAGCGATAATAATCAAAATTGTATAAACATAGTGAAAAAACAGACCGTAATGTATCAGTTTTGCCGTTACGGTTAAGAGTTGAGCGCTTGTTTTAAGCAGGTTGAAACGCATTATCTCCAACATGCTCAATGCAAAAAAGTTTAATATCATTAAAAGTGCGCTGAAAATTCCAAGAGAGATTAAAACTTTATTTGAAAGCACGGCGGCAACATTTCTTAAAACAAGATATAAAAATATTATTATTAAAAATCCGAAAATTGTAAAACTGAAAGAGACAATAGAGAGCGTATCTAATAATTCGCCGCTGAAAAGTGGAAAATCGTATGATAATACTCTATAATATACGCCAAAAGAGAAAATTAAAAGCGCAATAAGAGCGATTTTTAAAACGCTATAGCGCAGTAAAAATAAAACAGATAAAAATAGCAAAGAGACAATAGCTATTATGAAGCAGGTTGTTTTAAGTTCGTCTGTACTTAAAAAATCATCTGCTATTTTAAAAGCGGCAAATGCAATGATTATACCCGCAAGAGAGCCTAAAAACATCTCTTTGACGGAGATTTTTCTGCCCCAAAGCGCAAGATAAAAGATAATTCCTAAAAAAGCCTGTAAAACATGATAAAAATAGACTGACACTTTACTCCAACTCTTTGGTTTTAAAAACCATAAACTATATTATTTTTTAAATGACAAAACTGCTCACTAATTTTTTACCTCCAAAAAAGAACAGTCATAATTTTACTTAAAAGTACAAAATAAAAGCTGAAAAACAGCATTTAAAAAAGGAAGTTTTACTTTTATTGTAAAACTTCCATGATCTTTAAACTATTTTTTGATTCCCGTATATTTGAAATCAAATTCAAGCGTAAAAGGATCGAACCATTTGCCAACACCCGTAGCTTTGTCTGCATGTCGTCCAAAACCTTGTTTTGATGGGTTTTCAATCGTATATTTCAAATGATAGTTACCAACGCCGAGCATTTTGATATTTGCTCCGTAGTGAGGACCGTCAATTGCTACCATAGGCATAAAAGTACCGCTCTTTTTTGCGCCCGTATCTTTGTTTGTAAGCTCATAAGATACTTTAAGATAAGGTATCCACTCGCCGTCGCCAAAGCCGTTTTTGTTGCCTTCGGTTGCATGAATATCGGCTTCAAGGTGAATATCAGCCAAAGATGGAGCCAAATCTATACCTTTTGGTTCCATATCAATAGGCTCAAGATAAACAGCGGCTATTACCATATTGTTTATCTCAACTTCTTCTCCGATAGGAAACTCTTTAAACTCATCGGCTGCTGCCGCGTTTAAAACAAAAATAGTAGCTAAAGCTACAAACGATCTTGTCAATAATCTGACCATGTTGTTCTCCTTGTTAAAATATGTTTTATTAAAATTCTAAAACTACAACTATATCTGCGCTATTTAAAATCATTTGCCGTTTTTTTGGCTTTTTTACTTATCAATATTGTTCCTGCAACAATTCCGACAATCAACAATATTTGAGGCAAAAGGCTCTCTATATAAGGATACACTCCAAGCCATGTGATAGTTGGAACTCCTTCTATAAGGGTAGGCTCTATTATTTTGCCCTCAACCAGTTCCATAATACCTTTTCCTGCAAAAACTACCGACATATAAAAAATAATTGCGCTTGTTATTATAAAAAACGGTTTTATCGGTATCTTGACCGCTCCAGCTTTGAGGAGAAAAAACAGAATCGTAAGCAGCGCCAATCCTATAACAAGACCTGCCGCTATTACGGCATATCCGAGCGCATTTGTTGCGTCAAATAATATTGCCTGATAAAAAAGAACTGTCTCCGCACCTTCTCTGTAAACAGCCAAAAATACCGTAAACCAAAGGGCTTTTGCCGAACCGCTGCTGATAGAGTCTTTTACTTTTCCCGATATATAATGCGCCCACTTCTTTGCATGAGCATTGGACAAAAGCCAAAATCCGACATAAAACAGCAATAGCACAGCTACCAGCATTGTTATACCCTCAAGCATCTCTCTTGATTCTCCTGATGCGTTGAAAAGATAATTCATGACAAAAGCTGTTGCAAAGCTGAGAGCTATAGCCGTCCAAAGCGAACTGTAAACGATATTTAATCTATCGCTGTTGCCGCTTTTGACAAGATATGCAATAACCGCAGCAACAACTATCAACGCTTCTACGCCCTCTCTCAATATAATAATCAAAGAGTAGATAAACAGCGACCAAGGAGTTGTAGAAGTTGAGAGTTTTTGTGCGCCCTGTTCTACTTCGCCATATAATTTTTGTAAAGCGGCTTCAATTTTATCTATACTTCCGCCGTCCTTCATGATGGCTACTATTTCGCTGAAAGTTCCTTCTATTACCGTTTTTAATGTATTATCAATTGCTCCTACTCTAACTTCCATGCCGCTTGCTTCAAATATATCAAAATAGGCATTTTGAACAATACCCATAGCCTTTTTAACATCGCCGTTTTTATAGCTGTCTAAAGCTTTTTCTCCTTCAACTTTAATAGCTTCCAATACTTCAAAATAGTTTTGTGAAGGAGCTTCCTCTTCTATCGTCTCTATGTCAACCACGGCAAGATCAGCCGCACTGGCTGGGAGTTGAGTCAATGCCAGATATATATTGTTTTTTAACTTTAATATATCATTTTGCAAAGTTGAAATATCATCTAAAGAATCTATACCTATAATGATTCGTCTCATCTCATTTTGTATCTGTCCGTCTCTTGCTTGGGAAAGATGTTTTCTTATAGCGACTTCCATCATGCTGTTTCTATAATCTTCAAACTGCGCAGCTCTGATAAACTCTTTAGCCTCGTTTTTGTCGCCTCTTGAAAAAGCTTCAATAGAAGTCTGCAGTTTGGTCTCTATATTATCATAAAGACTCTGCCATCTTATATCAAGTTCTATATTAGCGCTTGTGTCCGTACTGTCTATATCCGAATCTTCGGCTGTTATCGCCACGCCTGATTTCAGTTTGGGCAGCACTTCGTCCATATCGGCATTTAAACTATCTATCATGGCTTTGACTTCTTCTACGCTTGCGCCGTCTTTAATAAGGTTTCTGATTTTTGTAAATTTTCGCTCCATATTCCAAGATTTTTTACTTGAAACATTGATTCTGATAGGACCTTCCAGATTTTCAAAAAGTTCAAAATATGCGCTTTGAGCGACTTCTCTTGCCTCTTCCGATTTGCCGTTCTGGTAAAGTTCAAGACTTTGTGCAAAACGCTCTTTTACGCGATTTGTCAAATCTTCATAATCATAAGTTCTTGCATTTAAAAGAAACGGGAGAGATAAAATAAGCAGAATTTGAACTATACTCTTCATGAGAACTCCAAAAAGATATTGATTATCAAAATGATAAAACTTAAAAATAGAATTTTACCCCTTAAAAGCTTTATATATCATTAAATAGGGATAATCATTATCAGTTATATACAGACATTAATGTATAGATTTTATGGTAGCTGTCAGTTCATGTGTTCATGTAAGGAGTTGGGAGACTCACTCTTTTAACCTCACATTTTTCAAAGAATTTGTCGTATTGAGATTTGAAATTATTAAAAGTATTTATGTCATGAGAATAGTAGTGCGAAATTCCATTTCCGATTTCATTTGCTACACAAGCTCTCATGCAAGTGCCTATATCACGACTACCGCAAAGTTTTTCATATGTACCATCGGCGCAATTAGCCGTTTCCCAAATTAATTTTTCGCACATAAGCAAGATTTAAGAACTTTAAGATTATTTTAACCAAACAAGCTCATGTAAAATTTAAGATTTTTGATTGGTTAAAAACTGCAAATAATCGCTGATATTGATAAGTGAAAATGTAACCAAAAATATCATAAGTCCAGGGAAAAAGCTGACCCACCAAGCCACATCTATCACCTCTTTGCCCTCGCTTATGATATTTCC
>JAISXY010000038.1 GCA_031270285.1 Campylobacteraceae bacterium
TAAAAAATAATATATAAAAAATGGGAACGCGGAAAACTTTTATTTTCATCTGCAAGTTTTATAAGCGCCGACGCCAAAGCCTCTTTGCTTTCGCATTCGCTGCCGTATTCGTCCGCTCTGTACTCATTTTTGCGGCTCAAATATCCAAAAATCGGCATCATGAGGAAACTTATCGCAGATGAGAGCAGCAAAAATATGACTATTGCGCTGTGAGCGCCGCTTTTTATCTCAAAAGCTTCATATACGCTCTGCGGCAAATTTCCAAACAGTGCAAAAAGAGTAAACAGCAGCGCTGCTGTGAGCGCAATATTTTTCAGTATATCTTTGTGCTTGAAATGCCCAAGCTCATGTCCTAATACCGCCAAAAGCTCATTTTGGTTTAATTTTTTCAGCAAAGTATCAAATAAAACAACCCTTTTTGATTTGCCAAGTCCACCAAAATAAGCGTTCAGCCTGTTATCTCTTTTGCTCGCATCCATGGTAAATATACCTGAACTTTTTAGTCCCGCCTTTTGCATTAAAACTTCAATAGAGCTTTTAAGCCCGCCCTCTTCAAGAGGGGTAAACTTGTTGAAAAGAGGCGCTATAAATGTCGGATAAAACATATTTATAAACAAAATAATCACAAAAATAACGACAAACGACCAGAGCCACCACAATGAAAAACTTGATATTATCCATGAAACCAACGCTATTACAAAACTTCCTAAAACAATAAAGATAAGAGCTGATTTTACGCTGTCAAGCAGATATGTTTTTGCATTTATAGTGGAAAAACCAAATTTTCTATCTTTTACAAATGTGGAGTATATGTCAAAAGGAAGCGTTAAAATGTAATTTATGATGATAAAACTCATCACAAAAACAACGCTCTCAACAATTCCGCCCTCTTTTATGCAGAGCGAATCAAGCGCCTTTAACCCAAATGTAATCCAAAGTAAAAACAGCGCGTAATCATAAAGATTTGATACAATATGAAACTTCTCGTTTGCTATCTTATAATCCGCCGCTTTTTGATAATTTTCGCTTGAAAGCACTATGGCGGGCAGATTTCTGGCATGAGAGACAAAACCGATTTCCGATGCTGATATATACAACTTCAAAATGATATAAAAAAAATATAGTGTTCCTATAAGTATTAACATGACAAGTCCTGAAAATTTTATAAATGTATTAAATTATCTATTGCTGATCCTTTTGCAGCTGTATTTTGATCTATCTACTCCAAGACTTGACAAATCCTGCAGTATAAATGAATCTTCAGCAAATGAGAGCACTTCCATTTCATCTACAGTGCCTTTTTTAAATACATTTTCAAGACTTAACATCTCTTCAAAAGCTTCGGGAGAACTGTTGTTGCTCATGATATTTTTTATTTTTACATCTTCGGTTTGAGTCTTAAAGCGTCCGTTTTCATAAGACCATTTTTCGCCATATACGATAGAATAAGAGAATTCAGGCTGCAATGGATCAAACTTTAGCTTTATTACTCCGTCCACTTTGCTTGTACCGTTATACGAATATCTATTGATTGACTCCATTTGAATATAAGTGTTTGGCGTGTCGAACTCCTCTTTAAATGTACATTTCCATGTATTTGCAGTCAATATATCAGGATCAAATGTCATCACTTTTGCTTTACATGTACGAACTAATCCGTTCGGCGATTTTGTGATAAAGCGATTATCCGTAAGTTCCATTATGGAAGCCGTGTCTCTTTCGTTGCCATTAGCCGCTTCGGTAATAAAAGTGCTGTTTTCTATACGCCACAAACCTCTTATAGCATCATCAATAGTTACTTCACTGCTGTAAATAGCCGGTACTTTAACGCTGATGACAGGCTGAATCTCATAAACTTTGTTAGCGTAATAAATATCGTGCGAAGAGAGTTTAATGTCGGTTTTAAAAGCTCTTATATATGAATAGCACTCCCAAACTTTATCTACAAGCTGATTTAAGCTTGCCGTAGTTTTTACCGTTTTGACCTGTTTAGCCTCCTGTGCATTGATATGCTCTGCCGCACCTAAAACGCATAAAACGGCTATAACGGGTATAAATAATATTCTCATGTTTTGCCTTTTATCAAAATATATAAATGCATAGTATATACAAAAAATATATATACTTTCATAAAAAAGAGAGTATTATACTCACATTTTTTATAAGGACTGCTTTTTGGCTCTGTTAGATTTGATAAATGTAAGTAAAAATTTTGAATCGCAAAAAATACTGGAAGAGGTAAATCTTTTTATTAACGAAAAAGAGAAAATAGCGCTTATCGGCAAAAACGGCAGCGGTAAAAGCACGCTTTTAAAAATTATAAAAGGTTCTCTTGAAATTGACGGCGGCAAAAGGATAAAACAGGGAAATATCAGCATAGATATGCTTGAGCAAAATCCTGAATTTAACGAAACTTATACTGTCGGCGAAGCAATAGAGGCGCACTTGAGCGAGCTTCTCGTTAAAAGAAGCGAATATGAAAAATTAAGCGAACAGATAGCAACTGATTATACAAACAGATCTCTTTTATCCAAGCAGGCTGAACTTGCCGCTTTTCTTGATACGCACAATGCATGGAATCTGGACAATAAAATAGAGAGAATTCTGCAGGAATTTGACTTAACTTTCTATAAAAACAGTCCTATTTCACTTTTAAGCGGCGGTGAAAGACGAAGAGTGGCTTTGGCTGGCTTACTGCTCAAAAAACCCGATATTTTACTGCTTGACGAACCTACAAATCATTTAGATGTTTACATGACGGCTTTTTTGGAAAAGATGCTTATCAGCGACAATTTTACGCTTGTTTTTATCTCTCATGACAGATATTTTATAGACAAAATCGCTACGCGCACAATAGAGATAGACAGTTGCAAATTGAGAAGCTTTGACGGAGGTTACGCTGAATATTTAAGCGCAAAAGAGGCGCTTTTATCTTCCATGCAAAAAGAACATGAAAACCTTTTGAAACTGTTAAAAAATGAGGAAGAGTGGCTTCATAGAGGCGTCAGGGCGAGATTAAAGCGAGATGAGGGACGGAAGCAGAGAGTTTTAAAAATGCGTGAAAAGGCAAAACAAAATCCAAGCGTTATCCGTAAAATCAAACTTGAAATAGAGCGTGAAAAATATAATTTTAATCAACAAAAATCCACCAACAAGCAAAAAATGCTTTTTGAATTAGAGAGCGTTTCAAAAACTTTAGGCACAAAAACGCTTATCAAAAACTTTTCTATGCGTATCATGCAAAAAGAGCGTATTGCTGTCGTCGGCAAAAACGGCTCCGGCAAATCTACATTTTTAAAATTATTGATAAACGAATTGAACCCTGACAGCGGCAAAATAAAAAGGGGTGAATTTGAAACGGGATATTTTGACCAGCAGCGCAATATGTTAGACGATGATAAAAATCTGCTTGAAACTTTTTGTCCGAACGGCGGGGATAGAGTTGATGTGCAGGGTAAAAATATGCATGTATTCGGCTATCTAAAAAATTTTCTATTTCCAAAAAAGTATCTGGATAAGAAAATAGGGGTTTTAAGCGGCGGTGAAAAAAACCGCATAGCTTTGGCGCTTCTGTTTGCCAAAAAAACGGACTGTCTTATATTGGACGAGCCTACAAACGACCTTGATATACCGACTATCAATATTCTTGAAGAGTATCTGCAAAATTATCATGGAGCGGTTTTATTTGTAAGTCATGATAGATATTTTACAGATAAAACGGCAAAAAAACTGCTTATTTTTAAAGGAGACGGCGACATAATAGAGAGCTACGGCTCTTACAGTGAATTTTTAGAATATGAAAACGAATTAAAAGAGATAGAACTTTACGAAAAAGAGTTAAATACGGCAGAAACCGTAAAGACAAAAACTGACTCTAAAAAATTAAGTTACAAAGAGAGTCAAGATTACAGCGTTTTGCCTTTAAAAATAGATGAGCTTGAAGAGAAAATAAAAGAGTTGAAAGCATGTCTTGCAAACCCCGAATGTTACCAAAAAATAGGTATAGAAATATTGACAAAACAGCTTTTTGATAAGGAAAACGAATTAGAGCCGCTTATAGAACGATACTTTGAGATAGAAGATAAAATAAGTAGATTTTGATAGATGTTTTAAAGGGAGCGGTTCAAACTCCCGTATAAATATATGTTATTTAATCTCTTTGATTCTTGCCGCTTTACCACGCAAATCTCTCAAATAAAAGAGTTTTGAGCGTCTAACGCGTCCGCGTCTTACTATCGTTATACTCTCTATGCTGTCGCTGTATATCGGAAAAATTCTCTCAACGCCAACGCTATTTGCGCCGATTTTTCTTATAATAAAAGTTTCACCCGTGCCACTGCCGCGTCTGGCTATGCAGACACCTTCAAAATTTTGAATTCTCTGTTTATCGCCCTCTTTAATTTTAACGGCAACACGCAATGTATCACCGCTACGAAAATCGGGAATATTTTTTTGAGCAATCTGCGCGTCTTCGTAAGCTTCAATATATTTATTTCTCATAATTTTTCCTCTTATAAGTTTTTACTTTTTTTTCCAGATCAGGTCTATGAAAGCAAGTTTTTGCATGTGCCATTCTGTTTTTTAAGCTGGAGATTATAGCGTGGTTTCCCTTTAAAAAGTCTGAGGGAATGCCGACATCGTTATAGATATTTGGTTTTGTAAACGAAGGTGCTTCCAAAAGAGCGTCTTCAAAACTCTCTTCCGTTAAACTCTCCTCATTTCCTAAAACTCCCTCAACCATTCTGCTTATAGCATCGCACATGCAAAGAGAGGGCAGTTCGCCGCCCGTTAAAACAAAGTCGCCGACAGAGAAAACTTCGTCTGCATACTTCTCTATTACTCTCTCGTCAATTCCTTCATACCTTCCGCATATAAAAACTATATGATTTTTTTCAGATAATCTTTTGGCGTCTTTTTGCGTAAAATTTTTAGCAACCGGTAACGGAAAGATAAAATAGGCATGAGAATCTTTCTGTTTGATGTTATCCAAAGTATCATACAGAGGCTGCGGGGACATAAGCAGTCCCGCTCCGCCGCCTGCTTTATAATCATCAACTTTTTTATGTTTATTGAGACTAAAATCGCGCGGATTGACACAGTCAATATCTATAATATTTAACTCTTTTGCGCGAGATAATATAGAGTCCTCAAAATATGGATATACAAGATTTGGGAAAAGCGTAACAAAAGTAAAATTCATGCTCTATTCCAAAAAATGCACAGCATCTTGCGTGATAATCTTTTGAGCATTCGTGTCCGTATGCAAAATAAATCTATCTATATAAGGTATCAAAAAACTCTCTTGCAAACCTTTTTTTATAAAATTGTTGTCCGTCTTTACATGTAAATAATCTTGAGAACCGATGCGTTCTATATCATCTACTACGCCGATTTTTATACCATCTTCCACCACTTCGCAACCTACAATATCAAACCAGAAAAACTCTCCACTTTTAAGCTTGCATGAAGTTTTTGTAGCAGCTTTTGTAGTTTTCAGGATTTTGTTAGTAAATTTGGATGCGGTGTCTTTATCGTTTATGCCCTCAAACCGCACAAGATTTTTATCTTTGTCGTACTGCATGATTGTAACTGTTTCGCCATTATCAAGATAAAAAACGGCTTTGGGCTTAAACTGTTCGGGAAAATCGCTCAAATTGTAAAGCTTAATAAAACCTTTAAGCCCTACAGTGCGACCAAGTCTGCAAACTTCTATAAGTTCATCAGCTTTCATCATTTGGTTTGATATTGATACGGTAAGATTTGCCGCTTTTAGCTTTGCATGCAGCTATCACTGTTTTGATAGCATTTATCACTTTGCCGTCTTTACCGATAATCTTGCCTGTATCCGCTTTATCAACATGTATGGTAATTTCGCTGAAAGTTTTATCCACTTCGTTTGTCTCTATGCGTACAGAGTGAGGATTTTCAACTATAAGTTTTGTAAACTCTTCTAAAAACTTTTCAATCATGTTAATTCTCGGTAATTTTTAATACCCTGTCGCTTACTTTTGCGCCTACGCTTTTCCAATATGTCAAACGCTCTGCATCAAACTTTACCGTAACGGGAGTTGTCAGAGGATTATAATATCCTATGATTTCAATCCAATTTCCATCGCGGCGTTTTCTGCTGTCTGTTACAACGATTCTGTAAAAAGGTCGTTTTGTTCTTCCTGTGCGTGTTAGTCGTACTACGGTTGCCATAGTATTTCTTCTCCTTATAATATTACATTTTAATTTTTAAGTCATGTATGGCTTAAAGATAAATGCCGCTCTGCATTCACCTTTAAACTATACGATCCTATCTTGGAAATCTGCTATTTTGACCCTGCAGCATTGACTGCATGCTCGCCATTCCGCCTTTGCCTGAAAATCTTTTAGCCATTTTGGAAGCATTCTCAAACTGTTTGAAAAAACGATTAACCTCCATCTGCGACAACCCAGCGCCCTGCGCTATCCTTCTCTTTCTGCTGTTATTTAAAAGTGAAGGAGAAAATCTCTCTTTTTTAGTCATAGAGCTTATCATAGCTTTTATACGCTTCATCTCTACTGAGTTTTCAAAGTCAAAATCTTTTAACTGTCCGGCAACTTGAGAAAGACCGGGTATCATACCGATGATAGATTTCATACTTCCAAGTTTTTTTACACTCTCCATCTGCGTTAAAAAGTCATTAAAATTAAACTCGCCTTTTTGGATTTTTTTGGTTATTATCTTGGCTTCTTTATCGTCTATAACAGCGCTCGTCTTTTCGGCTAAAGTCTCCAAATCGCCCTCGCCCATCAAACGGCTTACTATCCTGTCAGGTATAAAACTCTCCAAATCCGCACTTTTTTCACCCGTACCGATAAATCTTAAAGGCACGCCTACCTGCGAAGCAACGCCAAGCGCTATACCGCCTTTGCCGTCGCCGTCATATTTGCTTAAAATAACGCCTGTTATGCCTATTTTTTCATGAAAACTTTGCGCACTTTTCAAGGCATCCTGTCCGCTCATGGAGTCGGCTATATAAAATCTCTCATGAGGATTTAAAGTTTTGCTTATATTCAAAAGTTCATTCATGAGTTCTTCATCTATCGCTAAACGACCCGCACTATCCACAAGCAATACATCATACATTTCATCAGTTGCCTTTTTTAAGGCATCTTTGGCTATTTTTACAGGATCTTTTTCGCCATAATGCAAATCTATCTCATTAGCAGCACATAATTGCTTTAACTGTTCAACAGCAGCCAATCTTTGCAAATCGCATGCAGCAACCAAAACTTTCTTTTTTCTGAGTTTCAGATATACGGCAAGTTTTACTGTCGTAGTCGTTTTACCGCTTCCCTGCAAGCCCATCATGAGAGCAACTGTCGGAGGTCTTGCGGCAAATACAAATCCCTGATTGCCGTTTGCGCTCAAAACTTTTGTCAAATTCTCTTTGATAGCCCTTAAAAACTGTCTTTGTCCTACGCCTGCGCGCTTTGTATCAATCTCCACAGAAGTTAAAAGCTCTTTTACGACTTTATGGTGAACATCGGCTTTTAAAAGAGACTTTTTAAGTGTTTCAAGTGCATTTTTAAGCGCTTTTTCATCATCACTGAAACGAATTTTGTTTATAGCTGACTTGAAAGAGTCTGTTAAAACATCAAACACTTTTATTTATCTCCTAAAATTTTCTACCAAAAAGACGCAATGATACAAAAATGATGCTTTGAAGTAAATTAAACCTTTCCCGCTCTATCCTGCCGCACAGGCGGGAATCCATCTCTTTCCGTCATTCCCGCGCGAGCGTAATCGTTTTTGTAAAAAACGATATTTGCGAAGAATGCGAGTATCCAATTTCTCTTCGTGTCATGCCCGTCCCTTTTGTCATTCCCGCGCAGGCGGGAATCCAAAAAAAGAATATAAAAAAATAAGGTTTTTTAGTTTTATGCGCTTCTACTTTATTTAATATGCAAAGTAATTTAATGCGCTTTTGGATTCCCGCCTGCGCGGGAATGACGTAAGAAAGAGCAGGAATGGCATAAAGGAAAATGCGGAAATGACATAAGAAGTCGCAAGAATAACATATTGGAAAGCTATTTATTTAAAACAGCAAAAACTTTCACCAAATTTCTTTATCTAAAGTAAAAATTACAATTTAATTTAATTTTCTTATTGTATATATTACTAATTAGTAGTATTATTCACTTATCAAAAGTATGGAGATAAAATGAAGTTAAATATCAAAAGCAGTTTTGACGAGCGGACAGATAAGAGTATGCGAACATGGATACAACTTGTAAGAGCATTTCAAAAGATAAGAGCTTATGAACTTATCTATATAAACCAAAACGCTTTGACAATGAATCAGTTTGAAGTTTTGGAAGCGCTGTATCACAGAGGCGATATGCCGGTATCCACGATAACAAAACTCATATCAAGTACGCCAGGAAATGTTACTGTAGTCATTAAAAATCTGCAAAGAGATAAATTTGTAGAGATAAACGGCAACAAAAACGATAAACGCGAGCGAATCGTCAGTATAACGCCTCTTGGAGAAGAGAAGATAGCGGCAATGTTTGAACGCCATTCGCAAAATCTGAAACAGTGCTTTGAATCTTTGAATGATGAGGAATTAGACACTCTTTTTGTCTCTTTGCGGAAGATTTATAAAACCAAATTAAAGGATATATAATGGTAAGAAAGATTGATTTTAACAAACTTTTTGTGAGCGATTTAGGCTGGCTTAAAAGCCGTTTTCACTTCTCTTTTGCGGAATACTTCAATCCGCAAAATATGCACTTCGGCGCTCTTCGTGTCATGAATGACGATATAGTACAGCCTTTGAGCGGCTTTACAACTCATCCTCATAAAAATATGGAGATATTCTCTTATGTACTTGACGGGGAACTGACGCATGGAGACAGTATGGGCAATGTAGAGACTCTGCAAAGAGGCGATGTACAGTATATGTCGGCAGGAAGCGGAGTATTTCATTCGGAGATGAATAACCATCCGCAAAAACCGTTGAGATTTATCCAGACATGGATACTGCCGAATGAAAACGCCCTTCAACCTCAATACGGCTCTAAAAAGTTCGTATTGGAAGATAGACTGAACAAATGGCTTCATCTTTTGGGAGATAAAAACTCAAATGCCTATATACATTTCAATCAAGATGCAAATATATATGTAAGTGAAGTCGATGCGGGCAGAATGTTAAAAGTTGAACTAGCTAAAGATAGACAAGCTTACCTGAAAGTCATGGAAGGAAATGTAAAGATAGGAGATATGGAGTTTGCTCACGGAGATGCGGCTGAGATAACAGGCGATAATCAAATACTGGCACTTAAAAACTCTCATGTGATGTTGATAGAAATGAGTGAGAAGAGTGAGTGAGTTTTGTCATAAGTTAAATAAAGGCAATATACGAAAAAAGAAATCAAGGCGGCGCTCCCACAAGTAAAAATATCGGTATATTTATAAGTCCGCCGCCGCCTGCTATACTGTCAATAAATCCCGATATAAAAAATGTCAAACACAAAAAGACAACTATCCAAAATCCAAACTCTAACCCCATTTACAGCCTTTAACCTCATATGTAAAAGTTGTATTGCGTCTAAAATGTACTTTGTGATATTTTTTTAAGATTGTCGTATCTGAAAATGGTCTTATTGTAATTTCTACTATTGATACGAATTTATAAAATGATTCCCGCACTCTTTTGTGTCTTGCGTTTTTTCAAAGTTTGGCACTTCATGCAGGAGATGATACCTCTTCTTTGTCATACCCGTGCAAACGGGTATCCAAAACAAGCGAAGCGCTTTCGGCCTGTCGAAATGTTTCCTTGAAAAAAAACATACAAGATTTTTAAAATGTGCTCTTGGATTCCCGCATGAAGCGGGAATTGAAGAAGCAGATGTAAAATAATATTTGATTTCGGAGCAGACTCTCTCTTTTGGTTTAATTTATTTTAAATTCCGACGGTATCGGTGAAGTAAAGCTATACCCTAAAAGCGAGATTTTCCATGCATGAAGCATTATCCTGCTGCTTGTTTTCCCACCGTATTTCTCATCTCCTACAACAGGAAATCCCACGCTTTTAAGATGCGCTCTTATTTGGTGCGTTCTTCCTGTTTGTATGGATACTTCAACCATAGAATTTTTACCCTCTACAAGTCTTGGCGTAACTATGCTAAGCGCACTTTGTCCGTCTTTCGAAGGCTTAGCGTAAGCGCCGCTTTTTGTCTTTAGTATTTGTAAAGGCGTATCTATGGTTATCGGCTCTATAAACTTTCCGCTTACGATAGCAAGATAAATCTTTTCAACTTTTTGACTTTTAAATGCCGCTATCACTTTTTTTGTAAATTCATCATTTTTACTTAATAATAAAACGCCGCTTGTCTCTTTGTCAAGACGGTGCAAAAGTGTGAGTTTAAAGCTTTGCGCTATCTCTTCTGCGGTTAAAAACGGGGGTTTGTCAATCGCAACTATATCATCATCTTCAAAAAGGATTTGAGGTTTTTTCAGCTTTTCTATCTTAAAAGTAGCATTAGCTTTCATGTCGGCACGCGCAACCAAAATCTTTTTGCCGGCCGAATAAACAACGCCTCTGTCTATCAACTCTTTTGCCGCACGGTTTGAAATATTTTCCTGTAAAGCCAAAAGCTTATACGCTTTATCGGTTTGTATCATGATGTTTTATCCCGCTTTAATTTAAAAATAACTTAATCAGACAAGATGCTTTTTACTATATCGCTGTTTTTTTCCAAATACAGTGTGGAAGTTTTCGGCAGTTTGGCATTAAGCACATTTGCTACCTCTTTTATATCACAGACAACAATACCTTCTACTTTTGAGTATAACTCTTTTTGATTAAAGAAAAATTTGCCCGAAATGATAGAGTTATTGAAAGCCGCAGGCTCCAAAGGATTGTGTCCGCCGATACCTTCCATGAACGAACCGCCTAAAATAGTTATATCGGTTATCGCATATATATTGATAAGTTCGCCCATCGTATCGCAAAGCACTACATCATTTTGCTCTTCAAGACCGTCTTTGGAAAATCTTCCATATATTTTTCCATTGGAGTTCGCCCATGACTGCAATAATTTATGCACAGCATCAAAGCGTTCGGGATGGCGCGGAGCAACAATAATCAGCGTATTTGATAAATCTACATTTGAAAGCTGTTCCAAAAGCGCTGTCTCTTCGCCTATATGAGTGCTGGCAAGCGTTATAACTCTTTTATAGTTACTATTTATTTTGTACTGTTTTGTAATTTTCGGCAGTAAGGAGCTTTTTATATTGCCCGATACTTTTATATTTTGTGCGCCAAGATAAACAAGTCTTTTTTTATCTGTTTCACTCTGCGCATGTACCTCGTCTATAAATGAAAAAAGTATTCTATAAAACCACCTGAAATTTTTGTATCTGTGATACGACTTGTCCGAAATCCTTGCATTTATAAGTATTGTTTTGATGCCTCTTTTTTTAGCAATAAAAAAAAGCATAAGCCAAAGTTCTGCTTCGGTTACAACAAGCACTCGCTGCTCTTTTATCCAAAACGGTAAAAATATCTCATAAGGCAAAAAACGCACATTCTCGTATCCGCAGATTTGGCATGCTTTGTCAAAACCTGTTTTGGTAATAACGCTTACATTTACGCTGTTGTTTCCTACTGCATGTATCAAAGGAGCTAACGATGTAACTTCGCCGTAAGAGCATGCATGAAGCCAAACACTTCTCTTCTTTGAAAAAGGCAAATTTTTGTAGAGAAAAAAACGAGACGGTATCGCTCTTCTGTATTTTTTAAAAAAACATATCAAAAAGGAGGCGGGTAGCGCTATTATATAGAGCAGACCCATCGCTACAAAATAGAAGTATATAAAAAGAAGTTTCATTAACTTTGTGCAGCTTCCTTATACAAAATGCGTCCGCAATGCGGACATGTAACGATATCCTCACTTTGAGTAACCAACGCATTTGTCTTATCATTTATGCGCATAAAGCAGCCGTAACAAGCCTGTTTTCTAACGGGAACTACCGCACTGTTATGCGCCCATTTTCTGATTTTTTCATAAAAAGAGAGTATTTTTTGGCTCATTTTGCCGACAAGTTCATCTTTTCTGCCGTAAGCGTCTGCCATCTCATTTTTTATCGCCTCTTTTTCAGCTTCCATGGACACGCTCAAGTCTTCGGCAGCTTTTTGAAACTCTGCATGCAACTCTTTTATTTTTACTTTTTCGCTCTCTTTTAATTCAACTATTTTCTCAAATCTTGCTATCTCTTCATTGGCAAAATCACATTGCTCTTTTGCTATATCTTCCTCAAGCTGCAACGCTTTGACCTCTTTTTCGCTTTTAATGGCAGTCGTTTTTTTGCCGATATTTTTCAATTTTTCAGAAAGCTCTGCCAAAAGATTCTCGTTTTTAGCTTTTTTTACTTTAGCTTCTTTTATCTCAACTTCCAACAGTTCAATACTGTCATACGCATTTTTAACTTTTTCAAAAGCAACGCTTATACTCTTCTCCACTTTTTGGATTCTTGGTTCAAAAGCATCAATCTCTTTGTTTATCTCGGAAAGTTTCACAAGTTGATTTAGATATTTATTCATCTATTTTTATCCTTATTTTCTGTTTTTTGAATGAAAATATTCAAACGGGTTTTTAGAATCGGCTATTATAACCTTTAATGGAAAATTTTTCAAATGCTCTCCTAAAATATTTGTAAAATAGTGCTCGCTTTCAAAATGTCCGATGTCTATCAAACTTAATTTGTTCTCTTTTGCCGTAACTGCATGATGGTATTTAAAATCCCCGCTGATAAAACAATCCGCATCTACACCGTTCAATAAATCTCCGCCCGAACCGGTACAAAGAGCTGCTCTTTTAATATTTTCACCGCTTCTTACTACTTTCAGATTTTGTATATCCAATCTGTTTGAAACAGATAAAATAAGTTCGTCAAAACTCATATTTGCGTCAAAGTAGCAGATGAAATCGCTCTCTTTAATAATTTCCTGCTTTAAAATCCGCTCAACTACATATCTATTTAAGTGCGTTTTATCTATATTTGTATGCATGGCTAAAGCGGCGCACTCCTTTTTTGCAAGAATTTTGATGATATTTGCAGGATATGTCGTAAAGTCAAGTTTTTTTAATCCTTTAAAAATCAACGGGTGATGCGTAATAAAAAGCGTTTTTTCAGGCGCACTTTGCACAATTTCGCTATTAAGTTCAAGACTAACGCAAACACTTTCAACCTCATCTTGCATGGAACCTGCGATAAGACCGCTATTATCCCACTCTTCTTGCAATTCAAACGGGCTTAAATTATCCAAAAACTCATAGATTTTCTCAATCTTCATTAATACTCTCTTGGTACTTCAAAGCACACTCTTTTGTAAGCTCGCGAATTTTTAAGATATAGTTTTGCCTCTCTGTTACGGATATTGCTTTTCTTGCATCCAAAATATTGAAAATATGCGATGTCAAGAGACAATAATCATAGGCGGGAAGCGACAGATTTGCATCAAGGCAGCGTTTACACTCAAGCTGTGCGGCTTCAAACTGTGCAAAAAGCATATTTATATCGGCAACTTCAAAATGATACTTGCTAAACTCATATTCGCTTTGAAAATGTACGTCTTTGTAAGTTGTAGTGCCGTGTTCGTTTGAATTCCAGACAATATCAAACACAGAATCCACCTCTTGCAAATACATGGCAAGCCTTTCAACGCCGTAAGTTATCTCAACGGGTATCGGGTCGCACGGTATGCCGCCTACCTGTTGAAAATATGTAAATTGAGTAACTTCCATGCCGTCCAGCCAAACTTCCCAGCCAAGTCCCCATGCACCAAGAGTCGGCGACTCCCAGTTATCCTCTACAAATCTTATATCATGTTTTTTTATCTCGAGTCCCAAAGCCTCCAAGCTTTTAAGATACAGAGCCTGTATGCCATCAGGACTTGGTTTTATAATCACTTGAAACTGATAATAACTGCCAAGACGATTTGGATTTTCACCGTATCTGCCATCAGTCGGTCTCCTGCTTGGCGCAACATAAGCAGCCGACCACGGTTTTTTGCCCAAAGAACGTAAAAATGTCGCATTATGAAAAGTACCTGCGCCGGAAGGAACATCATACGGTTGGACTATGTTGCATCCTTGTTTTTGCCAAAAATCTTGCAATGCGAGCAGTATCTCGCTAAATGTCATCATGATTATCTTCCTTGTTTTTTATCTGTTTTTCGCAAAAATATATAAACGCTATTATACGATTTTTTGTTTAAAGTCCA
>JAISXY010000082.1 GCA_031270285.1 Campylobacteraceae bacterium
AAAGCATCACCAATGGACTCTATCTTTCGTTTTATTACGCAGGCGGGACATTAGGTTCGTTTTTGCCGGGCTTCTTTTATCAGTATTTCGGCTGGCATATATTTTTGGCGTTTTTAGGATTAATGCTGCTGTGCGGAACAGTTTTTTTGATATTTTTGAAAAATACTCTGAAGAGTTCAAATTCGGTATAATAAGCAACTACAATATAAAATGGGAGCAGACATGAGGGAAAAAATATTACTGTTTTTAATGATTGCAATTGATTTTATTCTATTGATTTTTGCCTCAAGCACGCTCTCTATCAGTTATTATGAAGCTGATATATTTTTTAACGCCAATAGTGCGGTACACTATCTGATAAAACTTTCATGCGAACTCTTTGGGCAAAACGACTACGCATTAAGAGCGCCTTTTATCATTATACATCTCTTGTGCGTTGTACTTTTATATCTTATAAGTAAGCCGCTTTTAAAGCGTAAAACAGATAGATTAATCACCGTACTTATATACATGATGCTGCCCGGCTCCATAGTCGTATCGCTTGCGGCTAACAGTGCGGCGTTCATAGTATTTGGAATATTGCTGTTTGTATATCTGCATCAAAACGGCAGGATATTTTCCATGTGTGCGGTATTGGCGCTTTCGCTTTTTTTCGGTAAAGGGTTTATAATACTCTATCTGCTGCTCTTTTTTTATGCCGTATTTAAGCGCGATACTCTTATCATGATACTCTCTTTGGCGCTTTTTACCGCAGGAGCATATATATATGGATTTGATATCGGGGGCAGACCGCGCGGCTATTTTTTAGATACATTTGGTATATATGCGGCTATCTTTTCGCCGCTTCTGTTTTTGTATTTTATATATGTTCAGTACCGCATTTTGGTAAAAGGCGGTAAATCGCTTATTTGGTGGCTCTCTTTCGGGGCATTTCTCTTTTCGCTTATATTATCGTTCAGACAGCGAATAGCCGTAGAAGAGTTCGCTTCATATACGATTATCGCCGCACCTCTTATCGTAGGCACATTCATGAGCAGTTTCAGGGTGCGCCTTCCTCAATACAGAAAATTTCACAAATTTTTCGCTCTGCTTATTATATTTTCGCTTCTCTTTAACACCGTCCTTGTACTTGGCAATCAATATCTCTATACATTTTTACATAAAAACAGCAGCCATTTTGCCTATAAATATCATATTGCCAAAGAACTCTCATCAGAACTTAAAACACGCGGTGTAACCAAAATACACACAGATGATAAAAAACTGGCTTTAAGGTTAAAATTTTACGGCATAAATGACGGTGGAGAGTTTATTCTTGAACGATCAAGCGTGGGAGATATAGCTGTAATTTACGGCGATACCGTTATAGAAAAATATAAACTCACATATCAATAATCACATTTATGGCAGTTTTTACAACGCAATAATTCTATCTCTGCAGTTTAATCCATATAAAATCTATAAAAATACTTGACAATAACAAAAATTTTACCTATAATGCCACATTATTTTTAAAAAGGAGGAGAAAATGAGTTTTATAAAACACATTTCAATCTGGTCTGTTTTGTTGGCGGCTTCACTGATTCAAGCTGCCCAAATTGAGCTTTTAAATGTCTCTTACGACCCTACGAGGGAGCTTTACAAAGAGTACAACGAGGCATTTATTAAGCATTATAAAGCGCTTAGCGGCGACGATGTATCCGTAAAACAGTCTCATGGAGGTTCAGGCGGACAGGCAAGAAGCGTTATAGACGGTCTTGAGGCCGATGTAGTTACGCTGGCTGTTGGTGGCGATATAGACGCTATAGTCCAAAAAACAAATAAAATTCCTGCCGACTGGCAAAAGAGGTTTAAAAATAACTCTTCGCCTTATACCTCAACTATCGTCTTTTTGGTAAGAGCCGGAAATCCTAAAAAGATTAAGGATTGGGATGATTTGGTAAAAGACGGCGTTAAAATCATTACGCCTGATCCGAAAACTTCAGGCGGTGCGAGATGGAACTATCTGGCTGCATGGGCATATGCGGATAAAAAATACGGCGGCGAAGCAAAAGCGAGAGAGTTTGTAACGAAACTATTTAAAAATGTTCCCGTACTTGACAGCGGAGCAAGAGGTTCTACAAATACATTTGTTCAGCGCGGTATCGGCGATGTGCTTTTGGCATGGGAAAATGAAGCGTTTTTATCCATAAACGAGCTTGGCAAAGGAAAATTTGAGATTGTATATCCAAGTCTTAGTATATTGGCAGAGCCGCCCGTTAGCTTAGTTGATGCAAATGTCAAGAAAAAAGGTACCGAAAAAGTCGCTACCGAGTATCTAAACTATCTTTATTCAAAAGACGGTCAGCGCATAGCGGCTAAAAATTACTACAGACCAAGCGATGCGGAAGTAGCCAAAGAGTTCAAAGCGCAGTTTCCAAGCTTGGAATTGGTGGAGATAGACAGGGATTTTGGCGGATGGGCTAAAGCGCAGGAGAAACACTTCTCCGACGGCGGAGAATTTGACAAAATCTTCAAAAAATAGTTAAAGGGTTCAGATGCCGCAAGTTTTAAAGAGATTTTATCTATTTACACAAATTGTCTCAAAACTTGTCGGCATATCTGAAAGCTTTTTTAAGGAAAATTGATGGGCATCGCGGTAAAACTTAAACCAAAGCTGTTTTTATTTGCACTTTCCGCCTTAAGCTTTTTTGGCGGTATTGCCGCGGCTTTTGCAGATATGAGAGCGTTTGTAGTAGCGGCTTTGACCTCTTTGGTATTTGTGCTGATAGCTTTTGAAAATTCTAAATATTTTTCGGATAAGTTAAACGCCAAAACCGCGCTTCTCGGCATAACGGCAGCGATAGCTTTTTTGACTCTGTTGTCCTTGTTTGCAAACATAGATATAAGAGTTTCGGTAACTCTGTTTTTCATAGCGGGAATATCTGTTTTGACAGCTTCAAATATAGAAACGCTTGTTTTAAAACAAACGGTTATAAACATTCTGTTTTTTGCCGCCCTGCTTATTATATCGGTCGCACTTTATATAAATCCGAGCTACACTTTTTTATGGATACTGCTTGTTATTTCTATCATAGCGGCTATATTTGCAAATGCCGTAAACAGTCTGCTTTTTTTCATACTGTTTGTGATATTGGCCGTACTTTATCAAAATCCAAACCACGCGCTCTCATGGGTATCGCTTATCGTTTTTATCATAATAACGGCGGTCGTAAATAAAATAGGATACAAAAAAAGCAATCCGAAACTCCCTGGCTTTAGCATAAGTTTGGGGCTTTCATTGACTTACATGTCGTTTCTTATACTTATCCCCTTAAGCGCGCTTGTTCTCTACTCTACACAAATGCCATGGGGTGAATTTTTGCAGGTTTTATTAGACCCGAGGATAACAACGGCTCTTAAACTCTCCTTTGGGGCAAGTTTTACGGCCGCACTCATCAACTGCTTTTTCGGAACCCTAATAGCATGGGCTTTAACAAGATATGATTTTTTGGGCAAACGCATAGTGGATTCTGTGATAGATTTGCCTTTTGCCGTACCAACGGCGGTAGCGGGCATATCTTTGGCGTATATATTTTCGCCGAATGGAGTTTTGGGCGAATTTTTGCAAGCTTTAACGGATAAGCTTCATGTGTTGGGCGAATTTTTGCGCTCAACGCCTTTTTATGCCGATGATTTTAGATGCATGGGAGACAGGTGGTGTTTCCCAAAATTTTTAGAAAGTATAGACTTGAATGTTGCGTATTCAAAAACAGGCATCATACTCGCACTTGTATTTATAGGGCTTCCTTTTATCGTACGCACGCTTCAGCCGGTCATTGAAGAACTTGATAAAGAGTTGGAAGAGGCGGCAAGCTCTCTTGGCGCAAATTTTTATCAAATTTTTAGAAAAGTTATATTTCCCTCTATCTACCCCGCGCTTCTCACGGGATTTGCATTGGCGTTTGCAAGAGGTCTCGGCGAATACGGCTCCGTTATATTTATATCAAATAATATGCCTTATGAGAGCGAGATAGTCCCGCTTTTAATCGTAAAAAAACTGATGCAGTTTGATTATGTAGGAGCGAGCGTTATCGGAGTGATAATGCTCATTGCGGCGTTTATACTGCTGCTTCTTATCAACTTTTTGCAGTCTTTCGCAAGACGCAGAAAAAAGGGTAAATAATGAAAAAAAATATAACCTCATCGTTTTTTACTTTTTTAGCCGGAGTTTTGTTTTTGCTCTATCTGCTTGAATTGCATGTAAGCTTGCATTTGGCGATTTTTGTACTTATTTTGGCTGCTTTTATAAAAACTGCTAAAGGATGGATAAAACCTCTGATACTTTTTTTGGTAAGCTTTTTTATCGTTGCGCCTTTGTATGTTATCGTAACGGGAAATGTCGCAGCTGTCAATGTGATATTTGTATTTATCACGATACTAAACATTGTAACCGACTCCGCTTCAACTAAAGATTACTCCAAAGAGCCTGCATGGATAAAATATGCGGTTTTGCTCATAGTTTTTCTGTTTTTGACGGTTTTTGTGTTTTTGCCTTTATATACGATATTTACTCAAGCTTTTGCAAAAGGCGTACTGACATACCTCGCCTCAATAAGAGAGAGCGACGCATGGTCGGCTATAAAACTTACTCTCACGGTGGCCGTTATCGCCGTCCCTGTAAATACATTTTTCGGCGTGCTTTTGGCATGGGCTATCGCCAAATTTGACTTCAAGGGCAAAAATGTCATTACTACTCTTATAGAAGTGCCTTTTGCGATATCGCCCGTTATAGCGGGACTTATATTTATCTTGCTGTTCGGCGCATCGGGATGGTTCGGCGAATACTTGATAGCGCATGATGTAAAGATAGTATTTGCGCTTCCGGGTCTCATCTTGGCAACCGCTTTTGTAACATTTCCGTTTGTCGCCAGAGAACTCATACCTTTGATGCAGGAAATGGGCAAAGATGACGAAGAGGCGGCTTTGACTCTGGGCGCGGGCGGTTTGCAGACATTTTTCAAAGTAACTTTGCCGAATATCAAATGGGGACTTTTGTACGGAGTTGTGCTTACAAATGCCAGAGCTATGGGAGAATTTGGCGCAGTAGCGGTAGTATCGGGACTAATACGCGGCGTTACGATGACTATGCCTTTGCACATAGAGGTACTTTACAACGAATATCTGTTTGCGGCAAGTTTTGCGGTCGCATCGTTATTGACGCTGCTGGCTCTTGTAACTTTGATTGTCAAGACAATTATCGAGCATTTTATATCTTTGCAGAAAAAAAGAGCTTTAAGCGCATTTGCGCAGCAATAAAGGAAGTTTATGAGTATAGAGATTTCACATATAAGTAAAAATTTCGGTGCGTTTGCCGCACTTGACGATATCAGTCTTAATATACCAAACGGCGAATTGACAGCCCTTTTAGGACCTTCCGGTTCTGGTAAAACAACGCTTCTTCGGATTATAGCCGGACTTGAAAATCCCGACAGCGGGACTATCAGATTTTTTGGCGAAGAGTCCACAAACAAACCCACAAAAGATAGAAAAGTGGGATTTGTATTTCAACACTATGCTCTTTTTAAACACATGAATGTTTTTGACAATATAGCGTTTGGTCTGAAAATTCGTCCGCGCTCTTCCAGACCAAGCAGACAGGAGATAAGAGAGAAAGTCTTCAAACTGCTTAAAATGGTACAGTTAGAACCTTTGGCAAACCGTCTTCCAAGCGAACTTTCCGGCGGTCAAAAGCAAAGAGTAGCACTCGCCAGAGCTTTGGCGGTAGAGCCTAAAGTGCTGCTTTTGGACGAACCTTTCGGCGCACTTGACGCTAAAGTAAGACAGGAACTTAGACGCTGGCTTAGATATCTGCATGACGAGATACATATAACAAGCGTATTTGTAACTCATGACCAAGAGGAAGCTTTGGAAGTTTCAGATAAGATAGTTATACTCAATAAGGGTAAAATAGAACAGATAGGAACTCCCGAAAATGTTTACGACAATCCCATCAATCCTTTCGTATATGGCTTTTTGGGAAATGTAAATCTATTTCATGCAAGACTTGAAAAAGGCGCTTTGCGTCTTGATGAAAAAGATAAACAAAAAGAAGATGTTTCGTTTTTTATAAGACCTCATGATGTTAAAATAACCCTTGAAAACGAAGACAAAAAATCCATAAAGGCAACGATAACCGCTCACAGGATTTTGGGAAGCCGCGTAAGAGTGGAGCTTAAAACCGTAGAGGGCGGCAAGATAATAGAAGCGGATATAGATAAAAAAGAGTGGACAAATATAAAAAACTCAAATCAAAACGGTGTTTATATCCGTTTTAGCGGTGCGAAAATATACACTCAAGATGAAAATTGGAGCGATTATGTCATATAGTGTGAATTTGCTTCAACAAATCGTGAGTAAAATAGACGGGAAAATCGCCCTTTCATTCAGTTATCAGGCGGAAGATACTGCAGCTTTGCATCTTTTATTGCAGTGCGGGATAAAATCTTTGGAAGTTTTTACGCTTGATACCGGAAAACTTTTTCATGAGTGTGAAAAACTTCACAAAGAGACTGAAGAGTTTTTTGGTATATCCATCAAAAGATACCTGCCAAAAATTGACGATGTAAAAAATCTGGAAAACACTCTTGGGGCATGGGGCATGAGAGAGAGTCTAAAAAACCGTCATCTTTGCTGTCATGTAAGAAAAGTTGAACCTCTTTCGCGCGCACTGAAAGGCAAAAGCGCATGGGTAACGGGGCTGAGAGCTTCGCAGTCGATTACAAGAAACGCACTTAGGATAGTAGAGTATGATGAAAAGTTTAATCTCTTTAAGATAAATCCGCTTGATTCATGGAGCGAGGCTGATGTGTTTAATTATATAAAAGAGTATAATCTGCCGCTAAACTCTCTGTATTCAAAAGGCTTTAAAAGCATAGGTTGCGAACCATGTACAAGAGCAGTGGGCGAGAATGAAGATGTGAGAGCGGGCAGATGGTGGTGGGAAAATCCCGAACATAAAGAGTGCGGTCTGCACATAAAGGAAAAATAGTGGATAAACTTGACAGGTTAGAATCTCAAAGCATATTTATCATCAGAGAAGCTTACAAATCATTCAAAAATATCGGTATGCTCTGGTCTATCGGAAAAGACAGCACCGTTTTACTGTGGCTTGCAAAAAAAGCGTTTTTGGGACATGTGCCTTTTGAGCTTATACATGTGGATACGAGTTTTAAAATCCCCGAAATGATAACTTACAGAGATAAAATAGCTAAAGAACTTAAACTCCGCCTTGTTGTCGGACAAAACAAAGAAGCATTGGCGCAGGGAAGAACTTTTGTAAACGGACTTGACAGAATATCATGCTGTAAAGAGTTAAAGAGTAATGCGTTAAAACATACGCTTGACGGCACTTGGGAGAGGATGGTATATGATCCTAAAACAGATAAGTGGAACAATATAAAAAACGCACAAGGCTATAATGCCGTCATAGTGGGTGTAAGAAGCGACGAAGAGGGAAGCCGCTCAAAAGAGAGAGTATTTTCAGCGCGCGATGAAAAAAGCGAATGGGATGCCAGCACGCAACCGCCAGAACTATGGAATCTTTATAAAACCGAATTTGCGCCGAAAACTCATGTAAGAGTACACCCTTTGTTAGAGTGGACTGAACTTAATATCTGGGAATATATAGAAAGAGAAAACATACCCGTGATATCGGTATATTTCAATCAAGGCGAGGGTAAAAGATACCGCTCTTTGGGCTGTTATCCATGTACAAGTCCTGTTGAGTCAAACGCAAAAAATCCGAAAGAGATTATAGAAGAGCTCTCCAGCGGTAAGTTTAAAAATATAGCCGAACGATCGGGCAGAGCGCAGGATAAGGAGGGCGGAGGAACGCTGGAAGCATTAAGAAAAGAAGGATATATGTAGTGGAAAATTCAGATAAAAATTTAAAATTTAACGAAAAAGAGCGCATGAATATAGTTATAACCGGACATGTAGATCACGGCAAAAGTACGCTCGTGGGACGCCTTTTGGCCGATACCGCTTCGCTGCCCGAAGGAAAGCTTGAAGGAGTTAAAAACTCATGCGAAAAAAACGGCAGAGTTTTTGAATACTCCATGCTTTTGGACGCCCTTGAAGATGAGCAAAAACAGGGCATTACGATAGACAGCGCAAGGATTTTTTTCAAAAGCCGCTTAAGAGAGTATGTCATTATAGACGCCCCGGGACATATTGAATTTTTAAAGAATATGTTAAGCGGAGCTTCCCGCGCAGTAGCTGCCGTACTTGTTATAGACGCGGTTGAGGGCGTTGCCGAAAACTCT
The DNA here is from genome assembly GCA_031270285.1 of Campylobacteraceae bacterium. GTDB lineage: Bacteria > Campylobacterota > Campylobacteria > Campylobacterales > Campylobacteraceae > JAIRKW01. The sequence goes on from JAISXY010000082.1 coordinate 8,307, forward strand.
AAAAGACATGGGCTTCTTCTATCTTTGCTTGGTATTTCGCAAGTTCTTGTAGCTGTCAATAAACTTGATGCGCTAAATTACGACGAAGAGGTTTTTAGAAAGATTAAAAATGAGTACGAAGAGTATTTGGACTCTTTGCATGTAAAGCCTGTGGCATTTATCCCCATAAGCGCCAGAGAGGGCGAAAATATCGTACGGCTCTCGCCCAAAATGTCATGGTATCAGGGCAAAACGATATTAGAAGTATTGGACGGTTTTCACAACCTGCCCTCAAATGAAGACTCATTTTTTGCCATGCCGCTTCAGGATATTTACCGCTTTAGCGGCGATAATGATGATAGAAGAATATATGCGGGAACTATCGTAAGCGGCGAGATAAGAGTCGGGGATTTTGTAAAATTTCTACCCTCAAACAAAGAGGCTCACATAAAAAATATAGAAGTTTGGAGTGCGCCTGCTAAAACAAAAGCCAAAACCAATGAAGCGGCGGCTTTCACGCTGAAAGAGGAGATTTACGTAAAAAGCGGCGAAGTGATAATAAAAGCCGACGAGAATGCGCTGGTACATGTAAGCTCAAAAATCCGTGCAAATATCATCTGGCTTGGCTCAAACCCTTTAGTCTTTCACAAAAATTATCTATTTAAACTTGGAGCTGCAAAGGTAAACGCAAAACTTGAAAAGATAGAGAGAGTTTTGGGAGATGAGCAAAACGGCAAAGAGTATAATGATTTGAAGCGAAACGAGTGCGGCAGCGTGGTACTCTCTTTGTCGCATCCGGTCGCACTTTCAAGTTTTTATGATAATGCGATGCTGGGAAGGTTTGTCTTAGTGGATAATTTTGACGCTGTGGGCGGCGGGATAGTCCTTGAAAATGTAACAGAGCCTCATGAGAAAAAAAGCGATTTTGAAGAGGAGCTGTTTGCGCTTTTGAAAAAGCACTTTCCGCATAGATTTACAGACCAAAATCAAATTTTATATCAAATATAAGGAGTAAATGGTGAAAATTAATATTAACGGCGAAGTAAAAGAGTTTTTGCAAAGCCAACTCTCCGTAACCGAGCTTTTGAAAATTGAAAAAGTTGAGATGCCCGACATGGTATCCGTGCAGTTAAACGACGATTTTTTAAGACAAAACGAATATGAAGCAACGCTTTTAAAAGACGGCGATGTTATCAACTTTTTGTATTTCATGGGCGGTGGTGCGTGAAAGAGTGGAGCGACGAAGAGTTAGAGAGATACTCAAGACATATTATTTTGGAAGATATAGGTATTGAGGGGCAGGAGAAGATAATCAACAGTAAGATTTTGGTTATAGGAGCGGGAGGTCTTGGCTCGCCTGTAGCTTTTTATCTTGCGGCGGCGGGCGTTGGAGAGATCGGCATAATAGACGGAGACGTTGTGGACTTAAGCAATCTCCAGCGTCAAATCATTCATACAAACGCCGACATAGGAGTCCCAAAAGTAGAGTCCGCAAAAAACAAAATGCTCTCTATAAACCCTCATGTAAAAGTGAACGCTTACCACACTATGATAAATGCGGATAATATTTTGGACATTATCAAGCCTTATGATTTTGTGATAGACGGCACGGATAATTTTGCAACCAAGTTTTTAGTAAACGATGCGTGTATTTTGGCAGATAAGCCTTACTCTCATGGAGGGATTTTGAGATTTTCAGGTCAAACCATGACGATAAATCCGCACAAATCCGCATGCTATGCCTGCGTTTTTAACGCACCTCCGCCTCCCAATGTCGTGCCCACATGCTCTACTGCCGGAATACTGGGAGCGGTTGCGGGAATGCTTGGAACCATTCAAGCGGCGGAAGCTTTAAAATTTGTAACAGGCGTTGGAAAACCTTTACATGATACGCTTTTGAGTTTTGAAGCAAAAAATATGACATTCAGAAGCGTTAAATTTGCTAAAAATCCAAAATGCAGAGTCTGCGGCGGCGAGGGAATAAAACATTTGATAGACTATGAACAGGCTGCATGCGAGGTAAAAAATGCTAAAAATTCCTAAAAATATATATGAAGCCATGATAAAACATGCGCAAAAACAAGCGCCGATAGAAGCCTGCGGATATTTAGCGGGAATTGGCTCGGAGGTAAAAGCTTTGTACGAGATGACGAATGCGGACAATAGCGAAGAGCATTTCAGTTTTGACCCAAAAGAGCAGTTTGAAGCTTTTAAGGAGGCAAGCAAACTCTCCCTTCACCTTATCGCCTGCTATCATTCGCACCCCGTAACTCCTGCGCGCCCGTCGCAAGAAGACATAAGGTTGGCGTATGATCCTAATATCAGTTATATCATCATCTCTTTGGCAGAAGAGATACCTTATCTCAAATCATTTAAGATAAAAAACGGGGAAGTAACGAAAGAGGAAACGGAGGTTTTATAATGAGCGGATATATTATCCCAAAGTCGGTAGAGAACGATTTTACGGTATTTACAAAACAATATAATGATTTTTTGAACGGTTCTTTGGATGCTCTTGTGTTCAAAACCATACGCGTGCCGTTTGGTATTTACGAACAAAGAGAACCAAATACCTACATGATAAGAGTAAAGCTTGCGGGCGGGGTTATCACTCCAAAACAGTTGCTTGAACTATCAAACTTATCTCAAAAATATGCAAATTCTATCCTGCATGTAACGACAAGAGGCGGCGTACAATTGCATTATGTAAAGCTGAAAGATTTTTTGAATGTCATTAAAGTTTTACATGAGATAGGACTTACGGGCAGAGGCGGAGGAGGAAATACGGTAAGAAATATCACGGCAGATCCATATGCTGGGATAGCAAAAGATGAGATTTTTGACGTAACGCCGCATGCGCTTGCCCTAACTTCAAAAATGCTTGAAAAAAAAGACTCTTATGCGCTTCCAAGAAAGTACAAAATAGCTTTCAGCGGCAGCAGCGCTGATCGAGGCGGAGCAACATTTATAGATGTGGGATTTATCGCCAAGATAAAAGAGGGTAAAAGGGGTTTTAGCGTTTTTGTAGCAGGCGGCATGGGAGCAAAATCAAAAATCGGACACCGCTTTATTGACTTTTTGCCTGAAAATGAGATTTATCTTCTGTCTCAAGCTATAAAAGAGTTGTTTGACGAAAAAGGAAACAGAAAAAACAAACACGCCGCAAGGCTTAGGTTTTTATTTGAAGAGTTGGGAGAAGAGGAGTTTAGAAAACTCTTGCATGTCAAAATAGAAAAGCTGAAAAATAAAGGCGGCTGGCAGATTGAGCTGCAAAACCTGCCCGAAGTTACTCCTCTTAAAAACAGCGCTCTTCCGACATTGAACGAAGAAGAGAATCTCTGGTGGGACAGATATGTTTACGCTCAAAAGCAGGAGGGTTATTTTTGCGCCAAAATTCCGCTCTCTTTGGGGGATTTGGATGCGTCAAAAGCTAAAGAGCTGGCTTTAAAGCTTGAAAAAATCGTAAACGGAAGAGATGTTATAAGATTTGGAAGCGACCAAAATATATATATTAGAAACTTAGAAGCTTATGAGCTGCTTTCCTTATATCCGCTTTTTAAAAGTTTATCCGCACTTACCGTAAAACCCTCCATCATAGGAGATAGTGTAGTTTGTACGGGAGCGGCTACCTGCCAGCTTGGCATAACCATACCAAGAGGAGCTATAAAAGCCGTGGAAAAAGCGCTGATAAAAAGCGGTATAAATCTTGATGAACTCAAAGGCTTTAAGATTCACATGTCAGGCTGTCCAAACAGTTGCGGCAGACACGCCATAGCCGATCTTGGCTTTTTCGGCAAAGTATTGCGCGAGGGTTCAAACCCATATCCTGCTTATAATATTTTAGTAGGCGCAAAAACGGGCGAAAATATCACGCGTTTCGGCAAAAAAACAGCCGATATCAGCGCATACCACCTGCCCTCGTTCACAGCAGAGCTTTTAACTCTTTGGATAGAAGCCAAAAAAAAGTATAGTAACTTTTCAGATTGGATAGACGACAGGGGTGAACAAAAGGTGTTGGAGTTAGCGCAGAAATACTCTTCGGTTCCCTCGTTTGACGAGGATAAAAATCCATATTACGACTATTCGGCAAAAGAGATTTTCTCTTTGAAAGGCAGAGGTGCCGGAGAGTGCAGTGCCGGCATGTACGACCTTATAGAAGCAGATAAAAAAGCTTTAAACGCCGCTTTGAAAGATGAGCCAAATGAAAGCAATCTTGCAAATATAAGACTACTTGCCGCAAGGATGCTTTTAGTTACAAGAGGCGAAGAGGCAAGAAGCGAGAGAGAAGTTTTGGAAGCTTTCAAAAAGCATTTTATCAACTCATCTCTTATAAGTGCTGATTTTGCACCGCTTTTAGATGGCAGAGCGACTAAAGATGTAGTAAGTTTGGCAAATGCAGTTATAGAACTTTACGGCACGATGGATAACTCTTTAAAATTTGCCGCCGAGATAGAGCAAAAAGCATCCGAAGCCAAAACGAAAAGCAGCAGCATTCAAAATGCCGATAAGTTTAAGGATTATCGAGGGGTAGCGTGTCCGATGAATTTTGTAAAAACAAAAATGGATTTGGCACAGATGAAAAGCGGTGAGATTTTAGAGATACTGCTTGATGACGGCGCGCCGATTGACAATGTGCCGCGCTCTGTAGCGTCGGAGGGTCATGCAGTGTTGGAGCAGATAAAACAGGGAGGAGGATACTGGATAGTTAGGATAAGGAAAAAATGAATATACTTCCCGTAGCGTTAACGCCAAAAAATGTTTTACTCATAGGTGCGGGGACAAGCGCCGCGCTGAAAGCAAAAAATATTTATGAGAGCGACTGCAAACTCACAATAGTCGCCAAAGAGATAAAAGATCCGTATTTTGAAGACAAAAATGTCATCAAAGAAGCTTTTTCCTTCTCTCATGTAAAGAAAAACGATGTCGTGATAAACGCTTCGGGCGATGAAAATCTCTCCGAACTTTTATGGGAAGAGCGAAAAAAACACGGATTTTTACTAAACTGTGTGGATATGCCAAAATACTGTGATTTTTATTTTCAAGCCGTTGTTAAAAATCACGACCTATGCGTATCCGTCAGCACAGGCGGCGCAGCGCCCAAATATACGCAATTCATACGCAACCTTATAACAGCCGTTCTGCCTAAACAGACAAAAAGTTTTTACGAAAGTATCAAAATCAAAAGAGCGCAGGGCTGTACAAATATATATCAGGAAAGCAGCAAAGTTTTACTCATAGGCTGTGGTCCCGGGAGTGTAGATAACCTCACCCTAAAAGCCCTAAAAGCCATAAATTCCATAGAAATAGCCATGATTGATGCGCTTGTAGGCAAAGAGATAATAGACTTGCTGCCGAAAAACTGTATCAAGATAGATGTCAGCAAGAAAAAGGGCTGTCATAAGCTTTTGCAAGATGAGATAAATGAGATGCTCTTAAAATATGCCAAAGACGGATTTCGCGTAGGAAGATTAAAAGGCGGGGATCCTGCCGTATTTGGACGCATATTTGAAGAAGCGGCATTTTTGGCTGGGGAGGGCATAAGCGTAGAGATGATAAACGGGGTAAGTTCCGTATTTGCAGGCTGTTTGGCAGGAGGTATCACTCCGACTTTGAGAGGCTTTTCGGCAGGCGCTCTTATCGTCTCCGCACATCTAAAAGAAAATAAATTTAACGA